>JAPLSW010000092.1 GCA_026398435.1 Chlamydiota bacterium | reverse complement strand
GATGCTTTAGAAAAAAAAGCAAAACTTCCCTTAGATATTCAGTGGCACTTTATTGGAAGGATCCAATCTAACAAAATCAGCAAACTCATCGGAGAGTTTGCTCTTATCCAATCGATTGAAAGTACCAAGACAGCCAGGCTTCTTTCTCAAAAATGCATAGAGAAAAATTGTATCCAACCGGTACTTTTGCAGGTGAATCTCTCCGGGGAAGCGACAAAGCAAGGGTTTTCTAAACAAGATCTTTTACTAGATTGGGAAGAGCTCTGCTCTTTGAAAGGGATACGGATAGACGGCCTTATGACGATGGCACCTCATGTTGCAGGTGAAGAGACTATCAGGGCCTGTTTTAGCGAAGTAAGGGCTCTTAAGGACCTATTAAATGCTAAGGGAGCTCATATGACAGAGCTTTCCATGGGAATGAGTGGAGATTATGAAATGGCAATTGCTGAGGGATCAACAATTGTCCGTATCGGCTCTGCTCTTTTCGGTGAATCTATTATTTAGAATTTTTTTAATAAAAATGTCGGGGCAATGATTGCCCCGACAAGAGACTTCTTAGAAGCTAAACTTTACACCAAAGTTTAGGCCTTGAACACCCATGTTGTGGTCTGTTTGGACTAGTTGTTGTGAAGCTACTATACCTTGACCATTTGTGGCCATTGCCGCATCAGTTGTCATTACTGCATCAAAATAAGTGTGGTACTCATAACCTATAAAGATATCAAATCCGTATTGTCCTTGGCAGAAAGATCTTCTCCATCCTAGATCCATACGAGCATCGACAATAGGAAGAAATCTGCTTCCACTGGTCTTTATATTATCACCATTGGCAGGAATTCCGGCTGTAGTAGCTGCTGAAGAGGCAGTTCCTGTTACGGAATTTCTTGTTTGATGGCGTGGTCCAGAGACCATCCCAAAGTTAGCGTCGCCGAGTATGTAGAGTCCTTGACTTAGCTGGAATCTACTGCTGCCGCCGAATTTAAATCCAAAGCCGTGGTATTTGTTTTTAAAAGATACTGTATTAGACGCAGTAGCAGTCGATGGATCTTGATAAGAAGAAGAAAAATTGTGGTTGTAGAATAGAAAGGTTGCTGCAGCTCTTGGAGTTAAGGAAAAGTATTTGGATACAAAAAACTCTTTAGCAAGTGTCAGATCTACTTCGTTTAGTAGCAAGCTTTGCTCTCCAACAATTGTTCCATCTGTGGGATTAGCACTTAGTGGATTATAAGAGTTGCTAAGGTTAGAATATACAAGCTGTGGAGTATATCCATCTTCAAAAGGATAGTTATCTCTTTGTGTTTGCTTAGTATTTACCCACATCCAATCTGCACCAAAGGACCATCCTTGCGCTCCGAAGGAGTAGTCTGCTGCAATTCTAAATGCAGGGTCATAGTGTGTTGAAAATGGGGTATATTCTGATATTGCAGTCAAACTTGTACTCGGATTTGCAACCGAGCTATAGTAGATGTCATTTACCGTTGTGGAGAGATACAAAAATTCCCCTGTAAACTCTACATGACCCATAGTGGCTTTTGGAAAGGGTTTTCCTGAAAATACGTCATTTTTCCGGTTCATGCCCGGATAGCTCTGATCATACATGGTTGGCTCTGTAGTCGATTGCCCCATATTCGTCATTGATGATGTATCTGTATCAGCATCTGCTGTAACAAAATCGAATTCATAATCATCACTTGTTTCGGCAACTTCTAATTGATCCATCTCTTCATAACTATCAAGAGAGGAGGTTTCTTCGGCATGTGCTGGTGAAAATAAAGAAATGTAAGGGATAAGCGTTGTTCTTCTTTAAGACTTGGAAGTTTTTTTAAGATGCATAAAATCTAGTTACTAGTGTGCTTGATTTATTTTTATACTTTTTTTTTCAAAACGAAGCAAGAAATAATTTATACGCATGTGAAAAAATATATAATTGTCGTTTTTTTCATAAAAAAAAATTAAAATGTATTTTTGGATATTAAATCTTAAGAATTTATCGATTTTTTCTTGGTTATTATGGTATAGTATTTGTAAAAATGAGGGCAATTATGACGGTTAATCAAGTTGGTAATTTAGATCCAAGTGTTAATATTGCAGTGCCGGCTAGACCAGCTCTTTCTCTTCATGTTCCATTTGATCTTAGACCTATTTGGGAAAGAGTTGTTCTGGATGTGAAGATAAGCTCGGGAGAGGTAATTAGAGTAACAGACGTTATTCATAATCCCACGGGGACTCTTTATAATGATGATTCTCTTTACGTTGTCTGGTCAAAGTGTCTTATACTCGCTTTAACAAGCCCGGTATTTTATGCTTTAAAAGCTGTATGGCATGCATCTCGCGTTGTTTTGGATACAACTGTCATTGCTTCGAAGTTTTTTTAATTTCGGAAAGAACTTTTCAGGATCTTACTTCAAGCCTTCAGCATAATTTATGGCGTGTTGTGAGCGCTCCCTTTGTGGCTATTGGGATCGAAGCCGGAGCTCTTCTGGGCCTGATTTCCCCTTACCAAGGAAGAAGAGTTGTAGGACTTATGGAGCAACTTTATAACGAAGATAAGAGCCTTAAAGAAGGTTATTGCGCGGCTGATGATTGTCTGTCTGGACATGTTAGAAGCTTTAGTCACTTAGCATGGGCTTTTTCTAAAAAAGAAGTCTGCTACTTAGCTCAGTGTTTTCAGCCAAAGGGATCCATATCAAATACGGCGAAATTTCAGATTATTGAGCGCATGCCGATCAGGCTTCTAGAAGAGACTGTATAGGCCTAATTTTGGATGTGATTTTCTGACTTTTCAGGGTATGACTTCGAAAAAGTCGCGACTATTTCAAAGATGACTTCGGAATAGTCAGAGCATTTTTCACGATCGATCTATAAGAAAATCCCAGGGCAATTTCTGAGCCAACGCGTTACTATCCACTTCTCTCCCTTAATAACAGGCGCTCCCCCATGAAGACTTTCAGGATCTACAGCTCCTGATTCTGTTACATTGTAAAATAATAGGGCTTTTCCTTTTGCGGGAGTGATTTTTAATTCAGCCTTAGGAAATATCGTCTCTCCTCCTTCTTCCGGAGTGTTTAAATAGATAATGAAGGTAGCGATCCTTTGACCCCCTCTATTACATCGCTCAAGCCTACTTAGCATCTCAGGATTGAAATAATCGAAATGAGGTTTATACTCTTGACCTATGTCATAATGAAGAACGTTCATTAATTCCCCATGTGCTTCAGGGATCGAGGTGATTTCTGCTATCCGTTTTTGAATGCTTTTTACTACTTCATCTTGCATATCAGGGTAAATATAAGCTCCAGAGCTAGTCCTGTCTGTATGTACAGCTCTTCCTGAATTATTGTCATTCATAACAGCTGATCGGGTTAAAAAGGGGAGGGAGAGTTGTATAAGATGATCGCATTCCTCATCGGTTAAGAATTGATCACAACTATACACAAGAGGAGAGTCTGAGAGCTTTTCCATCTACATATCCATGTTTTTTCTTTTAAATATTTTTTTTACATTAGCATTTAAAAAATAAAAAACAAGCGAATATTAAGATACCCCTTTCCATATTTTAGATTTTTGTTTATATAGAGTTTATGAGGGGGCTTCATGAGACCGAGTAAGCTATCAGAAGAATTTCGAAGGCTGGCGTTTAGCTGCACAGAAAAAGCTATGAGCTTGAAAGAGCTCGCGCAGCAGACGGAGTCTCGCGCTCAGGCTCTGCTAACCCTTATCCTATCGGTTCCTTTTTTATTTTTTATTCCGCTACCAGGGCTATCGATCATCCTTGGCGTTTTTATTATGATTAATGGGCTTAGAATTGCTGCGAATAAAAAGCTCTGGTTTCCTGATATTTTAATGCGCAGAAGAGTTTCTGCGTATTCTATGAAAAAGGCATTTTTAATCGCTGAGCGGTGGGCGATACGAATTGAAAGGCTTGTAAAACCAAGGGGGGAGATCTTTCATAAGCATCCCTTTTTTATAAGACTTACCGGGCTTATGCTTATGTGCTGTGGATTCTTTCTCGCTTTGCCTCTTCCTCCCGGTACAAATTTTCTACCCGGGCTTACCACATTTCTTTTGTCCCTTGGACTTCTCGAAGAAGATGGGTATTGTCTACTAGTTGCCTATGGGATCTTTCTTTTGGATCTGGCGTTCTATATAGCTCTTCCCATTGTTGGATTCGAGCAGCTGTCTGGAATTTTCTCTTAAGAGTTTCCTTCAGAAAAATGGTCTAATGTCGCTAGCGTTTTTATCTCTAATTGGGACTCAGCCACTAGAATTTGTTTCCCATCAACATCTATTATATAAAGGATCGTTTTAGGGCTTAAAGGTTTACGCTCTATAATATTTATGTGCTTTTTTCCAAAGGATCCAATCTTGCCTTGTGTCAATTTTTTAAGTAACCATACGGAGATGAATACCAGAGCTACAAGGCCTACGAGGGTAAGGATCATTTTAAGAAATGCTCCTTCATAGGTAGGCATTTGTATTTCATCGGGCATGGGGACGTGGAGCGATTCGGGTGCTTCAGGAGCCTTGGGAGCGTTGGGAGCGTTTGTTGAGGCCATCTGCGCGGCTGGGAGGGGAGAAAGTATCGACTGCTGCTCCTTAGAAGGTGAGCTTTCTGCTCTTAAGGCAAGAGGCAAGGTAAGTAGGGTACAGATAGCAAGTAGTGTAGGAAGTGTCCGTTTCATGTAAGCCGCCTTAATGGTATGATCTTTTAGAAAATCGTCAGTTTGAGGATTTAAGAAATTTTTTTCAATGAGAATGGATAAGGCTAGATTAAAGACTTTTCTTATTCTTTAGGTTTAAATGCTATAGAAAGATACCCGATTTTTTGCTATGCTATAGCTCTTATTTAAAATATTTTATGTGGGGGTCTTTATGGAAAAAGTCAAAGCGTGGATCTGCCTTGATATCGATGGTACAACAACAAGTGACCCTCATAGTATTCCTCAGCAGGTACTAGAGTATTTTACTTCCCTTTATGAAAAAGGGTATCGCTTTGTTTTTATCACAGGAAGAACCTTTGCCTTTGCTAATGCCACTTTAAGCAAGATCCCCTTTCCCTTTCTTTTCTCAGTGCAAAATGGGGCTGACCTTTTGCAGATGCCTGAGAAAATCCCGCTACAACAGCATTATCTACCAGCATCTGTCATCGAAAGGCTCGATGAGATTTATGAGGGAAGAGAGGAAGACTATATTATTTATTCAGGATGGCAGGCGGGAGACTTTTGTTACTATAGGCCGGCAAGGTTTTCAGAGTGGATGACCTCATATCTCGAAATGATGATGACTCTTGTAGAAGAGCCTTGGCAGGCTCTACACAGCTTCGGCCCTTTAAGAGACAAGTCCTTCCCTCTCATCAAATGCCTTGGCACCAAAGAACATATGAAAGAGGTAGAAAAGTACCTCCATCAGATCCCTGAAATCAATGTAACCTGCATTAAAGACCCCCTATCTAAAGAAGGGTATTACCTCAATCTCATCACCGATAAAAATGCGTCTAAGGGCAATGCCCTAAACTATATCCGAACCTTAGCCGAACCCGGGGCTCTATTTATTGGAGCGGGAGATGATCGGAATGATATCAGCCTGCTGGAATCTGCAGATATTGCCATTGCCATGCAAAATGCGCCCGATGACCTTATAAAACTTGCAGATATTATAGCGCCTCCAGCAAGTGAGATGGGTATCATCAAAGCCCTTGGGGCTGCAATTCTTTTAGGAGGCCGTAATGCTTTGTAAAACTGTAGAAGAAGCCCCTAGAAAAAATATTGAATTGCATGCCGACTCAGCCAAAAAAAGGATAAGCGCCCAAACAGGGTTTCTCCATCTTTTTACCGAAACCCCAAGCTCCACAGAGCAAAGCACCATACCACTGCTTGAAAACATGTACTATGTGCTAGGGTTATTTCGCACTCGTTTAAGTGATCCTATCATTGAAGGGAAGTTGATGCTCGAAAAGCTTCTAGCTTTTGAAGTAGAGGGGAATTTTCCCATATACCTGCATCACTTTCCTAGCTGCAAGGATAGATCTTTATCTCTCCATATGCTTCCGGTCTTTTATTATCTTCTGCAGGACTACCGGCAGGTACTTGGTAAAGAGCTTACCCGGAAACTAGAGGATCTTACTGCGCGCATTGTCACCCATGCTGAAAAGATCCGGGAGGAAAGACCTCTTCCCTTTGCTGCAGAGGTTAAGTTTCTTTCTTTCACAAAGCAGCTGGCAGCTAAGCTGCCAGCTTCCTCTCAGGAGTGGGGAGAGTATCTACTTGCTCTTCATATGTCTGAGGATGTTTTATTAATACAGCAGGAACTGAAAAAAGCTGCAAGCTTTTGGAATGCTCATTTAGGGGTATACATCGGAGAGGGCAGAGCCCATCCCCAAGATGGATACTTTCCTAAAGCTACCCTATTTGATCTTTTTATGGCGGTGCAAACTGGAGCATTTTCAGAGCAGCTTCTAACTAATCAAACCCTTTGGCTTAGCGGCTCTTTAGTACATGCCTTTTCTCTTGATGCTCCCTTGTCCTTTAATGACGATCATGTAGCTTTTTTATCCCATCCAGAAGGGAAGTCTCGGATCTCATTTTTCTGGAAGGAAAATGAGCGCCTTCGCTCCATGTCACTTGATGCGCCACATGGAATCCTCTCTACAGAAAAAACAGAGCAGGGGATTAAGATTTCTTTCACCTATCCAGAAGAGATCCCAGGGGAAGAAAATGAGGTGGAAATCGGCCTCTATCTCGATTCCTCCAAAAAAGTAGCTCTCCTAGTAAATGGAGCTCCAGGCTCTACATTTGCTCTTACTGATACGGTCGTTATCGCTTCAGAAAATAGCCAGATCCCTATAAAAATCTCCTTAGTAGAGGGAGAGGGACGGCTGTATGGACAGCTTTCTAAGGCCAA
>JAPLSW010000033.1 GCA_026398435.1 Chlamydiota bacterium | reverse complement strand
GTCTTGGAAAACAGGTAATGAATCTGTTGGATGAAATTGTGATCAGAGTGTCTTTCTAAATTTCTTCATAGAGCAAGAAGAATAATGTTTTTTTGAATCTTTATTCTTCGAGGGAAGCTCTACTCACCCACAAGTGCAGCTTTTTCATCAGAAATATCATATCCAAGAAGGGATGCTAAGTGTTTTATTGTCTCTTTTTGTTTTATGTCATCTCCTCCACCTTTAGCTCCCACGAGATCTTCATACTTAATAATATAAGCTTGAGTATCCTTCGCAATCTGGATGATGGATTTTGAGAAATGTTGCATGAACTCTCGAGAAGAGTCTTGTTGAATTAAATAAGAAATTTGCTCATCAGAACTTAAAGCACTAAAACGAGAAACTTCCTCGTCGGACATTATAGCTCCTTTCCCTCCCCAGTTTTCTACTTTATTTATCCAATATTTTTGGGAGACGATGGCATCTCTAATATCTCTTACTAATAAGATGTTTTTGCTTTTTTTGTTTTTAAATAAAGGGACGATACCCTTCCACAAATGATGCAATAGTATGGTGTTATTATTCTTTGTAGTGATTGTGGACCCAAGAATTAGATTATCTCCAGAAATTAATTCAACTGCTTTATGTAGAAGATTAGTCCCTCCTTTAGGAAGGGTTACTACATTGATTTCTTCTGCTGGAAGGGGAAGTGTTTGACTGAATAGAACTATAAGAAAGATGAAAATCTTGTTCAAAAGCACTCCTAGAAAGGGTTTTTTAAATTGGGAACAACTTAAGTCATTGGGAGAAATATTTAAAAGGTTTTTTTGTAATTTTTTTTCTTGTGAGAAGAGCTTCTTCGTTTACAATGGAAATAGATCAGGATTTAAGAAATTGTAGAGGCTTTTATGTTACAAGGATCCATTGCTGCTATCATTACCCCCTTTCTTGAAAATGGGGAAGTTGATTTTATAGGATTTCGCAATCTAGTTTTATGGCACATAGAAGAAAAAACAGATGCCCTTGTTATTTGCGGAACAACAGGAGAGGGCTCTACCCTTTCTCCTGAAGAACAAATAGAATTACTACGCAGTGCAGTAAGAGAGGCAAAAGGAAGAGTACCTGTTATCATGGGTACGGGAACAAATGATACAAGGGTCTCTGCTCGAAATACAGAGGCTGCTAAAGAAAATGGCGCTGATGGCTGCCTTGTTATTGTTCCTTACTACAATAAGCCAACATTTGAAGGGTGCTATGAGCACTTTAGTCGAATTGCAAATGTCGGACTTCCCGTAATTGTTTATCACCATCCCGGAAGAACAGGGATAAAATTCTCAGCGGAGCAATTAAGCGATCTCTGCCTGATTCCACAGGTAATAGGTATTAAAGATGCCTCAGGTGATATTCAGCTCGCTGCAGAATTTATGAGGATATCCTCTGCCAGCTTTTTTTCTGGCGATGATGCATTAACTCTACCCTTGATAGCTCTTGGTGCTAAAGGAGTAATCTCTGTAGTTGCTAATGTGATCCCAGGGCCGTGGAAAGAGCTTGTAGCTTCCTGTATAGAGGGTGATTATACCCGGGCCCGAGTATTGCTTGCCAAATACCTACCTCTTTGCAATGCGCTTTTTCTAGAAACGAATCCGCAAGGGGTAAAGTATGCAGTAAGCTTGCTTAAACGTTGCGAGCCCTATCTTCGACTGCCCCTTATTGAGCCAAAAGAAGTTGTTAAAGAGCAAATTGCTAGAGCTTTGCACGGAGCTATTTGGGAGACTCAGATTCAAGAAAAAGAGATTCCTCTAAGCGTCCTTTAGCTTTATTTTTTTTAAACGATCCCTTTTCATAGGGAGGATCCTGGGCCTTTTTTGCAGAAGTTAGGGAGAAAAATGCAGTTTGTCTGGGACGGTTAATCGCTTTAGTTGTACAATGGACAAGTTTTTAAGCGGTATATATTATTTTGAATATCGCAGGCTAGCTGCTAAAATAATTTAGAAAATCTAAAAGGTAAGAGCGGAAAACTCTTTTTTTTAATGATTTTTTCTGCGATGAAGTATAGATGGCTTAAACAAATTATGACTGTTATAACAGGAGAAAATTTATGAATTCTAAGAAAATTATGAGTGTTTTTGGCGTAGCAATACTTTTTGCTCAAATGGGATTTGCTGATGTTTCTCAGGAAATCACTGCAGATGAAGCTCAAGGTATTGAGCAGCAAATGCAAGAAATTGTTTCTACAAACGAAGAAGCTGACGCTGCTCTTCTTTTAAAGAAACAACCAGTAGAAGCAACTCAAGAAGCTGCAACAAACAACTAAGATGTCAGAAAGGCTTTGATTTCATTACAAAGCAACTCTGGAACTTCTTCAGTGATCATATGGCCTTGATGAGGAATTATCTTCATCTGGGCCATTTTTATTTTCTCTTTTAGTAAATTTGAGCAAGAGATCGGTGTATACAGATCATTCTCTCCGACAAGGAGAAGACAGGGGTTCTGTATCTTTGAGAGCTTATCTACGCTGTTATAGGCTTTAAGAGCCTCTCCCTGTCCTAAATATCCTTCAGGTTTTTGTGGATAGGGGTCATTTATCATGGCTTTTATAAGGTATTCTTGTGATCCCTTTCCTTCAAGACATTGGCTGCTAAAGAGCCAAGGCAAGATCGTTTGCATGATAAATTCTCTGGGAACTCCAGCATTTGCCATATCGCGGACAGTATCAATTTGTATAAGAGAAGTTTCTGGAACTTTAGCAAAAGAGGAGCAAATGACGGCTTTTTTTACCCTTTCTGGGCTGTCGATGCAGATTTGTAGGGCGATTGCTCCACCCATAGAATGACCTAGGAAAAAAGCCTCTTTAATGTTGAGGCTGTCTAAAAGGCAGGTAGTATCTTTAGCCATCATTTCTATGGAATAGGGAGGGCTTGGGTGTTGAGATCTCCCGCTGCCTCGGTTATCGAGTAGAATGAGCTGGTAGTTTTTTTTAAGGATCTCGACTATAGGATTCCACATGAGGGAATTGCGGGTAAATCCCTGTATCAGAACAAGGCTTGGGCCCTCTCCATGCACTTCGTAATAGAGCTTTATTCCGTTAACATTTGCGTAGGGCATAAGAAAAGACTCCTTAGGATATTTTCTCGATACTAAGGGATAAAGCAAATTAGATTAAACAAAAACTACAGGATTATAGGTGGAGATATGCTCATATTTTTTTAGTAAGGGCTGAACTTCATCGCGGAGAAATTCTTCCACTTGGTTTGGGGCTCTACCTATAAAGTGCTCTTCTTTCATAAGCTCATTTAATTCTGCGCGTGTTAGATCAAAAGAAGGGTCTGCAATGATCTTTTCGAGAAGATCTCCTGCAGAGCCCCCCTCTTTTAGGAGTGTTGCTGATTCCATGCTATACTGTCTTAAGCGTTCGTGAAGAGACTGCCGGTCTTTCCCTTTTTTTGTCGCATGCATAAGAATGCTCTCCATGGCCATGAAGGGGAGCTCTTCTAAAAGGTTTCTGCGGATGATGACAGGGTAGACGACAAGGCCAGAAAAAATATGGATAAGAAGGTTTAAAATGCCATCAGCTGTGAGGAATGCTTCGGGAATGCAAAGTCTTCGATTAGCGGAATCATCTAAACTTCTTTCTAGCCATTGAGTTGATGCTGTGTAAAGGGGGTTTTCGTTGAGCGACATAAGAAATCTAGCGAGTCCACAAATTCTTTCTGAGCGCATAGGATTGCGTTTATGAGGCATCGCCGAGGATCCGATTTGCTGCTTTCCAAACGGCTCTTCCAGTTCCTTAAGATGTGCTAAAAGCCGAATGTCTGTTGCTATCTTATGAGCTGTTGCTGCAAAGCTGCTTAAAACGCTGAAAATTCTGATGTCTTGCTTTCTTGTATACGTTTGTCCAGATACAGGAATTAGGAGCTCAAAACCCATGGCTTTGGCTATGGCTACATCGAGTTGCTTGACCTTATGGTGGTCTTGATTGAAGAGGGATAAAAAAGAGCTTTGCGTGCCGGTTGCTCCCTTGGCTCCAAGAAACCGAAGAGAGTGAATTTTCTCTTCGAAATCATGTAAATCCATTAGAAGGTCTTGAAGCCATAGGCAGGCTCTTTTTCCAACAGTTGTCGGCTGAGCCGGCTGAAAATGGGTATAGCTAAGACAGGCCAGTGAGGTATTATCCTGCGCAAAACTTGCTACATTACGGATAGCTTGGATAAGTTTTGTGTGGAGGAGTTTTAATCCTTCTTTCATCTGCAGAAGATCGGTGTTATCAGTTACAAAGCAAGAAGTTGCTCCCAAATGAATAATCCCCTTAGCTTCTGGACAAAGGTCCCCAAAAGCATGCAGGTGGGCCATCACATCGTGTTTTAAGTTTTTTTCGTATTCAGCTACAAGATTAAGATCAAGCTCATATAAATGGGCTCTCATGCTTTGAATTTGGGAGTCAGTTATAGCAAGGCCCAAGGATTGCTCTGTTTCAGCAAGGGCAATCCAAAGTTTTCTCCAGGTGATATACTTGTGTTTGTCTGAGAAAATAGAGGACATTTCTTTGCTGGCATAGCGAGCAGATAGTGGGGATTGGTAGAGAGAGTCGCTATTCATTAGGAGAGCTTGCCTCATCTGTTAAAGCGCTAATTTTTTTCAAAAGAGTTTTGATTGTCTTTTTTTGCTTTTTAGAAGGGGCAAAAGCGTTCTCACTTAAAAAGTGGCTTAGTTTTCCAAGAACCGTGATCGTATGCGCTGCAAAATCTTGCGCTCTTTTATCACTCGTAGAAAGGGGGAATGTTTTTCTGATGAGTTCAAGCAATTCCTGCTTGGTCTCCCCCTTATAATTCATGATGATCTCTTCTTTCATCTCTTGAGTGCCATCTCTACTTGCAAGGGTATATAACGCTTGCTTAGGCATTGCATCGAGTTTAGGAACTAGCATCTGGGGTAAAGACGTGTAAAGCTCGTAATATTGCAAGAAATTATAGGGTGTTTGTCTATTTCCATAGGTCTGTATAAGCCATGAAGAAAAGGCTCCATCTCGGTATCTTTTTAAGATTTCTTGCGCTTTTTTAATCCTTTCTCCGTGAAGAATGGCCGCTTGGTTGTTAATGGCTTTTACTTCTGAGGTAAGCGCTAGGAGCTGCTCAAAATCATGAGATGTTTCCTGCTCTTCACGGCTATACTCTGAGAGAAGGGTCTTGATCCCTTCTTGCTCAAGAGGGGTTAGCTGAGATACGCGGAAAACTCCTGAAAAACTCGATAGGTTGCCCGAAGAAGACATTTCTGCAAGAGATGTCATCTTAGAAAGTTTTTCTGTGGCCATTTTAAGGCGCTCAGAGAGGAGGAAATTAACTTTTGCCATAAAGTAAAGCCGTTTTACATCCGTGCTAGAAGTTCTTTTGTGAGCTGAATATAGTCTTCTGCTGCCCGGCTTTTTGGCGCTGTGTCAAATACCGGTTTGCCAAAGACTGAAGACTCTGAGATCGTTATATCTCTACGAACCTTGTTTTCCAATGTTTTTTTAGGAAAGGTGTTTTCGATGACTTCCAAGAAGGCTGCATTGCTTTTTCCTCTGGGGTTCCAGAAGGAAAGGGCAACTCCGATGACTTGCAAGGGGTGTCTTTCAGAAATATTTTCTAAAAAGTGGGAAAGCCTTTGGAGTCCCTTCACGCTGTAAAACTCAGGAGTTGCGCAGACAAGAGAGTGTTGTGAAGCGATAAGAGCAGACTCTGTAAGCCAGCAAAGGGATGGTGGTGTATCGATAATTATTACATCATATTTTAAGGGTGAAAGGATCTCTTTGAGCCTCTCATGGGAGTAGCGGTCTGCAGCTAGTGATCCGGTAACTTCAACCCTTTCTAGCCAAGTATCGGCCGGGATCAGGTCTAGATTCTTTACACAAGTTTTAAGGATCACGTCTTCGATTTTCTTCTTTCCTTGCAAAACAGGGGCCATGCTGTCTTGTGCATCCGGATCAAATCCGAGGCCGGCCGTTAGATTTGCCTGAGAATCAAAATCTATGAGTAATACCTTTTTTTTGTGGTATTTAGCAAGCGCTGCCCCTAGATGGAGAACCGTAGAGGTTTTGGCTGTTCCCCCTTTAAAACTACTGACCGTGATTTTCATCAATTTTTTCCTCTTTTGCAAAACAAGAAACTAAAGACTTATCGTTCATTTCTTTTTCGAGTGCCTTTATAAACTCTGAGATTTGTATTTCTCCGTGAACCACATTATCTCTTGTTCTTAAAGCCGCTGTTTTATTTTCGATCTCTTTATCGCCGACGGTAAGCATGTAGTTAATTTGGAGCATTTGCGCGCTTCGGATTTTTTTATTTACCGATTCGCTTGCATCATCTACATCGCATAAAAATCCGGCGCTGCGGACTTGTTTTGCTACTTCATGAGCATACTCTGCATGCCTATCTGCTACAGTAATGATCCTTACTTGCATAGGACTTATCCACAGAGGGAACTTGCCTACAAAATGCTCGATCAGAATACCGAAGAACCGTTCAACCGATCCAAACAAAGCTCTGTGGATCATAACTGGGCGTTTTAACACTCCGTCACTATCCATATATTCGAGTTTGAATTTTTCGGGAAGAGCCATATCAAGTTGCACTGTACCACATTGCCATGATCTACCAAGAGCATCTTTTATATGGATGTCAATTTTAGGCCCATAAAATGCTCCATCACCTTCATTGACTCTATAAGGCTGTCCCCACTGATCAAGGGCATCTTTAAGGCCGGCTGTTGCTACAATCCAATCTTCATCATTGCCAATACTTTTTTCCGGACGTGTAGAGAGCTCTAGCCTATATTCAAGGCCAAAGGCCGCATAGATTTCTTCAGTAAGAGCTAGAACTTTTAAGATTTCTTGCTTAATTTCTGAGGGCTTCATAAAGAGGTGGGCATCATCTTGATGAAAACTTCTTACGCGGAATAGGCCGCTTAAAGCGCCGGAGGCCTCGTGGCGATGGACGTGACCGAGTTCAGAAACTCTTAAAGGGAGCTCTCTATAGCTGTGAGAGTGTGTCTTGTAAAAAAGCATGCATCCAGGACAATTCATCGGCTTAATAGCAAAATGCCTCGCTTCGATTTCAAAGGAGTACATATTTTCTCTGTAATGGAACCAGTGCCCTGATGTTTCCCATAGCTCTTGGCTCATTAGCTGTGGCGTTTTAATTTCTATGTAGCCAGCTTTTGTGTGGAGACCCCGCCAGAAGTCGATGAGTTTATTCCAGATGATCATTCCATGAGGATGGATAAAAGGCATTCCTGGAGCTTCTTCCTTCAGAGAAAAAAGATCGAGTTTGGGTCCAATGATTCTATGGTCCCGTTTCTTGGCTTCTTCAAGGACGAAAAGATAATCTTTCAGAAGTTTGCGATCAGGAAAAGATATAGCATAGATCCGTGTGAGCATTTCATTTTTAGCGTCAGCGCGCCAATAGGCGCCTGATGTCTTAAGAACCTTAAAGGCTTTGATTTTTCCAATATTTGGGAGGTGAGGACCTCTGCAAAGATCGAAAAATTCCCCTTGTCCATAGCCGCTAATGGAGGAATCATCAAAAGACTCAATGAGCTCTTTTTTGTATTTATTTCCCGGAAATCTCGTTAAAGCTTCTTGTTTATCTTTGAATTCATAGCGCTTAGGTTGATAATTTTCATCGAGTATTTTCTGTACTTCTTGATCGATTCTTTCAAAATCAGCATCTGTTATGGTAAGATTTGCAAAGTCGTAGTAAAAGCCGTTTTCAATCGGCGGGCCGATTGTTGGCAATGCTTCCGGCCATAGGCGAAGGATCGCTTGGGCCAGGACGTGAGCGGAGGTGTGCCAGTAGACTTCTTTTCCTTCAATGTCGTCAAAATTCCATAAGGTGATCTTGTCATCTTGAGCGAGTGGATGGCTTAAGTCTTTGGTAACCCCGTTGATTTCTGCAGCAAGTGATTGATGAGGAGCGCGCAGGTTGAGCATTTCGACGAGATCTTTGGCAGAGCTGCCGTCTGGCATCTCTACTTGTTTTTTAAGGTTGTTAACGAATACGAGCATGAAGCTTACCCTATTTGGATTGTTCTAAAGGAATTTTTAAGGTAATTCTAATTAAGAAGAAGACAAAATACAAACGTAAAATTAGCGCTTAATGCTAAAAGAAAGATTACGGCTCCAGGAGGGCCCTTTGCATACCTCACTTATAGAGCACATTCTAAAAAACACTTCTTTGACCCAAGGCTTTTATCCGGCTGTTTTTCAGGCTGTAGTTGCCATGGAAACGGGCGCTCTTTCACTGGCATGGAAGCTGAAGGAAGAGTACGATATTGCCCAAATTATGGGGCAAACGGGACTCCAAGATGTGTTTAAGTTCAGGTGCCGAAGGAGATCTCTTCTGATTGCGGATGGAATTTTAGACGAAAAAGGAGATCTTCAGCCAGAGGCCCTTTCTAGGATGATCCACCTACTTGAAAGTGAGGGATATATCCCTACTCCCCAAGGCTATAGTGATAGAAGCCTTACAAATCATATCTTGGAGATCTTAAGGAAATGGGAAAATAATAAATCTTTTCGGTTTATTTTAAGGAAATTTCAGATGCCCCTTTGTCATAAGTACGCTGAGAGAATCATTAGGGATACTATAGGGGTAGAGGTAGAGCACACCCTAACGGATCGGGATTTGCGCGTAGCAGTACTGTCTGCCTGTTTTTTCCCGTTAAGACAAAATGTAGGCTCATGCTTTGCAACAGCCCCGGCGATTCTTATACAAAAAGAACAAATTGAAAATTTACTAGCTGACCTTTACGACCTTGTAACGATGGGAAAAATGATTAGGACCATTGCTGGAAAGGAGTATTCGGTTCCTTTAAGCCCGAGTATCGGTATTGGGGAGTTGAAAAAGGTTGTGACAAATCTATCCGGGGACCCTGAAAGGGAAATGCCTCCAGGACTTAGGATTCCTTTAGAGAAATTACAGATAATTCCCCTCGGAATCTCACCCCTAGAAAAAAAACTTTGGTTTTCCTCAAAGCTTAAAGTCTTTTTACAGGAAAAAACAAGCCCTACAATAGAAGGTTTTTTTCGGTTTGTTATTTTTGATCATTTAGAAATTACAGAAGAAGAAATGGAAAGATTTCTTTTTGAGGAGCTAAGCCTTTTCCGGCAATCGAGAAAATCCGACATTATCATTGATCCTCGCTCCTCAAAAAGAAATGAAAAATTCGAAAAAGCAAGAACTATGGAAGAAAAAGCCAAAAGAATTTTTCTTTGCATGACAGAAAATCCCCTTGCACGAGTTTGGGAGTATACTCTTGCCTCTTTATCGGAAACTAAAATGGAATTTTCTCGCTGGAACTTATACTCGAGTCTTGGACTCAATCAGGATGAACCGGGAGGGATCGGGCAGATCATTTATAAATTTGTAGAGGAAAAGATAGCCGGTTGTAACCAAAAGCTAGAAGAGTACCAGCAGGATTATGAAATAGCATTTAGTCAGCTGAGGGCTACTGAGACCCTTCTTAAACAGGCGGCTTCAGAATCGGATGCGCGCAGACTCAAAGCAGAGTACCAATCAAGAGCGTATCACATGCAGTCCTGTCTTGAGATAAGAGACCAGTTTTATAAAAAATCTTCTTTCTATCCCAAGTTGTTTTCCTTTCTTATAAAGCAGTTTGATGAGCAGTTCCCTGAGTATTTTCAAGAAATATATGACGCAGAAATGCAGGAAGTAGAAACTACCGAATATGAAGATAGCCCCGCTGGATTTAGGCTCGTATATAAGCATGGCAGGAGGGATGCCTCCCTTTGGACCATGATCCATACGCAAGATCAGTTTATCAATTCACTTATCGATTTTTTCTCTTTTGTCGAACCGCAGATTATGGGAGCCTGTGAAACGAAAGGGTGTGATGACGACATCAAAGAAATTATTTCTTTGATTATCATCCACCTTCGGACAGAAGATTTTATTACCAGCTCATTTCAAAGATCGGCCAAGGTGCATCAGGTAAAGGTCGGAAAAAAATCGTTAAAAGAATTGCAAAAGACAGAGAAAAAGCCCTGGTCGTATACTTCAGGGGGGGTGATGAACACCCTTCTTAAAACTTACTACCGCAGAGAGGGGGAAATCTATGAAGATTCTTTTAAGGTGGAAGGATCTCTCGACCTTCTGACTCTGATACTTGAAACTATGAAGAGCCTTCCCTATAACTTTACTGCCTATTTTCCCAAAAATCTAGAAAAGAGGGTGCTTATGCACTCACCCACCCATGCTTTTTCCCTTCTCCCGTATAACCCTTCTTTTTTTGAAGCGTGGGATGATAATGGGTTTACTTATACCTGGATCAGAGATCATTTTTTACAGCCCAGGCAAAATTTTTACCGGTCTATTTCTCTGTCAATCTCAGAGCAAGAAACTCTTATGCACCTGTTTGCAGGGCACATTCCAAGTGAGCTTTCTTTAAAAATCATGCGAGCTGCAACTGAGCCTTCCTGCTCTGTTGCAAAGTTTGCTAAAAATATTTTAAAGTCCCTTCCATCAAGCCCTCTTATTGAGGATGCGTTAGATTCTTTTCTCTATCAGGCGCTTCCTCTGATTCCGGCTCATCAATGGAAAGAAAGTGTTACGAGCATTTTGCAGGAAAAAGTAGGAAATGATCTCATCCCTATTTTAGCCTTATTTCCGGATGATTTTCCGGGTTATATCCCTTCCAAGCTCATTAAGGAGTTAGCCAAGGCATTCTATCTTCTTTGCAAGGGGGAAGTTGCCTTAAATTTCGATCTTCACGCTTATGTGACTGAAAGGGCTGAGAATCTAAAGCTGAGTTCTCCCCCTCCTTTAATTTTTGCAGATACGAACTGGTCACAAAACCATTTTGGCTTTGTGGTAAGTCCCATTTCTGAGGAAGTGAAACTTTGGAGAGTGACAGAATCTGGGTATGAGGGGGGCTTTCTTCGCTCTTGGGTGCAGTATCTTTCTCCAGGAGCTGTGCAGAACTGGGCCATCTATACAAAACCTATGGAATATTCCCAGGTCTTTGAAAAGAAACTCTAATGTAAAGCAGTTTTACAATTCTTCTCGTCAATATTGGTTGCTTTTTCTTTTTGGAATAAGCAAAATTCAGTGTATCTTAAACTTTTACTAGCTACTTCTCAGAGGTCTCCCAAGTGAGTATTCGAAATTTTGCAGCAACTCTTGCTTTAGCAACTCTTACAACCGCCTTGAGCTTTTCCCTTTATAATGGGAACCCAAGTAGCCCGGAACTTCCTGAAGATGGCTTTTTAATCCCTAAAGAATGCTGGCTTGGCATTAAGGCTGGATACCAGGGGGATTATGTCTTCTCTAGGAGCATGATAGTGCACGCCTCAGATTCTAGCGCCTCACATCAGATCAATTCCTTTTCCTCCTACATGAACTCGGGCACTTTGACTTTTGATTTTGCTAATAGAGCCGAATTTTATGGGGTGCTCGGTAGTTATAAACTTAAATTATCCCAAAGGCTCGACGAAAGCACCCGGGTCCATTTTAGCTCGGACCCACATATAGCAGGGATTATCGGCCTAAGAGCAATCCTTGCCACTTGGGGAGATACCCATCTGGGGGCCGATGTAAAAGGGTTTATTAGCTATCCTGAAATAGAGTCTATTGAGGTAAATGGATCTTCTGTCTCTTCTGGATCTGCAAAATTCAGCGATAGAGAGTGGCAGATAGGAACCAGTTTGTCTCATCAAGTCTTTTGCTTTGTTCCCTATATTGGGCTTACCTATACCCATGCCAGGCTAAAGGCTACGAAGCTAGCGTCTCTTAAAAGCTATTTTCCCAAAGAGGAACTTAGACTTAATAATAAATACTCTTTTGGCTTTGTTTTTGGATTTGGCTTAACTGCCGATACCGGATTTTCCTGTAACTTGGAAGCCCGTATTATCCAAGAGGCCGCAGCCACACTTTCGGCTGATTTCAGATTCTAATTCAAATTAAACTTGGATAATTGGCGGTTTTCCTCTCTAGTTTCCTTTGAAAATAATTCCCGGACATCATATAACACTTGAGCTTATTAGATATTTTACATGTCTCTTGGGAGATTATTCATCCCTTGTGCTAACATAGGAGAAAGGTTTTATTATGGTCCGGATGCGCTATTTTCGCTACGTAAGCTTATTATTTGTATTTTCCTCCTATGCCTCGCTCATGGCTGATACAATCGACAATGACGACGATACTCGCTCTGTCGATATTGATGCCCTTCGTGAATGGATGAATACCAAAAGACAGGTCACTATTAAAGAGATTGGGGGCAACCTCTCTTTAAGTGGTGAAGTTCGTACTGAATTCCAGTCTATAGGAGAAACTAGCAACGGCGTTAAGCAACGTGGCGTTGGAGCCGCACCCTTAGGGGCTGATGGTTCTGTATTACCTGCGCAAGGATACGACGTAGCGGTAAATATTATGCTGGACTACCGGATTGATCGAGGCTGGGCTGCAATTAAATTGGAATTTGATAATGATGCAGGTGTCTTTAGTGGAACAACAAATAAAATAAAAGTGTCAAAAGGCTATTTTGGTGGAAGACTTGTCGATACAGACAGCACAGTTTTTGATATTGAGATGGGGCGAAGGAAGCTAAGTAATGTATTTGATTCAAACCTCCAATTCTCTTCCTTTATGGACGGGATTTTATTCCGTTATGATGTGGGCCTAGAAAGAGCTGGCGATTTGTATGCTCACCTTGGAACTTTTGTTATAGATGAAAGGGTCAACCAATATGGATATGTGGGAGAGGTCGGCTTTCTAAATATTGCAAGTACAGGACTTTATACTAAATATTCCCTCATTGATTGGGATACAAAACACTATAATGATCCTGTAGACAATCTCCGGTTTGACTTTTTAATTTCTCAACTCATTTTAGGCTATAGATGTTTTCCTAAGGCTTTAGATAGGCAGGTTAAAATTTACCTTGCAGGCCTTTATAATCATAGAGCGGCAGCTCACAGTTTTACAGCCAATAAAAAAGCCAATTACGGTGGTTATCTCGGGTTTTCTATTGGTGAGATTCGTAAAAAAGGTGATTGGGCCTTTGATATTAACTACCAAGTGCTCGCAGCTCAGTGTGTACCTGACTTTGATACTTCAGGTGTGAGCGTTGGTAATTCAGCTAATGCGGGCCTGTATTCCACGGTAATAAATGCTAAGGGATCTAAAATCGTTCCTACAACTCTATCTACAGCTGCAGGAAATGGCAATTTTAGAGGCTATGTAGTGACTCTTGATTACCTTCTTACAAGTAATCTAAACCTCCAGCAGCAATGGCAGCAGTCGATTACACTTGATAAAGACATCGGCCCCTTTAGAAGATACAAGCAGTATGAGATTGAGTTTATCTACGGATTCTAATCGAGTTCTTTACGTATTTACCACGAAAAAAACCTCAGACATCTGAGGTTTTTTTATGCCTGTTAGAGGCATATGGGGGTTTCTAGTCTTGAAAATTTACTTTATTTTTGTGGTTTTTTCAATGTTCATGTTTCTATTGAGCTAACTTTTGATGAAATAATTATTACTTTTAATTTATTTGTAATTATTGTTATTATTAGGTTTTAACTAATATCGGATTTTATGGTCTCCCCTGTAGATTTTTCTAGTGATAAGGATTCAGTCGATTATCTTGCTTATGGTATCGATACATACCAAGATACTTTTGAATATAACAGTGCTATCAGTCGTTTGTGTAAGGACCTAATCGGAACCATTCAGAGTCCTAGCGACTCTTCTAAACAGTTACTAGCTAAATGTAAGGTGATTATCTGTCCGAGGAATATTGATAAATTGAGGTCCGCTGCTTTTGAAAAAGGAGCCAAGGCTCGGATAGCTTATGAAGCATTGATCTCTCTTTTAGCAACTGTAGATGAGAGCGCCACTGATGTTATTGAGGAGATGACTAATGAATTTTTAAGAGGTGACCTTTTTCATAAAAGTGATATCCCACTAATCGAGTATTTGATTGAAAAATCTTCTGTAGCTTCACCAATTTATTCTGATCCTGAAACTTTTATTAGGAATTTATCTAAAGAAACAGCAAAACATACACTTATTACTCTAATTGAGCATAATCCAGAATTTTTCTTGAAGAATATAGGAAATTTTTTCACTCAATTAACAAGAAAAGTAGATTTAATGCCGCGTTTTACACTCTTAGAGAAGGCAGATTTTCTTGAAGTTCTAAGTCACGCTCCACCTCATATTAGAGATCAAATTAGAATTCTATTACCTTCTATTTGGGAACAATTTAGCGCATTTACATGGGCTGAAATTCCTTCAAAGTCAGGACCTTTATGGAAATGTGTAGGAATGAAAAACCTTGAGGGAGAGGAAGGGGGGGCTTATGTATTTAGCATCAAAAACATGTCTTTTTCTGAATTTGGAGATATCCAAAAAGGCCTATTCCCAGCTTTACAGATCGATTCAGAAGATGCTGCACTCCTACTTAATGAAAAAGCGATTGAATTTAGAATGTTGCGTAGTATAGCAGAATGGGGAGAGGCAAATGAATCAGACAAGCCTAGATTTGAGCAATTAAGAAGTATATATGAAAAAAGGCTAAAGGCCCTTCCTTTATTTAAAGCACTGGGATATGAAGCAAGAGATGATAATACAATCATTATCCTTCCTGATAGGGAACTCCTCATGCAGCGATATAATAAATTAAGACAGACAGATCCTTTATATAAAGATTTACCTGTAATTAGCATCGCTTCGGATGAAGGAGTTGCTTCTGATGATGCATTTATTGAAGCTCATATGAAACATGACGGAATGATGTCTAGAGGACCAGAATTCTTACACGATTCTTGGGCTCATATCATTCCTTTATTAACAAGAGCTTCGTTTGGATCTAAAGAATATAAAAGAATTAGGGATGAGAACGTTAGAATGTATCAATCCTATCTTGATAGTATTGATAGTAAAAAGGAGGAACTTGGAGAGAATTATCTCATTTTTAAAACCTTATTAGGGGCTTTTGTAGACCTTACTTCAGCTCAATCTGGGGAACCTCCATACACTTTCACTACTATTTTAGAAGATTTTCGCTGGATAGGTTACCTCGAAAAAAACTACGATGGGAGTCCTTATGTTGATGAGAGTGGCATCCCCCGAAATAAACCTAAGTTCGACCTGGAGGTAATCAAAAAACTGCTTCCCCTTGTAGAAGATTCGCTCCCTCCTACTTAGGCGTACTTAACCTTTAAATAGAGGTTTCAGGTTAGCTTACTTACTTTAATTAGATTGCTCCCTTCTTCATCTTTTTCAATTTTTACCATGCAGATCTTATCTCTACTCAAGAGTGTTCCAAAGAACGATCCTTTAGCAGGAGTTGAATAAGAATCCCTTAGTAAAAGGCCCGCGTGGTGGTGGTTTTTTAAAGACTCTTTAGCTTTTTGGATAAGAGCCTCTTGTGTATCTTGGTCTTCGAGCTCTTCCATAGAATGAATCCAAGCATACCAAAAAGGCTTTTTCTTTCTTTTAGGGAGTAATAGATGGATGTCGGGCACAAGAGATACCAGAAGTAGGGTTTTTGCTATGCTCGCATTTTCCAGTATGTAAAGGCAGGGAGTATCAGAGATAGGCTCTCCCAGAAGTACTTCGGCCTTATATAACCGGAAGAAGATCTTTCTAGAAAGAAAAGGAAATACAGTGCCTGAAAGGCGTAGAGCCAACACAAAACTTACGCAGGCAGTAATGATTCCAATAACAGCAAAGCTCCAAGAGGGGGATAGATAAAGGAGGTCATTAAATACATATAGGGAAATCGAGGCTATAAGGACCCCTGTAAAACTTAAGAAATTCGCTGAGGCAATCACCTGGCCCCGTTTTTCAAGAGGGCTACTTAGCTGGATATAGGTGTCAAAGGGGATGACAAAGATGCCGCCAGCAACCCCTAAAAGCACGAGCAAAATAACAGTGATAGGTAGAGAAAAGGAGAAAAGAGCTATTAGTATAAATATAAGAGAAAGAAAAAAGCCGGCAAGGCAGGAAATGCCAAGCTCGAGCTTCTTTTTAGCCCATTTACCACATAGTAAGGATCCTGCCGCTATTCCAACGGCTATAACTAGAAATAAATATCCCCCTGCAACTTCTGAGAGGCCTAGAGACTGCATGGCAAAAGGGATGATATTAAGCTGGGCAAAGGCTCCAATAAATAAAAAATAGGCAGAACCAAATATGGCAGGGGTGAGGTATTTAATTTCCTGGCAAGTTTTAAGTGTGTGAAAAATTTCACTGACAAAGAAAGGACTGATTTTCTTTTTTGATCCTTGTGGCTCAGTTTTACCTATAAATAGACTGCTTATAAATCCGCAGACTGCAACAAGAAAGCAAATGATTGCTGTAACGATAAATTTTCTGTCTGAGATCTCTGTGAGAAAGGATGCTAAAAAAGTTCCCAAGATAATTGCAACATATGTGAACGAGGTAATCAGTCCATTGGCCTTAGAGACTAGGTCCTTGGAAACTAGCTCCGGAATAATCCCATATTTTGAGGGGCCAAACATTGCGCTATGTGCTGCTAAAAAAAAGAGCAGAGTGTAACATCCCATAAGGCTTTTATAGGAAAAAGCAACAAGGGCAAGTGCCATAATCAGCACTTCCACCCCTTTTAAAACAATCATCAGCTTTTGTTTGCTGAACCGATCTGCTAATATTCCGGCAGATGAGGAAAAAAGTAAAAAAGGGATAACGTATACAGCACCGGCCGCTGCCAGAATAGAGGTGGCATTTTCCTTGCCGAGGGTGTCGATGAGTAAAAACACCATAAGCAGCTTAAAGAGGTTGTCATTAAGCACTCCAAAAAACTGTGTGCAGTTTAGGCTCCATAGGGAATTTTTCTTCCGCTCAAAGGGCCTGGGAAAGCTCGAAGAAAGAGTTTTAAAAGTTTTTTGTAAGGGGATTTTCATAATACCTTGCTACTATTTTATTTAACCGTAGCATGTAGGGAAAAAACGCGCACCACAAGAAATAGGAAAAATGAGATCTTACGCATTTTTTAGTAATAGACTCGAATGTTTAGCCGAAGGGTTGCAAAAGCAGCTTGTATCTTCCAGAGCTCCCTTTGAAAGGCATTTTGTCATAGTTCCGGATGGGAAGGTAAAGTCCTATCTCTACCGGTATTTTGCCCTTGAGTCAGAAGCGAAAGTAGCCTTTGGTATGGAGGTATTAACTCTTCCGGAGGCTCTTTTAGAGCTGACAAGATCTCATAAAAAACAGTCTCCCTTCTACTTTCCCTCGCAGCTGGAGCTATCCCTATATATAGAAGAAAAGATAACAGCGCTTCATCTAGCAAGAGAAGGCAATTCTTGTTTTTCCCCTCTTTGGAAGTATTTAGGAGAAGAAAATGTCCTAATCACCCCGGCCCTTCGTCGCAAAATCATCTCCCTTTCTGAGCAGCTGTCCCGTTTCTTTTCTTTACTTGGCATGCAACCAGAAGGTGTGATCCTAGAGTGGCTAAAAAAAGATGGGTGGCAGCAGGCTCTATGGGAGCTTATCTATACTGAAGGGTCCCTCTTTTCTTATCCACAGAGGGTCCTACAAGGGATAGTTCCTCTGCAGGAAAAGATCCATCTATTTGGTTTTTCTTATATCCCCAAAGTGTATTTTGATTTTTTTCAAAAGACCGTTTGTTATAGCTATCTGCTTTCCCCGTCAGAATATTTTTGGGAAGATCTCTATAGTGATAAAGAGCGTGTTTTCTTAGCTAAAGTTTTAGAGGGAAAAAAGGTTAGATTGAAGGTGAGAGAGCAGTTCGACATGTATTTAAGGGAGAGCAATCCTCTCCTTGCCAATTGGGGGAAGATGGGTAAAGAATTCCTCCAAAGGATCGGACAAACCGAGCCCTATATCGAAGAATATTATGTTCCTTCCTCTAAAAATACAGCGCTTGCGAGAGTGCAAGAGGATTTTTTTCATTTAGGAGAAGAAAATGAAGCTTCTTTCCCAAAAGACAATTCCTTGCAGCTACATGCTTGCACATCGAAACTGAGGGAAGTGGAAGTTCTTCATGAAACCCTTTTGAAGCTTATAAAACACAGCGATAAGGATATCACTCCAAGCGATATCCTTGTCCTTTCCCCTTCTCTAGCAAGCTACATACCCTATATTCATCAGGTCTTTGAAAAATCCCCTCTGGAATATCGGATCATGGATGCAGAGGAGCCTGATAAAGATGATCTACTATCTGCCTTTGAGTATTTACTCTCCCTTTCTGAAAAAAGGTTTGAGCGCGCAGCTGTTCTAGAACTTTTCTCTTATACCCCTTTCCAAAAAAGGCATGGATGGACATCGGAGGATATGTATCTGTTGAGTAAATGGGCCGATAAAGTATCTATTCAGTGGGGCTTTAATGGAGAAAATCGAAAGGAGATTTTAGAGGCAAGTCTAGGTAGCCTCGATGAAGTAGGCAATATAGGAAGCTGGCAGTATGGGTTTGAAAGGCTCCTTGCAGGGCTTATTTTTGCTAGCAATGAAGAGATAGACCCAAATGACCTCCCCTTCGCCCTGCCGGAATATGCTCTAGAGTGGAGCGAGAGTGAGCTTCTAGGACAAGTGATAGCAACTCTTGAGCATCTAGCAAGAGATTTAAAAGAACTGGAGCATCTAAGCGCCCCTTTTTCAGATTGGATGGCGAGGCTCGAAAAGATGGCTACTCGGTATTTTATAGGAGATGAAGAGGGTATTTTCACAAGGGAATGCGCAAAGTTAAAAATGCTGCTTGGAGACTCCTGCACTCCTTTTTCTCTCGAGAGTTTTTCCCGGGTATTTCACTCAATTTCTCGTAAAAGAAAAAGCTCTTTCCAAGGATCTCAATTACAGGCTGTGACTTTTACTGAGCTCAAAATTGGAAGTGTACTCCCTTCTAAGGTGATCTATCTTTTGGGTATGGAAGAAGAGAGTTTTCCACGAAAAGAGCTTTCTCTTCCGATGTGTGATCTAGGCTCCTTCAAGAATAAGTCGTACCTTCCGTCTAAAGCAGAGGAAGATCGTTATCTATTTTTGGAAGCGATCCTTTCTGCTAGGTCTCACCTGATGATAAGCTACGGCCGGATCTCTTCCCAGGATAATAAACCGCAAAATGCAGCAGCAGTTGTTGAGGAGCTCTTCACTTATGTAGAGCATAAGTATGGGGTTACAGATAAAACTTCTCTTATCATTTCCCCTGCCTTGCAAATGGCTGCAAAAAGTTATTACGGAAGTGATAAAAAGATACGAGCCCCATTTATCCCGGAATTTTATGGAGAAAGTAAAAACCCTTCAGAAAAAGTCGAGACTGAAAAAGTGTCGATTAAAGAGCTTACCCGTTTTGCAAAACATCCGATTAAATTCTTTTTGCAAGATGTACTAGGAATTTATTTACCATCCCTTTTCCAAAGGGATGAACCCGAATTTATCCTCCCCGGCTACGAGAAGGCCGCTCTTCGCAGTGAGATGCTTAAAAAATCTCTAACCCAAGCGCTCGGTATTAGTAAATCCAAAGGGGCCCTTCCTACGGGCCTCTTTGAAGAGATTGCTTCAAAGAGAGTCAAGGAGGAAAGTGATGCCCTGCACGGCTGTCTTAAACAGTGGGGCATAATGAAAGAAGATGTAGTTTCTTTCCACTTTAGTGAAACTTGTAAAACGCCTGTTTTGCAAGGATCAAGGTGGTCACTTCCGGCTTTGCACATCAAGAGCCCAATGGGCACCCTATTTACTATAGAAGGCACCCTCCCTGATATCTCTGATAAGGGCCTTTTATTTTACGGAGAGAATAAGATCAAAGACCTCGTATCCATATGGCCCCTGCATTTACTTTTTTTGCAAACAAAGAGCCTTGCTGGGATTGAAGCTAAGACTCTTTATATGACAAAAAAACCTGAGGCTTTACTCTTCGACATAGATAATCCGGAAGATCTTTTGGGAAGCTACTTAGATTATTTTATGTCGTGTAAAAGCCAGGCCTCTATTCTTATGCCCGCTTGGTCAGAGTGGATCTTAGAAAATAACGAGAAAGAATTTATAAAGAAGATGGATGGGAGGAGCTTTTTAGATACTTCCCCTTTTCCCGATGATTATCTTAGGTGGATTTTTCTAAGGGATCCATCCCCAAGCGCAGAGGGGCTACATATCCTGCAAAAACGGATTGCTAAAAAGATATTCGAGCCTTTGTTTGCAAGGAGTAAAATTTCATGAAACGGTTTCAAGTGCTCGATCGGAAAACACAGGTGTTTGGACGTTTTTTTCTTGAGGCATCAGCCGGTACGGGAAAGACATTTGCAATTGAACATATAGCAGTGAGATCTCTACTAGAATCTCCAGATCCTCTAACAATTGATCAGATTCTCATCGTTACATTTACAAGGGCTGCAACTAGAGAACTCAAAGTGAGACTACGTAGCAACCTTACTAAAACCCTTCTTTTTTTGCAGAGTGGATCTGCCGGCCCGGACTATTTGCAGCCTATTTTTGCTAGGGGATCTTCGGCTGTATTTTCAGCGATACGAAAAATCGAAGAGGCTCTTTGCAACTTTGATGCGGCAGCTATTTTTACCCTCCACGGGTTTTGTCATAAGATGCTCACCGAGTATGCTTTTGAAGCGGGAACCTTTTTTGAAATTAGCTCGCCTGATAGCGGCAATCATTCCCATTTGCTTTTTCAAGTCGTAGAAGATTTTTTTAGAGCGGGACTAAAAAAAGATAAGTATAGCCCCTCACAGCTCGAGGGTATTTTAAAATCTTCCTCTAAAGGGGTAGAGGGACTTTGTAAAAAGATTGTCAACTGGGTGGGCAAGGCTCTTTTTATTCCTAAATCTTCAACCTTTTCTGAAACCCTTTTGGAGTTTCAGAAGAGGTTGAAGCTTGTAAGAGAAAAATATGCTGTAAATCCAGAGATGCTTGAATCGGATCTTGCCCAAATTCTTTCTTGTTATAAGGGAGTGCAGTCGAAGGCTACACGGCAGGGGCTGCAGCTCGGTTCCTTTCTGCAAAGGGGGGAGCTTGAGTATGACGAGCTCGATCAGATCATCGGCTCTAAAGACTATATTCTTGCCCTCCTTGCAGAGGACAACCTGAAAAAAGGCAAAAATCCTAAGACTCTATCACTACACTATCCAACGCTTTTTTTCGAGTTAAGAGATCATCTTACCCCGCTTATTGAGGAAGCTGCTCATTCTGATAAAAATTTCTTGCGGCTTGTGGACGATTGCATGCAAAAATGGAAAGAATCGATCTACTATGAAGAGAGCTTTTCCCCTGATGACCTTTTAAGAAAGATGGCCGATGCTTTGAAAAAGCCAGCTCTTAAAGAAAGGATCTCAGAAAAATACCATGTCGCTATCATCGATGAGTTCCAAGATACCGATCCTCTCCAATGGGAAATTTTTAAGGGGCTTTTTATTGGGGAAACCCTGACAAAGACGATTTATCTTGTGGGAGATCCCAAACAATCGATCTATGCCTTCCGAAATGCCGATGTATACACCTACCTAGAGGCGATGCAAACACTTGGTGAGGAGAATAGGCTCTTTCTAGATACGAACTTTCGTTCAGAGCCTTCTCTTGTAAAAGCGCTGAATGCCCTATTTACCTCTCATATCTCTAAAGAGTGGATGCAGCTGCCCTCCTTGGGAAAGTCCCTTGAAGTAAGAGCTGTTAGCGCTAAATCCCCTTTTCCAGAAATAGAAGAGAAGACAGAGAGGGCAAGTGTTCATTTCTTTGTGGCAGAAGGGGCCTCCGGTAGGAGTCGAAAATGGCCGACGGAGGAGGTAGAGGAAGATTCTCTTTTTCCTTTTATAGTCTCAGAGATCCACCGTATGGCAAAAAAAGAAGGGTATCGGTTTGGGCAGTTTTCCATTCTCGTAAGAGATCGGTTCCAAGCATCCCGTCTTGAGTCGTTTTTAAAAGCGTGGCAGGTGCCATGCTCTGTAAAACGCTCCTTTCCTATAGAAGAATCTATAGCTTATATAGGACTACATGATCTAATTCGTGCGGTAATTAGTCCCGATGATGTTGGAGCTTTAAAACGAGTTCTTGGAGGGGTATTTATTGGAATGAATGCTCACTCTCTTATGGGAGGCATGGAGCTAGAATCTCTCCAAAGGGCAAGGCTCTATTTCCAGATGGCCAGATTTCTTATAGCGAAAAAAGGGTGGGGAGCATTTTTCACGAACTTTCTTTCAGAAAAATGGGAAGGTAGTGAAAAAACTGTCCTCGAAGAGGTCCTTTCAAGAAAAGACACCTCTCTTTATTTCGAGATGAGACAACTCATACAAATCTTTCAGGCAGCGCCCGCAGCTTTGATTTATTCATTAGAAGGTTTTTACACTTTTTATAAGGACCTAGCCCATCTTGGCCTCGATGATGAGTTATTAAAAGTTGCTTCTGAGTCGGAAGAAGATGAGGTAATTGTCATGACAATCCACGCGAGCAAGGGACTTGAATTTGACATTGTTTTTGCCTTAGGCCTTGTCTCTCGCTCTACTTCTCAGGAAGATCTTTTAAGGACGAAAGTAGGTGGACAAGAGACTTTAGAGACATGGGACCCGTTAAGCCAGGCCTGTATTCAGTCGGTGCTTGAAACAGATGCTGAGAAGATGAGACACCTTTATGTGGCACTCACTAGAGCTAAAAATAGGGTGTATATTCCTGTTGCAATCGATGTCGATAGGAAGGGGATTTCTCTTTCGCAAGCCTCTTCAATCGATCTTCTCTGCCAAAACTTTGGTAAGGAGAGCTTTAATTTGCTCAAAGCTTATCAGGTAATTCATGAGTTTACTGTAGAAAATCTCCTTAAACACATTTCTCTTTTGGGAGAAAGTGCATCGGTTGGATATTCCTTAATCAGTAAAGAAGAAATCCATCTAACAGATTCTTTAAAAGGAGCCCCCGAAAAAAAACTAAGTTTTCCGGAACCATTTTCTCCTATATTTCCTCCAAAAAACACCCTTTCTTTTACAGCACTCCATTTGCAGGCTAAAGTAGAGCTCTCCCTCATAGAAAGACCTTCCACTGCTCTAGAGGGAATGAAAGAAGGTATTCTCCCCCTCGGCGCTGTTACCGGGACTTTTTTGCATAGAATACTGGAGCTTACCCTGAAAGAAGAGCTTCACCACCCTTTTCAAGAAGAGGCAATCAAGCAGCTCATTAACTGTCATGCTATGGGTCATCCTTTACAAGGGTGGGAAGAAGAGCTCTATGCTCTGGTGAAAGAAACTCTTTTTGCCCCGCTCCAAGGTCCGAGGGGAAGCTTTTGTTTTGCCGATGTGCCGGCAAAACAGCTGTTTTTAGAAATGGAATTTGCCTTTGAGCATCAGGGGCATATGATGAAAGGATTTGTCGACGGTGTATTTATGTGGGAAAATACATATTACATTGTCGATTGGAAGACTAACTATCTCGGTCCGAAAGAAACTTATACTTTTGAAACGATGGGAAGAGCTATGGAGGAGCAAGGGTATTTTCTGCAGGCTGCGATCTATGCCGAGGCTCTAAAGAGATACCTTTCTCAAGTTGAAAAACGGGGGTTTAGTAGCTGCTTTGGTGGAGCTATCTATATTTTTATGAGGGGCCGTGGCAGCTACTGTTTTATGCCGGATCTTTCTTTATTAACTAAAATGCAGGCGGAGGAAAAAGCTTTATGCGACAAATAATGCAAAAACGGTTTCCCCATATACTTCCATTAATTGAAGAAGAGGGGCTCTTAGATATAGACGCAGCCCTTGTTCTACTTCTGCTAAAAGACTATAAAAATGCATCAGAAAATGCAGCCGCCTTCCTTTTTAAACTTGTATCTGCTGCAAGGCAGGGACATCTGTGCCTGAAAATTCAGGAAAATAAGATCCTTCCCTCTTCCTCAGAACTTGTAGAAAATGCTGAGTTTGCAAGGACCCTTGATGCTATGGCGGATCTTGGAGTTGGAGAGCTTCCGATGGCGCTCATCCATCTGCCGGGCTCTGATAACTCCCCCTTAAGACCTATACGCCAAGAGGGGCCCTATTTCTACCTGCAAAAAAATGCATTTTTTGAAGAGAGATTTGTCTTTCATTTGCTCCGGATATCATCTTATTCTTTAGAAGACCCTAAAGGACCTATATCTTGCTCAGACAGGCTCAATAAGGAGCAAATAAAAGGAGTAGAAACAGCTCTTACCTGTAGTCTTTCTTTAATTACAGGTGGCCCTGGCACGGGAAAAACTTTTACCGCAGCCCAGATTGCAAGCGTCTTTAGATCAAAAGCCCTTGATCAGGGAAAAGCCCCCCCTAGAATTGTTCTTGCAGCGCCGACTGGCAAGGCGGCCTCTCACCTAGAAAAAAATGTAAGAAGAGAGCTCGGGCAAGAAGCAAAGCTTATTTCAGGAACCCTTCACATGCTCCTTTCTATCAAATCTTCTGAAGATATGATGAAGGAGGGCATGCCGCTGCATGCAGATCTCATCATAGTGGATGAGGCCTCGATGATCGATGCTCGGCTGCTATCCTATTTTTTAAGTAGAATAGAAGAAGGGACAAGGGTAGTTCTTATGGGAGATAAAGACCAACTTCCGCCCATTGATAGCGGGAGTTTGTTTGCGGACCTTGTAGACTATTGCCTAGCAACAGGAAGCATCCCTTGTACGCAGCTTAAAGAGAGTCTCCGCTCAGATAAAAAACAGATTTTGGATTTTGCAGAGGCTGTTAACCTAGGAGATCTCCAAGGGATTAAAGAGGTATTAGAAAAGCCCGGCGCCGCCCTTGCTCGCATTTCCCTGTTTTCTGAAGGGGGCTCAATAACCAGTGGTTATGAAGCTTTATGGAATCTCTGCCGCAAGAAATTTCCCGTAAAAGAAGATTATGTTTTAGATCCATCGGAGCTATTGCAAAAATTTGATCAGTTTAGGATTTTAAGTTGCGTGAGAAAAGGGGCTTTTGGCGTCGATGCAATTAATGCTTTTTTTAGACGTAAGTATAGAGAGGAGATTCCGAGCAATGAGTTTTTTGCCTGTCCTATTCTTATTACAAAGAACGACTATACCCAGAGTCTTTTTAATGGGGATGTCGGTCTTTTAATCCAACGGAAGAAACAGAAAGATTATGTATTTGATCGCCAAGATACCGCATATTTTTATGATAAGTCATCGCCCCTTATTCGAAGGATTCCCGGAGTAATGCTTCCTTCTTTTGAATATGCCTACTGCCTTTCCGTTCATAAAAGTCAGGGTAGTGAATATGATAATGTACTTGTTTTAGTACCGAGCAACTCAGGAAGTTTTGGAAAGGAAGTACTTTATACAGCAGTTACTCGGGCAAAAAGTTCTGTTATAATTGATGCAAGTGACGCCATGCTCGAAAAATTGATCTCTAGAAGCTCTAGAAAAATATCTGGCCTTCATGCAAGACTGCAGCTAACAGGGGGATTTCCATGTTTCGTCGCGCCGCTATCAGCTTTACCGTAATTCTTAGTTTTGTTTTTATTCAGTCCCCGCTTTTAAGCGCTGCATCTTCAACACCTAAATCTTCAAAATACCAAGCGCAGCAGTTTAAAAGAAATCTCGATAAAGTCATCGAGCAATATGCAGGGAAAGCAAATGTTGGGGTAGAAATCGTATCTCTTCGGAGCGGTCTGAGGCTCTATCAGAAAAATGCAGAAAATCTATTTATTCCAGCAAGCTGCTTAAAACTTTTTACGGGAGCCAGCGCCCTTGCGATGCTAGGGCCTGATTATACCTTTGCTACGACAGTATGGACAGATGGTCAGATTGTCGATAAAAAGCTCGAGGGTAATATTTATTTAAAAGGTAGTGGTGATCCCGAGCTCCAATCTAAAAACCTTGAAGAACTAGTTTTTCAATTAAAACTTGCGGGAATTGAAGAGATCACTGGAACTCTTTATGTAGATAACTCGGATTTTGATGGGGTGAGCCAAGGTCCTGGATGGATGTGGGACGATGAGCCTGAATACTGGAATTCTCCTATGGACGCCCTCACTGTCAACCACAGCTGCTTGCAGCTGTGGATCTGCCCGGGAGATGACAGCTCTCAGCCTGCTAAAATATTTGTCCATCCCAAAACTAGCTTTGTAAGCGTAGAAAATCTCTCTAAAACGATAGAAGAGACAAACTCAAATCTCGCCGTATTTAGGCGTGTTGCAGCAAATAAGAACCTTATCCAGATTAAAGGGGCAATAGCGAAAACAAGCGAGCCCATTACCTATGAAGTGTCGCTTGATCAGCCTCACCTCTACACTGGGCACCTATTTTTAGAAATGCTTGCAAAACAAAATATTACTATCACAAGTAGCGTAGAAGAAAAAAAGAGCCCGGAAAATGGGATGCAACTTGCAGAACATAGGTCCCGTCCCATTAGCCTTATCGTACAAAAAATGATGAAAGATTCTGATAATTTATATGCAGACTGTCTTTTTAAGAAAACAGGACAAAGGCGCTTTGGCACTATGGGAAGCTGGAGTAATGCAAGCCAGGCCGTTCGAGAATTTCTAGACCATAAGATCGGTCTAAACAGCTCTGAGATGGTAATTCTGGATGGCTCTGGTCTTTCGAGATATAATCTTGTATCTCCGAGACAATTTGTGGAGTTCCTTACAGAGATTAAAAAATCTTTTCCCTATTCAGCAGAGTTTCTAGCCTCATTGCCCATTTCAGGGGTTGATGGCTCATTAAAAACTGCTATGGATGATGACAGGCTCTTATCTAAAGTACGAGCTAAAACAGGATCTATGAGAGGAGTGAGAACGGTATCGGGCTATGTAACTACAAAAGAAGGGGAAGAGCTTGCCTTTTCTATTATGATCAATGGTTTCATCGAGCCAAGACCTAAAGAGTCAAGACTTGAAAATGAGATCTGCAAGTATATGGCAATGTATTCAAGAGAATAAGAAATTGCTTCATGACAAGATTTGCATCTTGTCATGAAGCTTGAGCGCGTTTAAGCGGGAACTTTTACAGCAAAATTAGACTTAGTGCGGTTTGCTTTATTTTGTGGATAGATGCCTTTTTTAACACCTTTATCCATAAGGCTGCAAACTAGACTTAGTTTTTCTTTTATTGTAGCTGTATCTTTTTGAGAAAGACTGGTTTCGAAGGCTTTGATCGCGCTGCTTACCGTTGATTTGTAAGTTTTGTTTTTCAATCTTCTTTTTTCGCCCTGAAGATCTCGCTTGAGAGCTGAGGGTCTTCTCGCTTTAGTAACTTTCTTTTTATCGTCTGCCATGCGTATAACTCTGCTTATAAAGAATTAAGATGCACGACAATATACCTAAAACTCTATAATTCGTCAAAGTCTCATGTAGAAATAGGATAAAAAAATGAATAAATTTTGGCTCGCGTTAGTTGTAATCTCCTCAGGGATAACCATTTGGTTTGCAAGTATTGCTATGATGGGGCTCTGGAAATATTCCCGGTTAGACTCTAGGGCTATAGCGAAAGTACTTGAGTGGAGGGTAAATCAAAAATCTTCTTCACAGTTTACTATTGAAGCTACGTACCTCTTTAAGGTGGCTAATACCAGCTACGAAAGTGAAATAATTTTTACAAAACCCTATTTCCTTAACGAACCTTCGGCACAATATGCGATCAAAGAAATTAAGGACAAGCCTTGGGCTGCTTGGTACAACAAAAAGAATCCAAAGGTATCAAGCCTGCAAAAGATATTTCCCTTTCAAGCTTGTATCCAAGCATTTTTGACATTATGTGTGTCTCTTTACTTTGTTTTCTTGCGGGGGTTTTTTTCTAGGTTAGCTTTCTAGCTTTTTAAGAAGAAATTCATAGGTTTCCGAGACTGCAGTTTTGTAGGTGTTTTTTTTGTTTAAGGATTTCCATAGTCGGGGTCTTTGCTGCAGGAAGGCAAGCTTTTGATGAATTGCCTTTGCGAAATTTTTATGAGTTTTCATCCTGAACTCAAAGTCCCCTTCAAGGCCCATTTCATAGGGTCTTTCAAAGTTTAGGCTAAAGGGATGGCTAGTGTAGTTTCGGCCTCCCTTAATAGGGAATTTTCTTCTGTCGAAGGCCATCCAGCTGCCTTTCTGAAGTTGATAGAAATAGCACTTGCAGTGGCCATCCTTTTCGATAAAGCTTTGCATATTCCAGGAAAGGAAGGGGAATTTAAAAATAAGCCAAACCTTTAGGTTGGATTCAATTTGTAAAGCAGCTTTACATTTTTCGATTTCTAGATGCTTGCACCAGGGGAAAGCAACGATATAGGTAATTCTCAGTCTTTTACATTCGTAGAGTAGAAGACTTTGATAATTCTCGCTTATCCTATACACATCTAACGGGAGAAGAGATTCTGCAGCTATAGAAGGAGAACGCAGTATTTTGAGCAGCTTTAGCATAGATTCTAGAGTAAAATAATTTTTTCGCAGATCGAGTATAGCGAATCGATAGCTTTTGTTGCAAATTTCCCTAATTTAACAAGGAAGGGGGAAAACTTCAGGTAAACAGTTTGCTAATTTCTGATTCTCCTGGTAGGATGTGCTTCAATGACTATATTTTTTCGAGAAAATTACATTTTTCTTTGAGCTTTTACTTGCTCTAAAAAAAGGGTTATCTGTAAATTTTTTATTTTGCTTGAGAGTTATGTACTTTTTAACAAAATCTCGAGGCTCCTTAAATTCATCCAGGACGTTATGACTAAAGGGACAGCATTCAACACGACACTTAGCCAGCAGCACCAACAGAAGGTGGAAGAGCTCGTCGCAATTGCGAAAGAGCAAGGTTATATCACCTACGAAGAGATCAATGAAATTCTGCCAATGAATTTTGACTCTGCTGAGCAGATAGACCAGATCCTTATCTTCTTAAGTGGTATGGATATTCAGATCCTAAACCAGGCTGAAGTAGAAAGGCAAAAAGAGCGTAAGAAAGAGGCTAAAGAATTAGAAGGTCTTGCAAAAAGGCCTGAAGGGACATCAGACGACCCTGTTAGGATGTATCTGAAAGAGATGGGATCTGTTCCCTTGTTAACACGAGAGGAAGAAGTTGAGATCTCTAAGAGGATTGAGAAGGCTCAGATTCAGATCGAAAAAATTATTATGCGCTTCCGCTATTCGACAAGAGAAGCTATTTCGATTGCAAACTACCTGATCACCGGAAAAGACCGTTTTGATAAGACCGTATCTGAAAAAGAAGTTTCAGATAAAGCTGGTTATTTAGCCCTCCTTCCAAAGCTTTGCTCCCTTCTAAAGCATGAAGACTCGATCTTAGAAGGTTTTCAGATGCAGTTAAAAGATCCTAAGCTTAAGAAAATGGACAAAGTGAAGCTTTCAGAGGACATTGAAAAATGTCGTATTAGAACGCAGTCCTATCTTCGCAGGGTATATTGCAAACATAATATCATAGAAGATTTCGGCGAGGTTATTCTTAATGGCTATGAGAGATTCTTGGTTCTTGAAAAAGAAATCCAAGAGCTTATGCCAAGGGCTGAGAAAAACAAATTTGCTGCCGCAAAGTTACTGGCGGTACAAAGAAAGCTCGTAAAAAGAGAGCTCGCTGCAGGAAGATCGCTTGATGAATTCAAAAAAGACGTTCGTATGCTCCAACGCTGGATGGATAAAAGCCAGGAAGCGAAAAGGGAGATGGTTGAGTCCAACCTCCGTCTTGTGATCTCGATTGCTAAGAAATATACTAATAGAGGCCTTTCTTTCTTAGACCTTATCCAAGAAGGAAACATGGGTCTGATGAAAGCGGTAGAAAAGTTTGAGTACCGCAGAGGATATAAGTTTTCTACTTATGCTACATGGTGGATTCGTCAGGCTGTAACGCGCGCAATCGCTGACCAGGCTCGTACTATCCGTATCCCTGTGCATATGATTGAGACGATAAATAAGGTTCTTCGAGGAGCTAAAAAGCTCATGATGGAAACTGGTCGCGAGCCAACTCCAGAAGAGCTTGCAACTGAGCTAAACCTTACTCCAGAAAGGGTGCGTGAGATCTATAAGATCGCTCAACATCCGATCTCCCTGCAAGCAGAAGTGGGAGATGGGGGAGAGAGCCAATTTGGAGATTTCCTTGAAGATACTACAATTGAATCACCTGCTGAAGCGACCGGCTATGCGATCTTGAAAGATAAAATGAACGATGTTCTGTCTACGCTCACTGATAGAGAAAGAACAGTACTTATCGAACGTTTTGGGCTTTTAGATGGCAAACCAAAGACCTTAGAAGAGGTTGGTGTCCGATTTAAAGTAACAAGAGAAAGGGTAAGACAGATCGAGGCGAAGGCTCTAAGAAAGATGCGCCATCCTACTCGTTCTAAACAACTGCAGGCTTTCCTTGATTTATTAGAAAACGATTGATACCTTCTAGGGATCTTTTTTTATGAAGGTTCCTTGTGAAGCTAAGTAGCCAAGAGTTTGTCGATTCCGTTTTTTCTCAGGAAGGAATTTTAAGTAAAATCCTTAAAGATTATGAGCTTCGAGAAGAGCAAAGACAAATGTCTTTGCAAATCCTCGAAGCTTATGAAAAGGAAAAGATCGCTCTCATAGAAGCAGGAACCGGCGTTGGAAAAAGCTGGGCTTATCTCATTCCTGCTATTTACTGGGCGATTACGCGCGGTGAGCAAACTGTCATCTCCACTCATACAATACCTCTGCAAGAGCAGCTTACTGAAAAAGATATTCCCTTTTTACTTAAAGCTCTTAATGTCGATATCCAGCCCGTTCTTGTAAAAGGGATGAGTAACTACCTATGTCTTAAAAAATTACACGAAGCCTCAAACGATCGTTTGAGCTTACTTCCTGAAGAACAAAATAAACTATCTGAGCTGCAGCAGTGGTCAGAGGTTGATCAAAATGGTTCTTACTCAGATGTTCCCTTTCCTGTCCCACAATTTCTTTGGGATCAGGTGTCTGCTGATAGAAGTTCTTGTACAAATGTGCAGTGTCCACAATACAAAGAATGCTTTTTTTTTAAAGCCCGAAAGAAAATGTCGGAAGCTCAACTTTTGATTGTAAATCACCATCTGCTCATGGCTGAGATCTCTTCTAAGGTGCATGCAAAGGGAAAAGAGGAAAAATCGCTTCTTCCTAAATTTTATCGGCTTGTTGTGGATGAGGCTCATCATTTAGATGAAATTGCCCTTGAGAGTTTTGCTAGGAAAAATGACAGGATCGATCTCGTTCGCTGGCTCGGTAGGCTCTATTCTGATCACCATCCGGAAAAAAGTCGGTGTCTTCTTTTTCTCAAAGACCTTATCAAGCTTGAGATAAAAAACCCTTCTTTGCAAATTCATTTGCAAACAGATCTTTTAGGGCAAAAAAGAGATCTTGTCTTGCAAATTGAAGAGCTCTTTAAAAGAATAGAATTTTTCTCAGAGACCTACTTAAAAGCTGACCGAGGATCGGAGTCTAAAGAAGTGCGTTTCAGGCTGAAACCTGAGCACTTTTTATCTGAGTACTGGCAGACTCAGCTAAAACCTCTCTTCATACAAGTGGCTGATAGCCTAGTCAAGATGGCCATGCAGCTGGGCAATCTTCGTAGTGATATAGGAGAGCCAGACAAAGCCGTCATAGAAAAATTATCTGTGCACTTGCAAGAAATTGAATTCGTTGCACAAACAATTTCTGAAAAAGCGCAAGATCTTCGCTCCTTTACCCTCGATGAAAATGATATTACCCGTGTTCGCTGGATTGAGCTGACGGGGTTTATGTCCAATATTATGCTAGTTGATGCTCATTTAAATGTGGCGGCCTATTTGAAGCAGCATTTATTTGATCCAAGAGTATCTAGCATACTATGTAGCGCAACCCTTACTTCATCGAGTAAATTTAGCTATGTTAAAGAGCGTATTGGCCTCGCTGGTAAATTAGACGCAAGCGAACTTTCTGAAAAAATTTATCCCTCTCCTTTTGATTATCAGAATAGGGTGCTCCTCGCGGTTCCTAAAGACATTTCCCTTCCTTCGGATCCAGGCTTCATAAAAGAGGCAGCAGAGATGATCTGCAAAGCAGTGATTGCCTCTAGAGGAAGCTGTTTTGTGTTATTTACCTCCTACGATATGTTAAGGCAGGTGTATCGCCTGGTAGAAGAGAAGCTAAAAGATTTTACCCTCCTTAAACAAGGAGATGCCTCAAGGCAAGTACTCATTGAGAAATTTAAAGCTAAAGAGGGCAATGTCCTTTTTGCAACAGACTCCTTCTGGGAGGGTGTCGATGTTCCAGGGGAAGCTCTTCGTTGCGTGATCATTGTAAAGCTACCCTTTAAAGTCCCATCAGATCCTATTTATCAAGCCTTTAGTGAGATGTACGAAAAAGGGGGCAAAGACTCTTTTTCAGGCTATTCTCTTCCTTCTGCCTCCATTAAATTTAAGCAGGGATTCGGTCGGCTTATTCGTAAAAATACTGATCGCGGGTGCATACTTTGTCTAGACAAAAGACTCATGACTAAGTCCTATGGATCTACCTTTCTTAAGAGTATTCCAAACTGTAAGAAGGCTTATGAAGATGCTGATGTTCTTTTTAAGATGATGAAAGAATTTTATGTGAAAACTGAAGTTAGGAAAAAGTAAAGCATCGATTTTGCTACAGGAAATTTGGAGTGTAGCGGGGTCGAACCGCTGACCTCATCAATGCCATCGACGCGCTCTACCAACTGAGCTAACACCCCACTGCTGAATACACCAAGATTAAGACAAAAACCAAAAAACTGCAATATTTAGATCTCAAGATTTGTAAATATCTTACTTGTGGGCGAGTTGCCTTTCTACGAGGAATAAGAGGCAACGATATATAATGGCAAAAGTTTCTATTTTTACACTTCTTTACATAAGCCGCAGATAACAACGTGACTTTTCTCAATCAACTATAGACTCCTATAAGCGGCGGGTTAAACATGAAAGCAGACTTAACTCGCCAACTATAGATGTTCTATAAGCGGCCCGTTAAAAGCGAAAGCTGTTTTAACGCGCCGGTTATAAGCTTACCAGAAGCAGTATGTCGAGTTAAAGAAGTAAAGTTTATTCTCAATGAAGGAGTCAGTCTCAAGATCGAATTGAAAATTTATATGCTGTAGGAGTGATAATTGCACGTGATCCCCCTTCGATAATTTTCTCCCAGCTGCAGGATATAAGCTCGCTCAGACCCCAGAAAATGGATTTCCTCTCCCAAAACCGTTTGCAAATACCAGTAGTTGAGGAGAACTCCCATTCGATCTACAATGCAAAAAGAATAGCTGAATATAAGGTTTGCCATGTCTTTTTTTGAAAACGTTTCTTTAGCGCCATCCGATCCAATTCTTGGCTTAAATGCCGCATTCTTGGCAGATACAAGGCCGGGTAAAATTAATTTAACAGCTGGTGTCTATAAGACAGAAGAAGGGATAACTCCGATCATGAGCTCTGTAAAAAAGATGGAGACCATTTTATTACAGAAGTCTGAGAGTAAGCAGTATCTTCCGATCGATGGAGATAAAAGCTATCTTGAGCAAGTAGGACAGCTTGTCTTTGGTCAGAGTTTTTGGCAAAATAACTCAAGTTGCATAAGTTCTTTTCAATCTATTGGTGGAACGGGAGCTTTAAGAATAGCTGGTGAATTTCTAAAAAAAGAGATTGGATCAAAGATTTATATATCCGAGCCTTCCTGGCCAAATCATAAAGGGGTTTTTTCAGAGGCAGGACTCGCTATAGAGACTTATCCCTACTATGATATGAAAACAAACTCTATGGAGTTTGAAAAAATGGTAGATTGTCTAAGTAATCTGCCTGCCAAAACTGTCGTATTATTCCATGCTTGTTGTCATAATCCAAGTGGACTGGATCCAACTCTTCCGCAGTGGGAGAAGCTTGCTGATATTTGCAAAGAAAGAGACCTTATTCCCTTTTTTGATGCAGCCTATCTGGGTCTTGATCAGGGGATAGAAGCTGATAGCGCAGCCCTTCGACTATTTGCAAGTAAGGGACTAGAAATGCTGGTTGCAGTTTCATTCTCTAAGAATTTTTCTTTGTATGGAGAGAGAGTGGGCGCTCTTTATATCATTTCAGGTTCCAAAGAAATTGCAGAAAAGGTGACAAGCCAAGTAAAAATACTGATTCGAAGGAACTATTCTAACCCTCCGATTCACGGAGCAAAGATTGTCGCGGGGATCCTTTTAGATCCCAATTTAAGACATGCTTGGGAGATGGAACTTTCAGAGATGCGGGAAAGAATTATCACTTTAAAAATAAGCTTTTGTGAAAAGCTCTCTAAAGAGATAAAAACAAAAGACTTTGGCTATCTAGTCAAAACTCGAGGGATGTTTTGTTTTTGTGGCCTTGAAAAGACGGTCGTAGAGAGACTGATGAAAGAATATGGTATTTATATGACGTATGATGGGCGGATTAATGTCGCTGGCCTTACCGTAAAATCGATAGATTATGTAGTTCAATCTATAGCTTCCGGTTTGAAATCATGAGAAGAACCTCTTACACTCCATATATAGCTTTATTTGTGGCCGTATTTATTACGACAAGCCTTCCCTTCCCTTTTACCATGGGACTGAGATCTGTGGCTATTGCTTCCCTTTCTCCTTCATGGAGCGGTCTTAATTCTATGAAGAGAGCGTCCCTTCAGCTCCTTACTCTACCGACAGTAAAAGAGCACAAAAGTAAAGATGTGGAAGGGAGAATTGAAGAGCTCCAAAGAGAAAATCAGGCCCTTTCGCTGCAACTTGATAATCTTAGGGAGTGGCTCCTCTGCGAGGATCGTGTTGATGAGCAGCTTGAAATGCTTAAAGAAATAAGAGATGAGGAAGATATCGATTCCTCTCTTGCTGATTTTTTTCAAAGGAGAGGGATAGAAGTTTCAAAAATCTTAGAGCTCCAAATGCAATCCATTCCTGCAAAAGTCGTTTTTCGGGAACCCGTTTCTTGGAGTAGTTTTGTGTGGATCAATGTAGGAGAAAAACACAATAAGGCTCTTGGTAGAGAGGTCATCTCTAAAAATAGCCCAGTCGTTGTGAATGGCTGCCTTGTGGGAATAGTGGAAGATGTCAGGAACTGCCAGTCACGTGTTAGGCTTATTACCGATGCCCGTCTTACCCCCTCTGTTAGAACGATACGAGGCAAGCAGCAAAATGAGCAGTTATGGCAGCAACTCGAATCTGTTTTTCGCACACTGGAAGCAAGGAATGACCTATTTCATTCTTCGGAAGAGCAGCAGGCTTTTGCTTCTTTTTTTAGCAGGATCAAAAGCCGCATCAGCGTTGATACACAAGATCGATATCTTGCTAAAGGGGAACTGCATGGAGGGAGCGCCCCTCTATGGCGCTCTAGAGGGTCTCTTCTCGAAGGGATAGGATTTAATTATGATAGATCTGATAAAGAAGGTCCGGCAAGAGATCTGAGGTCTGGCAGGCCCCTTGCATCATATTCCTCTTTAGAAACCCTTTCCATTTTAAAAGAAGGTGATTTGCTAGTTACTAGCGGCCTAGACGGAGTTTTTCCGGCAGGGATCCCCGTTGCTATTGTCAAAAAAGTAGAGAATTTAAGAGAGGGATCTTCAGCCTATGAGCTTAAAGCCGAAGCTGCTGCTGGCAGCTTAAATGATCTTTCTACGGTGCTTGTCCTTCCTGCTATGAACTTCGATAACGCTCTTTGAGTCAACTATTTCCTGATTTATAGTTCCATGTCATATTAATAGAACATGTTTATGGTGTTTTGAATCCTTGCTCGATCAGCTGTAATGTGGTATTGTTTTCGAAAAATTTAAAAGGCAATTATTAGGAATTATTTCATCAAATCCTGCTATTTATATTGCAGGCAGTTTGAATTTTTATTTTTCACGATTTTTTGAGGTGTTTTCATGTCTGTAATCCCTGTAGAAGTTGACCCATACCATGTATCTGTTTCTGGTTTTGCGGAGGAGAGTTCAGAAATAGCGTATTTGCCTGCAATTACAAAATGGACTCGTGTTCGGAGTGAGCAGGATCCACGTACAGATCTTTTGCTCTCTATCGCCAAAAAAAATATAGCTCCTTTTACAAAAGACCAAGAAGGGATCTTTACATCGAGTCGCTCTATTTCTAAGACAACGAAGATGTATCTAGGCCCTAGAGGGTATGCCCTTGTCGTAGGTTTTGGACTTGCGGGTGGACTTGCAGGTGTAAGACTTCCTATGTATTTTGGTATTTCGGAGGAAACGCTTGGAACTGATGCTATTCCATTCTGTATTTCAGCAACAGTTGGGGTGACTTTAGCTGTTTTGAGCATGATTTTTACAGGAACATTTCCCGATCAAAAAAGTGATGCGGCAGATGACAAAGAAAGAGAATGTCTTGAATTAAAAAAACAATTCGATGAAGCAGGTATGCGGCTTATCTCTCTTTTCTGGTCTAAAAAGGAGGGTAAATTTAATACAGCAATCCCCTTAGCAAGAGCCATCCAAGAGAATTTACCTGCAATCCAAGAGAAATTGCGCAACGCAATTCAAACAAACAAAGAAGATGAAAGAATTGTAGAGCTATTAAAAACTGCCGTGGACTACGTAGTATCTTCTGGGTCTATGAAAGTACACTTAAGTCATCTTAGTGAGCTCATTAGTAGAGAGCAGGCCTCTAAGGGATCTAAAATCCCTCCTTCTATGAGAGGGGGCGCTTCTGCTGCAGCTCTCCAGGAAATGGTTTCTGCCTAAATCCTCTTATTTAAATGAAAAATGCGTGGCATCGAATACTCCTTTCTTCGATTAGAGCTGTGCGGCTTTAAAAGATTTGACTATATTTAGTTCCCTGTTCTATACAAGCTGCATGTTCTTAACATCTTAAAAGGATTTTTTTTATGAAAAAAATATACAGTATCCTAACAGTGCTTATCTCTTTTAATGCAGCGGCATTTGCTGGCTGTGATGCGGCAGAAGAAACTAAAACAACTCAAGAAGTAGTTGTTGATGTTGATGGCGATGATGCAGAAGTGAATAGCTAATTTATGTTTTTCGTAAAGCCCAAGGATTCTTTGGGCTTTACGACTATATCGGAATCTAGGCAGTTAAAGATTTCCTCTCTTAACACTTCAAAGTTTTTCTTCTTACCAAATGCATATTCATAGATCTCTTTGCGCTTTGCTCTATAGGCATTTTCACATTCAGACAAAGTAGTCAGTAAAAATGCCTTAAGATCGAGGTTTTCTTCTTGGGGGATCTGTATTCCACACTCATGTAAGAAGTAGCCGGGAGTGGTTTTCTTGCTAACATCCCCTAAAAAAAACAGGGGCTTATCAAAAGCTAAAAAGTCATATCCAATAGACGAAAAGTCTCCTATATAGATGTCTGAAAGGGAGAGTATCGGATAGATGGCAGGGAATTTGGTCAGAAAAATGGTTCCTTGCCTATCTTCAAATTGGGAAAGAACCGCAAAGGTTTCTGCTGGGTGAAATTGCTCGAGAAAGGGATGGAGCTTTATAATGAGATTATAGTCCCCTTCAAGAGCTCCGATGATCTTTTCACAAGAGGAAAAAAAGGAACTGGGATTTTCCCCATCTTGCCATGTCGGTGCATAGAGGATCGTTTTTCGGGTTGCATTAAGCTTATTCCCAAGCCGCTTTTTAGCGAGGCCATCGTAGAACTCTTTATGCTTAGTATAGAACGGTAGTCTGTAGTTACCCGTCGCGCAAGTTTGAGAAATAAGATCCAGGGCTCCTGTGTTTTTAAGTAAGGAGAGCATGTGCTCTCCATACACTAAGGAAAGATCTTGGGGCGTGTGGTTTGTAAGAGAAAAGCCTTTATCTGAGTTGCCATGAGGACAAAATACAAACCGGAGTGTTTTTCTGTATAAAAGTTCAATCAGAGCTTTTAGCTCTATATTCCAGAATTTCCCACTTTGGAAGATCACATCAAAATTCTCTGCTAGAAAATGTAAAGAAAGATCTGCCATCTCCCTGTAGTGGACATCGAGACCCGGATAAAATTCTTTGGCAGAAAGATAAGTTTCTTCCTCTGTGACAATGAGAGGTATTTGGAGGATTTGGCTAAGCACTCCGACATGGTCTAGGTAAGTATCTGGGCCTGTGAGTATGGCGATCTTTCGGGACTCTGAGGGCATTGATCAGCTCTGCTGTTAGTAAAAATTTAGGTCAATGTCGGGAAGTTCTTTATAGAGGGCTATGATCTCTTCTTTGAGTTTTCCGGGGCTTTTTTCTTTGCCAAAGGTGTACTCATAGATTTTTTTTCGAACGTCCGTAAAGTAGGATACATCAGATGGTAAATAGGCGGAAAGGATCTTATAGATATCAAAGTACTGCTCTTTGCGGATTTCTATCCCACATTGGAAAAGATACAGCCCTGGGTCAGTGCGGCAGTCCCTGTTATTTTGGTTTAAAAGGAGCATCGGCTTGTTAAATGCTAAAATATCATAACCGATAGAGGAGGCATCACCGATGTAGATATCTATGAAGTCAAGTAAGGGATAGATAGAAGGAAAATCCTCAAGAAAGAGGATTTGGTTTCTATCTTCATAAGATTGCATAAATTTATCAACACCGAAGGGGTCTTGCAGTCTTAAGTTCGGGTGGAGCTTAATGATAAGATTATACGCCTCTGGCAAACGCTCGATGAGGGTGGATATTGCATCATAGAATGAGGTGGAGTGTTCAAAATCATTCCATGTCGGGGCATAGAGGATGTTTTTTTTGCGGACAGGGAGCTTTCTTGCTACTTTGTCTATGACAAGTCTTTCATAAAAGGCTTTATGCATATGGTAATAGGTAAGCCGGTAATTGCCTACTTCTGTATAGGCCTTTAACTTATCTAAAACACCTTTTTCCTTTAGAAAATCGATCATTTTTTGCCCATATACAAGAGCCAGGCTCTCGCTTGCTAGAGCTTCCATGTGGTAGGTGGAGTGTCCTTTATCTGAATTGCCGTGGGGACACCATATGGTATGTATTTTTTTATTGCTGAGTTTTTGAGTAAAGAAGAAGACCTCATCAAATAAGGCGCGGACACTACAATGGATGATTACTTCATAATTTTTAATGATCGTATCAGCAATCGATAGGTAGTCTAAGTAGTAGACTTTTAGGCCCGGATAAAACTCTTTAGCAAGCTCGAAGATGGGCTCTTCTGTGACAAGCAGAGGGATGTCTAGTAAACAGCATAGGGGCGCTAAATGGTCAAGGTGATGCCCCTCGGGTCCATAGATCAGCGCGGCTGTCCTGAAAGATTTTGTCACAAAAATACTCTCCCCTTTACCTTATTATGGATGCTCAAAAGGGTAAGTTGCAATAGCTGCTTTACACTTTGCAGGTTTTAGCCCATCTCTTTCCATGGAGATCCCATTTCGAAATAGAGAGGGGGCATTTGAGTAAATCTCATAGTTTTTCAAGAGATTTTCATTTTTCAAGTGCTGGTCGTTCATCCGTCCGATAAGGGCTAGAATCTGGTCTGAAAGATAGAGGATCTCGCAGCCCTCTTCTTCTAAATCCGGTAAAAATTGCTCTAGGGGAACTTTTTTCCCAGTAGGGGGCGAGAGTAATTTTTCTATTGCACATGTCATGATGAGTCTAGAAGTTCTTAAGGAACTTAAAGTTTGTAACAAAGAAAATCTGTCTTGCAGGGTGTGATTCCAGCTAGTTCTATCGAGCATAATCAGTGCTAGTTCCTCTTGGTGCATATTAGCAAATACCTCGCGCATAAGCCGTATTTCCTTTTTCATGCACTCTGTTAATTCTTCTTTAATCTTTAGGATTTTTTCGTTCAGTCCGTTCATAGATCACCTTGTGTGTATTATAAATAGATGCAAGAAGTGTGCCAATGTGCGCCTTTAAAGGGCTTTATCATTTTTCCCAACTTGGCTATCCTCGCCCTTTCAAGTCTAAAGGTGAGTCGAAAAAATGCCGATAACTGACGCAGAAAAGCTAAAGCAGTGGTTTTTGAACGAAAAAAGGGACTTTCCCTGGAGAAAAGACACCTCTCCTTATAGAGTGTGGATCTCCGAAATTATGCTCCAGCAGACAAGGGCCTCTGTTGTCATAGGGTACTTTGAAAGGTGGATGAAGCAATTTCCGAGCATCCAAGAGCTCTCAAATGCCTCCGAAGAAACCGTGATAAAGTCGTGGGAGGGGCTGGGATACTACAATCGGGCAAGAAATATTCTTAAAGCAGCTCATTATTTCCAATCTGCTTGCGGAGGGATAATCCCCCCAGATAAACAGGCTCTGATGCTTGTGCCCGGTCTTGGACCTTATACGGTCGGTGCAATACTTAGTTTTGCCTTTAAGCAAAAACAGGCGGCCGTCGATGCCAATGTTGCCCGAGTGATGAGTCGTTATCATGCATACGATAAAGAAATCACCACTTCAAAAGGGCAAAAATGGCTAGAAGAGGTGACTCAGCAGTTCCTTCCAGACATAGATCCCCATCTAGTCATGGAGGGGCTGATTGAGCTCGGAGCTAAAATCTGCGGCAAAACCCCCCAGTGTCTAATGTGTCCTCTAGATAGAGGATGTAAAGCTCTTTTACATTCAAAGGTGGACTTCCTGCCTATTAAGAAGAAACCCAAAGAGACCGTTTATCTCTATAAGGACGTCATTGTCCTTAAATGTGATAAATATTTTTTAGTTCACATGAAAGAAAAAGGGAAAGTTCTAGGAGGGTTATATGAGTTTATCTCTTTAGAAAGGGAAGAAACAAGAGATATCCAAGGGTATTTAAAAGAAAAGTTTGGCCTGGATGCCCATAAAATCGAGCAGCTTGGGACAGAGAATCAAGGGTATACTCATCATGCTGTTGAGCTTTTTCCTAGTATATGGGAAACTAGCTGCTCGCAACTCATCCCGGGATGTGAGTGGAGGACATGGCAAGAACTTCTTTCTTTGCCTTTCACCTCAGGTCATCGACGTATTTTAGCCGGGATTGCCAAGGAAAAATATGAATATCCTACATACTGAAAGCTCTAATGGATGGGGTGGGCAAGAGATTCGGATCCTAAGGGAAGCCGAAGGCTTAAGAGATAGAGGCCACGAGGTGACTTTTGCAGTTGTTGCAGGAGGCGGCCTTGTAACCAAGGCCCGCCAGAAAGGATTTTTGGTTTACGAAGTACCGATGAATAAAAAATCGGCCCTCATGACCCTTATCCAGCTCCAAAGGATTATTCGAGATAAAGAGATCGACATCATAAACACCCATTCTTCTTGGGACTCTTGGATTGGGGGGCTAGCCGCTCGCCTGACTAAAAGAAAGCTTGTAAGAACAAGGCATCTTTCGACCCGTATCCGAGGGGGAATAAATAGCCGGATCCTTTACAACACCTTAGCTGATTTCGTTGTTACAACCTCTTCTTGCATTATCCCCGGCATCCACACTGAGGCAAGGCTCCCCATAGAGAGAATTCGCTGCATTGCAACAGGTGTCGATCCTCTACTTATTAAGCCGCAAGCAAGCGAGATTTCTACATTTAGGAATATGTTTGTAAAACAGGATGAAATCCTTGTAGGTACTGTATGTTTTGTAAGATCCTGGAAGGGGATCCAAGACATGATGAAAGCCGCTAAAATCGTTAAGGAAATAAATCCTAAAATAAAATGGGTGGTTGTTGGTGGAGGCTATTATAAAGAGTACATTGGGGCTCTAGATACCCTCGATATTAAAGATGTATTTACCTTCACAGGCCATTTAGAGATCCCCTATGCAGCTATCGGCGCTCTTGACATATTCCTCCTATTAAGCACAGCCCATGAGGGGATTTCCCAAGCAAGTCTACAGGCGGCCTACCTTAAAAAACCTTTGATCACAACCGATATCGGAGGACTTCCTGAGGTCTGTCTAACGGGTCAAACAGGAATCGTTGTTCCCCCGTTTTCCCCTGAAAAAGTAGCTGAAGCAGTACTCTCGCTCGCTGCAGATCCAATACTCCGAGCTGAAATGGGGCAGAGAGCTTCCGAGCTTGTTTTAGAAAAATACACACTCAAACATACCTTAGATCATATGGAAGAGGTCTACCATTCCCTTCTCCCTGAAAAGGCCGGAGCTCATAGCTAATGGCAAGCCTTCTCCCTCGTGATAGCAAAGGATGCCCTTATCTACTGCTCGCTCCCATGGAGGGAGTAGGAGATCGCTGCTTTCGCAAGGCGATGGCATCTATCGGTGGATTTGATGAGGCAGTCACCGATTTTCTAAGAGTTCCGGCCAATGCCCATATAGAGAGTCTAGCAAAGAAGTATGAGCCTTTCGAAACCACTCCTATCCCTTTAGCTGTGCAACTCATGGGCTCAGATCCTGAGCTTCTTGCTGCCATGGCTGTTGCCATGGAAAAAAAACAGGCTCCAAGGATTGATCTCAACTGCGGCTGCCCCTCTAATACGGTAACTGGCAAAGGAGCTGGATCTTCCCTCTTAAAAGACCCGGAATTTCTTCATGAAAACGCCCAGGCTCTAGTCAGGGCTGTTTCAACGCCTGTTACCCTTAAGATGAGATCGGGTTATGAGGACACCTCTTTATTTCAGGAGAATCTTTTGGCAGCACAGGAGAGCGGCGTAAAGTACATTACCCTCCACCCCCGTACAAAAGTAGATGGCTATGGCCCTCCTGCTAAGTGGGAATATATTGCGCAGGCAAAAGATCTCCTGAAAATCCCCGTCGTTGGAAATGGGGATATCTTAGAAGTTAAAGATGCTTTAGCGATGCTTAAACAGACCAGCTGCGACGCTCTTATGATCGGTCGTGGTAGCATAATTAACCCCTTTATTTTTCATCAGATTAGAGCTCATTTTCATGGGAGAGAGTTCCATCCGAAATGGAACGATCTTCTTACCTATTTTTCTGTATATCTAGAAGAAATAGCAGATGAGGTTCCTCAGAAAATTAGAGTTAGCAAGCTCAAGCAACTCATGAGTTTCCAATTTAAAGGAAATGTAGACCTTCTAGAGAACAGACAGATGATTCTTCGTTTGCAGTGCACAACTGTAGAAGAATTTCTTACTATTTCCCTTCCCCTTCTGAAAGAGGGATGGCTTAAGACGCCGGGCAACCAGTTATAATTCTGTTTTTAAAAAATTCCAAAAATGCCATAGATAAGAAAACAACCTTATAGGTGAACTATGGATAGACGTATTCCTGCTTGGTTTTTCATTTTAATCGGGATTGCCCTTTTTGTGTGTGGCATATATGCATCCCAAAGCTATGACGAAACCCTCTTAGATAAAATCACATCAAATCATACTAGCTATACCATGTGGTATTTGATCAGTGGCATCCTTTGTATCGTGCTCGGAGTAATTATTCGCTTTCGAAAGCCTGGTAGAAGATAAGATTATTGCATCGATTCAAGACCTATTCATAAAAATCCCCTTTGAGTGATCAGAGGGGATTTTTTTATGAAGAGGTGAAATCAGTGATTAAGCACCAATAGCAGAACTTCTTAAAAGCGTTCATTCATTAAAATTACAGGAAGGGATGGATTAAAATAGGTAGACCAAAGGCTTAAATTAGAAGAGGTTCTAATTAAGACATCAGCTTTGGAAAGCAGCAGGCAGTCTATTAAAGCCTCCTCGCCCTTTAGATAGTTCTCAGAGGATCGCAGGTGAACCGGTTCTCCATTGGTGGAGTGGATAGTGCTATAGACGATAACGCGGTTAGGGAAAGTTTGCTGCATGAACTGGATAAATGGAGCTTCGTCAGTGGCTAGGAAGATTTGATAATTTTCTAGGTGATGTGTGTTGATATATTCATTCACGCTAGACATCACTTCATTAAAGTCAACGCGTCGAGCCTCGCCTTTCTTATCTGTTCCTCGATAATGGACGGCAATGGTGTGGTCCGCTGTAAAATTTTCAAAAATGAATTGGTCAATCTTTTTTTGGATAGGAGCTTTAATTTTGATATATTTTTGAATCAGCTCATGAGCTCTGTCTCGATTTAAGGTTAGTTCAGCGTGCGTTGCATAGTGGCAATATTCATTAAAATTAAATGTTTTAGTGGCGGAAGGCTTGCTGTGATAATAACAGATGGGTTCACAGTAGTATTCCCACCAATTAGATCCATGGTGCGGATCATAATAAAATCCGTGCTTTTCAAAATTCACTTCGATGCCGGCGCATTTGTGGTTATCATAGGCATCAAGAACCCCCACTACATAGTTAAATACACTGAACATGCCACAGGGGGGCAGGTCAAGATGTACCTTGTAGAGCTCATTCGGCATAGGATCGCTTACTGCTTTAAAAAATGCTTCTTCTAGGTCTTTAAAAGTGAATTTTTTTACTGACTCGCTATCTAAAAATAATTGAATATTCTTTAAGTAGAGTTCATGCTCTTCTTTAGTCATGGCCTTCATGAAGTGATGTAATTCTTCAAGATTTTTAAAATCACGCCTGTCAATAAAGCAAGCCTTAGGAATATATTTTTCTACATTACTTGCTCCCCAGTAGATGGGGACAACGCCGGCTGCAAAACAGTCGAAGATTTTTTCCGTGATATAGCCCTCTACTCCCTGTGTATTTTCGTAACAGATATAAAATCGATACTGTTGCATAACGGGGGTCTTATTAGAAACTTCTCCTCGATAACTTATGTAGAGGGAGGGGTCCCATCGTCTGCCATAAAATTCAAAGCCGGTCTCTTGAACCTGCTGAAAATAAGCAATGGCTTCTTTTCTTTTAGAATAGAGCTCATTCTGACCTGTGCCCTTAAGATCCGAGGAGATCATGGTGCATAGCTTTTTTTCTTCGAAAGGGACAGTTTGCCCTACCATCGGGGTAAATACTGGGTAATGGAATTTAAAGTAGCGGACTCCATCTACTAAAGAGTCATCCCAGGTATAAATTTTAGAAAAGCATTTTTGGATATCGGGGTGATACATCCGTTCTAAGACAGTTCTAGGCTCCCACATAAATAGGATCATCTTGTCTTTAGGCAGGCGGGAGAGGTCATACTTTTTGCAGATATGGTGCTCGAGATTAAAAAAGATGATTTTATCAACATTTTCAGCAACCTCAGCTTTAAAGGGATAATCCATCCCAATTTTCTGCAATAGCCTGTGTAATTTGCCCTTTCTTTTAAGAAGAGATTCATCATATTCTTTGATATCAGTGATGACTACTTTACCATCATATCCTTTTTCCACGAGTACCCGCGTCCAGTAATCGGGATCGATAGGAAAGTTTGTGATGCATTGAATGATTTTTTCTGCATGAAGAGGCATTACAAATAAGAGTAAGAATAAAAAATACTTAAGCATGATATTTCCGGTTACAAGCAGATAAGCTGGCTAAGCTTTTACTTCTTTCCTGGAATTTTAGCAAATTAAGAACCTAAAAAAAATCCCCGCTGAGCACTCAGCGGGGATTTTTTATGAAGAGGGGGAATTAGCGTTTTAGGCGCCTGGAACCGATGTTTCATTTGCCACTTTAATCAGGCTCTTACCACCAGCAAGGCCGATGAGTAGAAAAGTAAGAGGTGGTAGGAATATGGAAAGGATCCAGCCCACAACTGCGAGTATAATTTGTGTGGTTCTTTCTTGTTTTAGTACGAAGCGGACCATCGATTTGATGAATTTGTCTACGTGACCTGCCATAGCAACGCCTACAATGCCCCCAAGAGCTGCAAATACTAGGGACCAGGCAGCGAAGAATACAAAGGTAAAAAAGCATGCTAAAACGAAGGCTACGCAGTAAAACACCTCAAAGCGGTGTTGTTTAGCAAAATTTTCAATCACTTTAACAGAGACTCCATCTTTTAATTTATTTGGGTTCATGGCTTCCTTCCTTGAACTGTTACCCCTTAATTATTCTTCTTAAAGAACGTTTTGTAATTGTGGATCTACTTTGATCAGCATCACAAAATAGGGGAAACATTGTTTTTTGTTTCTAATTTGCAATCTATCTATATATTATATTTTTTAGCAATGAGTCTTTCATAATAATAGAAGAAAAGAGATCTTTCTTTGTTTTTTTTTCGAAATCTCCTAGACTCGTGCGGAAGAAAATGCCCCAAGGCTAGGAGACTCTCAGTTGATTATTCCCACATTCGCTACATCCGACGTGGAAGGCATTTTAGCAAGAGCTAGATTTATTCTTTGGATCTCTGCCGGATCGGTATGTCTTGTGGCGGGCCTTGTTTTGCTTTTTGGCGAGAGGGAAGGGGCTATTTTAGAAGGGCCTGCTGCATATAGTCATATAAGAGAGGAATTACATCTGGAGGAACTTGGTAAGGGAGCCCTTTCCCTGCACCCTTTAAAAAAGTCTTCTCTTGTCCCCGATCTTAGCCGGGAAATTTTGGTTTTAGCTAGAAGCTCAAGACCCGACTGCGATCCAGGGGAGGGGGCATTTCTTCTTTCTACTAAAAGCAACTCCCAGTCAAGAGTTGTGGCTCCTGGGGAGCAGATATTTTTAGAGCGCCAAAATAATGGGGATCAGGAGCCAAGCTACCGTTTTACTGATAAGAGGACGGCCCTCTGGATACGTCCTATGACCGGTGGGCGAGAGGATGTTTGTATAGAAGTGGGCCTTTTTTCCCCCTCTAAACAAAGCGAAAGCTTTTTGGAGGAAGTGGCCCAGGTTCTTGTGCAGCCTGTTAGGTCCTCCTCTTCTAAAGAGAAAAAGGAAAGTTCTTTCTTTTCTTCTATTAGGCAGGCTAAATGGTGGGGTAGTGATAGCCTTCTTAAGCAATACGGTGGAGCGGAATATAGAGATCTGATGGCAAAGCAAAAGATAGAGATACCTGCAGAATATGGCAGCGAATTCTATTTTTTAGCAGCTGGCGATTATCTGCAGTGGCAGGAGGGAAGATGGCAAAAAACTGCTTTATCTACGACAGTAGCGGGATCCCCCTTAGCCCAAGTGAAAAATGTAACTCCCAAGACTTTGGACATCGAAGTTTGGGATGAGAAAGGATTTTATCCGCAGCTGATCCATTTAGAGCTTCAGGCACCTAGTAAAACATCTCAGAAAAATGATTTGAATTCCTCCTCCATTAGGTTAAGATCGTCTTCCCAAGTGGCCTGCAGCCTAGGAAAGAGGCGCTTTATCCTCAAAGAGGGAGATTGGCTACTTAAAGTTGGCAAATCGTGGAGAAATCTTCGGCGGAGTAAAGATGTGGAAAGCTGCCTGCAGCACAAGCTCCGTGGGGAGCTTTTCATCTTTGATTCGATTGAAAAACAGCAGGGAAAATACTTTTTAAAAGGGCATCTTTTTGATGAAATGAGAACACAAATGACACCAATATCACTCCCTATATCTTCTGAAGAGCCAGCCACTGGCAAAGGAAAAAAAGGAAAATCAAGTCCCCTACTTAAGAAAAAGGATACAAATGAAATATAAAATCTTTTTTTCTTCTCTAGTCTTTTTTTCAACGCTTGCTCCTGGATTTGCCCAGACTATTGCTGAAAAGCAAGCGATTGCCCAAAGCAAGGAAGCGAGTGACTCTGTTGAAATCGATCATTTTTTACAAAAGGTCAATGAAGATCTGGTGCGCTTGCGCGCGGATCTCCAGCAGCGCTACTGCGAAGTGAAAGAACTCGATCTTGCAAAGGCCTCTACCGAAGAATATCAGATGCTACTTAGCAAGGTGAATATTGTTAAGCAGAGCATTTTAGATACGGAAAACCAGTGGCGTGAGACAGTTGTTGGAGAATCAAAGAAAGAGGACGAAGGCTACGCCCTGTGGGATCAGGAAGAGACAACCCTTGCCCAGCTCGTTATGGAGTATGGAGCGATGGATTATCTCTATATCGTTCCCCCTGAAATGGCAAATATTAAGCTAAATATGCACTCATCGATTCCGATCCCTAGGGAATCGTGGAGTGAAATGCTAGAGATTGTTCTTTCTCACAATGGCGTCGGAGTTAAAAAGGTAAATCCTTATGCAAGGCAGCTCTACCTTCTCAAGCAAGACCCCTCGGTTATTCAGAGCTTTGCCTCAAAGCCGGAAGACCTATTATGGCTGCCGAGCCAAACCAGGCTTTTTTATGTGTTTTCCCCTCCTATTGAGCAGGTGAAGAGCACGTTTCAATTTTTTGAAAGATTTGCTGATGCAAAGCAAACCTTTGTCTACCAGATAGGCAGTAAGGTCGCTTTAGTCACATCAAAAGAAGAAATTGAAAAGCTCTTAACCCTCTACCAGACTGTTTGGGAAGACCCTAGAGGGAAAGTTTCGCGTGTTGTTCCCGTTTCCAAGATCCCCGTACGGGAAATGGAAAAGATCCTTATTTCCTTCTTTGGCGAGGCGATTGAAAAATCACGCCCCCCTTTTGGCAAGGTAGAACAGGAAGGGCTCATCGCCTTTTCTTTAGGCCATGGCAATTCTCTTATCCTTATCGGCCAGCAAGAGGTCGTTGACCGGGCAGAAAAGGTGGTCCATGATACAGAAGATCAGATGGAAAATCCCGCTGAGATGACAGTACATGTCTATACCTGCCGCCATAGTGATCCTAATGATTTAGCTAAGGTTTTAGAGAAGGTATATAACGCACTGCTCGTTTCCTCAACGGAAGGGAAAGAAAATTACGATGTTTCTTATTCTTCTTTCGGCAATCAGTTTAAGACCCCCGATGGATACTCCCCTAGTCAGCCTCTTCCCGTCACTCCGCAGCCTCTAAACCCGGGAAGCACGGCGCGCGTGGAAGTTGAAGGGGGATCAGACCATTTTATTCCCGATCCAAAAACAGGGAATCTTTTAATGGTTGTGCGAAGGGATGTGCTCGCTAAAGTAAAAGCTCTCCTCAAAAAGCTAGATATCCCTAAAAAAATGGTCCAAATTGAAGTTCTTCTTTTTGAAAGAACTATCAATACGCAGGATAATTTTGGGCTTAACTTGCTTAAGATTGGAACGAAAAGAAATGGCCTTATTTATAACTCCCTCTTTGCTCCTGAAGGGGAAGGCGTTTTAGAATATCTCTTTCACAAAGGACGAAGAGGACACGCTCCAGCCATTGACTTTGCTTATAACTTCTTGATGACTCAAGATAATATCCAGTTTCATTCAGCCCCCTCCGTTATTACGGTCAATCAGACCCCTGCAACGATTAACATCGTGCAGGAGATGTCGATTAACAATGGAGCGGCCCCTGTCGATACGAATAAAGGGATCGCTTTTGAGCAGTCGTATACGCGGGCTCAATATGGTATCAATATTATCATGACCCCGACAGTACATGTGGCTGAAGAAGATCCACAAGGGTTAGAAGATCAAGGATCTGTTACCCTGCAAACTAATATCACCTTCGATACTCCTAGAAGCATCGCTAACGATAGGCCCCTTGTCGATCGTCGGCATATTGAAAACGAGGTGAGAGTTGTAGATGGACAAACCGTTATTATCGGAGGTCTCCGAAGAAAAGCTGTCAATGACAAGGAAGAGAGGATCCCTTTCCTCGGTGAGATTCCAGGACTTGGTAAGTTGTTTGGTTCTACTCAACTTGTAGATACCAACACGGAGATGTTCTTTTTCATCACTCCTCATATTATTCCAGATCCTCAGGAGGATTTAGATAAACTACGTACGGAAGAGCTTAAAAAGCGTCCAGGGGACATTCCGGAATTTTTAGAAAAGGCTTTAGAGGCGCAAGATAAAGAGCAGCAGAAGATTTTTGAAAGAAGCTTTAAACTCCTTTTTTCCAGTGAAATTTCATAATGGATACGATTAAAAGTTTCAGCGAAAGATATGAGATGGAAATCGTGGAGACTCTTCTTGAGTTTGCCCTTGTCAAAGAGCAAAGATCTGTAGTCCCCTATCTTTTTGCAAAAAACCATGGAGTTCTTCCCCTGCAAGAAATTGAGGGTAAGCTCCTGGTTGCTATGATCAATCCCCTTCAGCTAGATACCATTGAAGAACTTCGGTGCTTGACCGGTAAAGAGATTCGTGAAGTGCTAGCGACTCCTTCTGCCATAGAAGAGGGGATTGAAAAATGTTATCATAGCAGGGAGGGAGCGACCTCTGAGCTTATGGCATCCCTTGTTTCTTCTGAAAGAGATGACTCCCAAGATGTTGAAGACGATGGATATGATCTTCTAGAAGATAGGTCTGATTCTCCTGTCATTAAAATTCTAAATTCTATTTTTAAAGAAGCCGTGCAGCAAGGGGCATCTGATATCCACTTCGAGCCTATGGAGCTCGGCATTGCTGTTCGCTATCGGATTGATGGGGTCTTGCAGGCAAGACACGCCCCATCTAGAGAATACCAATCCCAGCTTATCACCCGGATAAAGGTGATGTCTCGTCTCGACATCGCAGAACAAAGGCTCCCTCAAGACGGAAGGATCAAACTCCGTATGGGCGGGCGCCATATCGACATGCGAGTAAGTACAGTTCCTTGCGTATATGGAGAGAGGATTGTTCTGCGAATACTCGATAAGTCGAACGTAATGGTCGGTCTTGGCAAGATAGGCATGCGCAAGGTCATCTATGATTCCTTTGAGAAATTGATTAACCTCTCGGAAGGGATCGTTCTTGTAACGGGACCAACCGGTAGCGGTAAAACAACAACCCTCTACAGCGCTCTGTCTCATATCAACTCCTCTGAGGTGAATGTGATGACAATTGAAGACCCTGTAGAATATAAGCTCCAAGGTATGGCCCAGATTGGAGTGAACCCGAAGATCTCTTTAACCTTTGCAACAGGTCTTAGACACATCCTAAGACAAGATCCCGATATCATCATGATCGGTGAGATCCGAGATCGGGAAACGGCTGAGATCGCAATCCAAGCATCCCTTACAGGCCACTTAGTACTAAGTACACTTCACACCAATGATGCTCCCTCCGCTTTAACTAGATTGATAGATATGGGAATAGAATCATACCTCCTAACTTCCTCTGTAGTTGCAGTTCTTGCGCAAAGGCTTGTTCGTACTATTTGCCCCCACTGCAAGCACTCCTATGTTCCCTCTACAAAAGAGCTGGAAGATATGAAAATAGATCCAGCAGATCTGCCCGGTGGGGTGCTTTATCAAGGAGCTGGATGCGAGTCCTGTTATGGCTCGGGCTTTAAAGGGCGCCACGGCATATATGAACTTATGCCGATAAATACAGCGCTAAAACAGCAGCTGCTAAAATCTCCCGATGCAAGCGAGCTCCAGCGGATAGCGCAAAAAAGTGGGCTTAGCACACTTCGGCAGGAAGGGGCCTATCTTGTGATGCAAGGGCTTACCACACCGACAGAAGTGATTCGTGCCACGCGAGGCTGTGATGAAGGATAGGGGAATATCGTAAATGCCAATCTACGCATATAAAGCGCTTACTGAGGAAGGAAAGAAGATAACAGGCGTCATCGACGCCGATTCTCTCTATCTTGCTAAGGAGAGGCTGAAAAAACGGCAGATCCTATTAACGGAGCTATCCCTTTTTAGTGTAAAAAAACAGGAAGTCTCTCTTACTCCTTCGATGCTTCTTATTTTTACCAGAGAAATATCTCAGCTACTAAGAGCCGGCCTTCCTCTTTATGAAAGCCTTGTTACCATCGAAGAGAAATACCGAAAGAGCAAGACCCATTCTCTTTTTGTAAACCTTTGCGATCACCTGAAATCGGGCAAGAGCTTATCGAGTGCTTTAAGTAATTACCCAAAGAGCTTCGATGCGATCTACCTCTCTATGGTAAAAGCAGCCGAGCAAAGTGGGCACCTTGCAGAGGCCTTTGCCGATCTTACCATACTTATTTCTCGGCAGCAGAAATTAAAAAAACAGCTATTTGAAGCTCTTGCTTACCCTGCCTTTTTAGGGGTATTTTGTCTTATCGTAGTGATTGCTCTTTTCTTTTTTGTGATCCCCTCTATGCAAGAGTTATTTGAAGGGAGGAGACTCCATCCCCTTACCTCAGTGGTTTTGGGTATTAGCAACTGGCTAAACAATAGCATCGGCCTTTTTCTTTCTTTGATTGCTATGGGGGTCATTGCTATCATCGCCGCTGTTCGAAATAAAAAAGTGCGTATGATGTTTTTCACCCTCGCCTGCCAGGCCCCTTTTATTCGACTACTCCTTGTCCAGTCAGCCCTTGTTCGATTTTGTAGAGCGATGTATTTGCTTTTATCTGGAGGGGTATCTCTGGTTGAGTCTCTTTCCTACTCTCGAAAAACGATGAAAAACGCCCTTTTAGAAGAAATTATTGCTAATGCAGAAGAAAAAATTGTCGAAGGAAAGAAGCTAAGCGCGCTTCTTTCTTCACCCTTTATCCCCTCTTTAGTAGTCCGCATGGTAGCTATTGCAGAAGAGACGGGAAATATGAAAAATGCCATGAAAAACTTGAGCGAGATCTACGAAGAAGAGTTAGATAAAAATTTGCAGCAACTTACCACTTTTCTGCAGCCGGCAGTCCTACTGTTTTTAGGTGTGGTTGTAGGTGTTGTTGTTTTATCAATACTCCTTCCTCTAACAGATGTGAGCTCATTTTTATCTTCTTAAAAACGGAGCACTTATGAAAAGAAAACAAAGAAAAAGACCTCTGACACTCCTTGAAATTATGATCGTTATTTTTCTTATCGGTCTTATCGGCAGTGTCGTTGGCTACAATGTCAAGGGAAGCCTTGACGAAGGCAGAGCCTTCCGCTCAGAGCAAGGCGCCGCTCAAATCCGCGATCTTTTGCTACTCGAAGTTGCTAAAGGATACTCGGTTGATGATGTGGTAGGAAATTATGAAGCCTTTCTGACGTCAGCAGGCGTTGTAAGAGATGTAAAAAAACTCTTAAAAGATGGATGGGGCCAATCCTACGTGATCGAAGCAAATAGTTATAAAACAGACATCAAAGTAAGGTCGGATAAGTTAAAGGCCTTCCAGGCTAAGAAAAAAGTAAAACTCGGGGCCACGGCTAGTGTAGAGCCAGAGAGCCAAGTAGACGCAGCAGATGAAGAGTAAAAAAGCGCAGTGCTTTTCTCTTTTAGAGATCATGGTATCCCTTGCTATTTTGGTGCTAGTATCTGCTCTTTTAGGGGTGAAGGTGACAAGTCTTATCTCTGAACATAAGTTTAACAATTCTGTCCAGGCGCTACTCGATGATGTAAAGCAGCTGCAGATTTTAAGTGTTAGCTATGGGACGGACTGCGCAGTGAAGCTCTATAAATGGAAGGGCGCATTTTATTATGTATGCACATCGGAGGCCTCTATCTCAAGAGGCCCTCTTTTTTCTCCCCATATTTTAAAAGGGGTAAATGCTCTTAGTCTCAACGGAAAAAAATCAGACAGTTTGAAGTTTACTCTATTTTCTACAGGAAGAGTGGAGCCTGCAATATCCCTTGGGCTGCATAGAGAAGAAATCGACTCTCCAGCCTCTTTATGGATCGATACCAGAAAGCAAAGTCTTATAACCCTTTCTCATAAGCTTCCTTCAAGGCTTGCAACTAGTGTTACCCCTCAAATGCCGCAGACAAAAAATCTCGTAGTTGACAAATAAAATATTTACTCCGTAGTTTGTATTCAAAGCAATGTACAAACAAAGGTAGGGAATATGGTGTTTAACTCAGCTGTGTCTATAGCTGGAGTATTTGGTCCTTTCATGGTAATCATGGGACTGTGGATGCTTCTTTTTAGTGATAACATGGTAAAAATTTGGGGCTCACTCAAGTCTACACCCTCTGTATTTTTCCTTATGGGACTTATCAATCTCCTATTCGGATTACTCATTCTTAATGGATATAGCGATTGGTCGTGGAGTAAGGAAACTCTTGTAACACTCCTCGGCTGGTGTCTTGTAATCAGAGGGATAATGGCCCTGTTTCTTCCTCAAATACTCGTGAAATACACGATGACAAATGTGAAAAATGCAAAAGTAATTGGACTCATCCCTCTTATTTGGGGTGTTATTCTTTGTTGGATTGCCTTTGCGTAAATTTTCAGTAATTTTAGGCAAAAAGTAAAAAAAATGCAGTTTTTTACGCAAAAAGTAAAAAAAATATTGCACAAATTCACAAAGGGATTTAATTCCTTAAGTATAGAAAAGAAAGAAACGCAAAGTAGCGGTTTCTAAATACCCCAAAAAAAACGGAAAACAGAAGTATTTATGGCAAAGAAAAAAGCAACAACAAAGAAGAAGGCAGTTACTAAGAAAAAAGCAACAGTCAAAAAAGTTGTTAAAAAAGTGACTAAAGCTAAAAAAACAGGTGCTAAAAGAACATCTGGTTTAAATATGACTACATACAATCTATCTCCTGAATTGCAGGCAATTGTTGGAAATAAAAAATTGACACGTCCTCAGATCGTAAAAGGTCTTTGGGAGTACATCAAAGGAAAAAAACTACAAGATCCTAAAAGCCGTAGAATGATCGTGCCAGATGCTAAACTTTCTGAAGTACTTGGCAAAAAGCCGATAGACATGCTCAAAATGGCAGGTCTTCTTAACAAACACATTCTTAACTAGTCCCTGTTTTTAGCGACTTCTTTAGAATCTAAGACCCTCAAGTTTAAAATTAAACTTGAGGGTCTTTCTTTTTTCGGAAGCTCTTGTTCTAAAGCTCTACTTGGTTTATCCTTTTGGTAAAATAAATTTTCAGGGGGATCTTCCTATGTCAAGATTGTTGTCTTACGTTTTGGTCGCAAGTTGCATGATGGGCGCAATGCAAGCGGCTGTAGAAGAAAAAGTAGTGCCAGTTGCAGAAGCGTTAAAACAACGGCAGCCCCACTGGCGGCCGAAGATCCTTCAGTCCTATCCTAATGGATATCCAGAAACCGTACTCTTTTATGAGCAGATATCTAGGGAGCAGGAAGCACCGGTAAAGCAGATTAAGTTTTATCCTGAAGGGCAGATGCGCAATGAGATGGATCTCACCGAAGTGGATGAGAGCTCCCCCGGCTTTAAGGAGTGGAAAACAACGGTTGTTCCCCATGGGATAAGTATTACGTATTTCACAAATGGCGCCATAGAAAAAGTCCTCCAATATGATCGGGGTGTTTTACATGGAGAGCTCAAGGTGTTTCATCCCGATGGAAAGCTTGCAGCCGAAGGGGGCTTTAAGCAAGGCGTTCGTCATGGGAAGATGGTCTCCTACTATGAATCTGGGGAAAAGAGTGAAGAGGCTATTTATGTTGATGGGGTGCTAGAACAGGATCTCATCCGTTACTACCCGAAAGGAATTAGATCGGCTGTAATCCCCTATCACAAGGGAGTGCCTGATGGCAGCGCCATGGAGTGGTATGAAAGCGGCTCACTGAAAGCCTCGGCCACGTACAAAGGGGGAGTTCTTCATTCCGATGGGAAGACTCCTGCCTTTGTGATGTATAATGAAGATAGAGCCATTGTCGAAGTGCAAGATTATAAAAGTGGCCAGCCTGTAGGCACCCATATTAAGTATCATGATAACGGCAAAGAAAGTTGCAAGGCGCAGTATAAGAATGGAAAAAAACACGGCAAAGAGCTGTTTTTTGGAGCAGATGGCAAAGTCATCGGTGAAGGGGAATATCAAGACGGTTTATCTATTGGCAAACACTTTAGAAATTATGAAAATGGAGCTCAGGCTTACTTAGCTCACTTTGATAGCAAAGGTATTTTACTAGAGCCTGTCAAAGAGTTTCATGAAAATGCAGCCCTTAAATCAGAATACTTTTTCCTCGGAGAAAATAAGGAAGGGGAGTTTAAAGAGTGGTATGATAATGGCCATTTAAAAACAGAATATTTCTATGTTAATGGTCAGTTCGACGGTGAGCAAAAAGAATACTTTTCAAATAGCCAGCTAAGGCTTTCTACTATCTATAAAAATAAAGCTAAAGATGGCCCCTACCAAGAGTGGTATGAAAATGGGAAACCCGCCTTACTTGTCACCCTTAAAGAGGGAGTTAAAGAGGGCCTATCCAAAAGATGGTTTGCAAGTGGCAAGCTGCAATTCGAAGAGTGTTATGCAGCCGGCCAGCTCGATAAAGCTAAAAAAGAGTGGTATGAAAATGGGGTTAAAAAGTTTGAGGGGCAATATACCAAGGGACTAAAAGAAGGGGCATTTAGAGAGTGGAATGAAAATAATGAGCTCACTTTAGAAGTGTCCTACGATAATGATATCCCTGAGGGCAAGGTACAGCTTTGGTATGGCAAAGACCATCCCAAAGAACTTATCACATATGTAAAGGGGCTTAAAAGTGGTGTTAACGAAGAATACTATGAAAATGGCCAGATGAAAGCTTCGGCCTGCTACAAAGAAGACAAGCTCGATGGAAAGGTCCTAGCATGGTATGAAGATGGTAGCCCTTGGTTTGTAAAACTGTATAAGATGGGTATGCCCGTTGGTGAGCAGATTGAGTATTTCCCTAAAGAGACCACAGAAAAAAAAGAGCGTAATAAGGTCGCTAGGCTTTTTTATTACAGTAATGAAGGGCTACTTAACGGTGAGCAAAAAACTTATTTTCCAAGCGGCGCTATGGAAAGTTTAATTACCTATGAAAATGGGGAGATTAACGGTGGCAAATCTCTTTGGAATGAACAAGGCGCGTTGTTAGAAGAAGCCTTCTATGACAAAGGTAAGCTCAATGGCCGATTCTTCCAGATGATGCAAGATGGCAAGGAAGTCGTGTATCACTATAAGGACAACCGCAGAGAAGGTCTTCATGAAATCTTTTATCCCGAGCAAGAAGTTTTTGGCAGGGTAAAGGCCCTAGAAGTACTCTATGTCAATGACCTCCCTGAAGGTGAGGCTGTTGAGTTTAACCAAGGGGGCAGTAAAGTCTCTGCAACTCCCTATAAAAATGGTCTTAAAGAAGGTGTTGCAAAGGTATTTAGCGCTAAAGGGACAGTACTCATGCTTGTAGAGTTCCATGCTGACAAAAAAGAAGGGCCCTTCATGCAATACTATCCTGATGGGAAGGTGTACAAGGAGTCCATATTTAAATCGGATAACCTTGAAGGGGAAGAAAAGACCTTCTATGAAGATGGAACTCTGGCAAGTGTCATTAACTACAAAGATGGCAAAACAGATGGTGAATACAAGCAGTGGAATACCCAAGGGGTGCTAGTCTTTGAAGGGGAATATAAAAATGGCCTTCGTCATGGTAAGATCAACAAGTACTATGATGATGGAAGACCTCATCTTTTGCAGTTCTACATCGAAGATCAGCTTCACGGCGTGAAGAAGTCTTACGATCAGGATGGCAAGCTCTCCGAAGTGAGATTTGATCACGGACAGAAAGTCAGATAGTAGCTTCTTACATTTTTTAGACAAAAAGGCCTTAAATCTTGGATTTAAGGCCTTTTTTACTTTTTTTAATTCAAATACTTGTTTTGGAAAGGGAATAGAAGTAAAAAATGGTTTTGATTATTCCTCAATAGCTCTCTTTGCACGTTTTTCTGTAAATAAAGCTAAAATTTTGGGTCGAATAGCTTCGTATTTTGGGTTTTCTAGTTCTTTTTTTAGGCGTTGATAGCTTATTTCTCTGAGTTCACGCGTTGCTCTTTTACTTGTAGTACGAATATCATCAATATCTTGCCGTGACAAATGACCTTCATGTTCTTTGTATTTAAGAGCTGCAAGAGCTGCTCTAATAGCTAGTTTTGTAGATGCTGCCGAGCAATTCCCCACAGATTGAGATTTAGCTTGAAGAGGAGAAAAGTCGTCCGTTATTTCTTTCCAATACCTTCCGCTTGCTAAAGAGCAAGGCAATAAAATATGATAATATTCAAGTGCTTTCGCACGATCTTCATCATACATACTGGTTATGTCATTTATTGTCTCAGGGGTTGCTTTTTTTGGATCTATATGAAAACACCTGAGAGTTTCATCTTTCGGTGCGCCATCTCCACGATTGCATATAAAAAGCATATCCTGGTAAAAAACAAGGCATATGGCATGCTCATCGAAACCAGCTGGAATCACTGTTAAATTACCTTTACGAATAGATTCTGCAATTTCTTCGGCAGAGCGTTGTATGTCTACCTCAGAAAATGCAGTCCTTACCATAAGTGGGATAAAATCGAAATTTGCTATCTCTTTGGCTAAGGGAACAGCTATCATCCCCCCTTCTAGGTTAAAGGGCTTATCCTCTTCTAATGAGACTACTGCATTAATGCCCCAAGTAAGAGCAGCCATTTTTAATAAATATCCTAGCTCATCATGATGAGGGGCAAGAACAGAAGGAATAGGCAATCCGAGCATTTTATAATTTGTGTAGGGGGTTAATCCATTACTATCTCTGATTATAGGATTAGCGCCATGGTCTATAAGAAGCTCTAAGAGTTTTTCGTTATAACATATAGCTGCTTGAAGAAGGGGTGTCATGCCTTCCGTAGTCTCGAGGTTTACATTAATATCCGTTCTTGTAAGTAGGGTTTTTACGATTTCTTTATTTCCATAATAGATCGCTAAATGAAGAGGGGGCACCCCATTGCTATTTAGCAAGTTTACATTAATGTCCTTTCTTGTAAGTAATGCCTCTACAATATCTTTATTTCCAAGTTCGATTGCAAGAGCAAGAGCTGTTTTCCCCTCGACCTCTGGCAGGTTTACATCAATATTCTTACTTTGAAGTAATAATTTTGCGATTTCTATATTTCCATGCTGAATCGCAATATGAAGAGGGGTCAACCCATTGCTATTTTGCAAGTTTACATTAATGTCCGTTCTTGTAAGTAAGGCCTCTATAATTTCTTTATTTCCAAGGCGGATCGCAAGAACAAGAGGTGTTTGCTCTTCGTTGTCTGTTCTGTTTACATTAATGTCCGTTCTTGTAAGTAAGGCCTCTATAATTTCTTTATTTCCACGGCGGATCGCAAGAACAAGAGGTGTTTGCTCTTCGTTGTCTGTTCTGTTTACTTCAATATCATTTCTTGCAAGTAAAGTCTCTACGATTGCTTTATCTGCACTCAGGATCGCAAAAAAAAGAGGGGTCTTCCCATTGCTATCTTGCAAGTTTACATTAATGTCCTTTCTTGTAAGTAAGGCCTCTAGTTGCATTATCTCAGCACGACCAGCAGCTAGATGTAGCCCAGACTGGCCCAACTTAGTAGGCCATAGTATATCTAGCTTTCTATTTGTTGGATTTTTTTCTGTCATCTTTGAATAATCAACCAAACTTTGGAGGGTATAAACCCGGTTCTTTGAGTCAATTTTATTTATATCGGAGATGAAATTTTTACACTCAGCTGGTGTCATATAAGAAGTTGCATTGATAAATAGGGCCATATTTTGGGGATTTCTGGTCTCAGGGGGAATAAGTGATAGTAAGCTTTCAATTGTAGAATAATCTAAATTCTGATTAACAGGCATAGCCCTAATTTGAGAAAGTAAGTTAATGCGATCTTGTTGACTCCCTGAAAACCAACCATTCATACTACAGGCAAGTGCAATTTGCATGTGGTATGGATCTGGGATTTTTTCAATTTCTTTTTTTATAAGAGCTTCATCTGCTCCACTAATGCCGTCGGTTATTTTACTCTGAATAAAATTTTTCATTATTTGTTCGATTTTCTTAGAGACAGTTTGTATACATCCTTTTGTTTTAGAGCCAAATAACCTAGAAAGTCGGATCTTATCATCTGTAAACACGGAAAATAATTTAGGTTCATTGCAGAGTGCTTCTAATTTAGAGAGGTGGCTTTGTAGATCTGAACATCGCTTTTTTAAATCAGTAGAAGATGGGTTTATTAAAGTTTCTTTTCCGAGAAATTTTAAGCTTTCTTCGACACATGAACGAATGCGAGCTGTTTGATCTGGAGATGAATTACTCCTTAGAGTCTCAATTTCACGCTCAAGGTTTTCTAAGGTTTCTCGCCAATCAGGTTCATGTGGTGGTGATCCTCCTCCAGTAATAATCATTATAATCCCCCCTTTAATTCATTGTATAAAGAGGTTAAAACATTCATTACTATTTAATTTTTAAATTATTTATTTAAACTTATCTTGAAAGTGTAATACGGACAAGAAGTTAGATAGTTGCTTTTTATAGTTTAGATAGTGCTGTTAAATCTTGGTTTTAAGGCCTTTTTTTGTCTTTAGTAAGTCTTGAGCTTGCCTTTTCCCGTGTAGTTAAGGGATAGTGTAAATTACACGCTTCAAAATTCATTTTACCGCTACTGCAATAGTGTATTTGCGTTCATTAGGTCAGGGCCAAGGATGAAGTGCTGCTTACGGCTTATGTGGTTCTTGGGATTTTTGGCCAAAACTTTCTATTCAGGAATGTAGAAAAGTTTTATTGTGGTCGGGGATTTTTTTGTTAAACAATCCGAAACTTAAGATGTAAAAAAATTGGGCAATATGAAAAAAACAAAGGCTCTGATTAAGAAAGGTAAAGTTCTTCCTGATTTTTTTACCTATACCAACAGAAAAAAGCAGGTTTACTTCCTTCACCAAAAAACCACTAAGAAGGGAGAGGTAAGTTATTATTGCTCGCAAAAAAGTGAAGGTAATATAGTCAAACAGATCCCTGACGGATATGAGGTGTGGGAGAATCCTGTAAATTCGCGAGTATTCTTGCGAAAGCAAGAAGAGCGGCTCATCACAAAAAAAGAGGAGACGGAGCTTAAAAGCGCCATAACCAAGTGGTGCCCTATCAGTGCTAAATTTGATATTAGGGGAAGGGAAATTATAGTTTATGGGTCTGATGCTGATACGGATGGCTACAAGCATCTAGCAGCATTACTTCCAGAGTTTGCAATCCCTGATTTCACACAATTAATACAGGCTCATGGTACCTACTCTCCCTTGCTACGCTTTACTCTGATCGATAGTGAAAATCGTATTTTCTCCGCTGAACGCTGGTGCTTTAGAGGTTCTATTGACGATTGGATTTCTCTTTATGATCATCGCAATAGCAGCTTGTTTAGGTTGTGTGAGAAGCTATTGCCTCATCTTGGCCAAGAAAGCTTTTATGACATAATATGATCATTAAGTTGCTTTTCCCTATCTTTTGAAAATCAGTAATGCACGTAGAAAAAGTATATATGGTTTTTAGGTGAATGCTATTTTGGCAAATCTTATGAAAAACACATGGAATTATTTAGAGATAGTAATTTGAAAAAAAAGGGCATTACTACAAAAAGAAACGGCCCCCTCAAAGAGGGGGCCGCTAAAGGTTATGACACCTTAAGGATTCTTAGAAGTGGAAGCCCACTTTCATTGTGAAACCTTGTGTTGTCATATCGCCTGTACCAGATGTTTTGCCAGTTAACACTTGGTTAGATTGGAACCATACTTGTTCTTCCCAACCAGCTTTAACTTCTAACATGTACGCTTCGTCATAGAACCAGCCCATGTAAGAAAGACCAAGTCCTAATTCTAGAACTGGTACTACACCATGGAAGCTCTTTTTACCGTTAGCATACTGAGTAGCTACGCCAGTTTGTTCAGCACCTGCGTATAGTGTGTCAGTAGCTGTGTTTTTGAAGTATGAATACAGCGCGCTAAATGCGAAGTTTCCATACATGCCCCAGCTACGAGAAAAATGCCATACTGGATCTAAACCACAACGAATACCAAGTCCCCAAGTTTTAAGCTTGTGGTTGCTAGCTTCGCTATTTACAGATGTATTTCCAAATGTCTCGGCAGCAAGAAATTCTTGATCTACGTTAAGTCTTTGTGTAATCCATGCTGATTTAAGACCAAAGTGAGGTCTTAGTGTCATATAACGGCTAACAAAGAAATTTCTTCCGAGTTCTAGGTCAACAACATTGTAGCTCATTTTCCATGAAGCTTCTGCTTCACTTAATGCAGCTGCTTGATTAATTTGAGCATCGGAAACTGTCGCGCCAACAACAGCAAACAGTCCGTTTGGTGCTGCAGGGGCTGCAATAGAGCTTCCTTTGTGTTGAGGAGCAAGCCATGTATACTGAGCAAATAGGTCCCAGCCATCATGTTCGAACTCAAGACCAAGGCCTACTTTAAAGCCTGGCTCAAATTTAGTTTGAGGTGTAGCAAAAGTTCCTTGGTTTAGAGTTGCGCCAGGTGTTAGTCCACTAGTAGCTAATGCATTAACAGCTGAGTTTGCGTACTCTAGGCCTTCTTGGTATGCTTTCCAGTAGATAAAATCTGCTGAAATAAATACATCAGCGCCATGGTTTACAGCTGGAGCCACTGGAGGAGTAATAACTCCTGTTGGCTGAGATGTAACGCCCATAGGCATTGGTGGATTTGTTTGTTGTGTTGATGCTTGATCAGCAGCAACTAATGCTGTTGATAGTGACAAAATACTTAGAGCGAATGCCCAATTTTTACTGATCATTGCTTTTCCCCCTTTCAAGTTATGCAAAAATCTTTCAAGTTAAACTTATTCCTTCCGTATACATGATATATTGTTTTTCTGACAATTTTTTTTATCAAAAAACATTTATATTTTTTTTCTTAAGAGTTTTTGAAACACGAATTCCTCTATGGAGGGCGGCACAAACTCGAGGAGTCGAGAATTGTTAAAGCAAAGCTCCCGGATCAGTGAAGAACTGATGTGGGAGGTCTTTTCACCCGCCATAAAAAACACTGTTTCAACGCCACTTAAGGTTTTATTTGTAAAAGCCATTCGGTATTCATAATCGTAATCTGAGAAGGCTCTTAGTCCTCTAAGGAGGAAATCTATATTATTTTGCTTGGCAAAGGTGGCAACAAGTCCGTCTATGACTTTGATCTCTACAAAGGGGAGATCTTTTGTTATTGCCTTGAGCATTTCCACTTTTTCTTCTATTGAAAAAGAGGAAGGCTCTTTCTTTAAACCATTGCAGGCTATACCTATAACCAGTTTATCACATAGCGCCTCTGATCTCTTGATGAGGTCAAGGTGCCCGAGGGTTGGAGGATCAAATGTTCCTGGAAATAGTGCTTGCTTCATGCCCACACACTACTATGAAATATAAAATTGATGCAAGAGAGAGTTACTGAATTTTCTGGAGTTTTTAAAACGAAGTGTTGTGAGTGAGAGGTTTTCTATAGAGAGATGGGAAGGAAATCCTTCTTCTAAAAAAAGTGTGGTTCCTTTCTCTAAAAGTGAGGAAGTATCGAAAAATTCTAGCAGCTCTTGTGGGTTGCAGCCCGGATTTTTAACGAGAGTGTAGGGTGGATCTATATATACAAGGTTAAAGAGGGGCTTTTCTGAAGGGAGTTTTTTTAGGAGGGTAAGGGCGTCACCACATAATACTTTAGCTTGTGATTCAAGATGCATAGTATGGAGGTTTTCCTCAATACACTTAGTCGCCCTTCTATCCTTTTCTATAAAGGTTGCAAAGGCAGCTCCTCGACTGAGAGCTTCAAGGCCCATAGCGCCACTACAGGCAAAGAGATCGAGGAATTTACAGCCGTCAACATCTCCCTGACAAATGTCGAATACCGACTTTCTAAGCATACTCATTGTAGGCTTGGTAAGAACGCCGGCTGGAGTTTTAATAAGGTGGTTCTTAAACTTTCCCCCTATAAGACGAAGACTCATTGAACGGCCTTGCCATGCGTTTCTTTGAGTATTTCTCGGGCTTTCTTGATATATTTAGCCTTGGGGTCCTTGAGGAATCCCTGGTATTGTGTGCCAACTTCTGCTTTATCCCAATCATGTATCAGCTTTTTATCGACAGATGCGCTCTGGAAGGAGATCGTTTTTTGGATAGTGATCCACTCATCGTCATTTCTTGCTTCGATAGATAGGGTGAAATCTGAGAGCCTTTCCATTTTTCCCATTATTATATAGGGCTCATCTGCATACATAGCTGGCAGGTGCTGGGATGCACTGAAAAGAGTAAGACCGGCTTTTGGGTTAGTTGGCTCCGCTGTGATCCGAACGTCTTTAGCAATGGGGGCTTTTAGGCTTTTAACAAGTAGGGAGAATTTTCTCGGAAAAGAAGCGTTTGTATCGGAGTAGAGGAGTTTGCCTCCAGATAGATTACAGATCATATCGAGGTTGACTAGGTTGTTCTTATCTCCAACAGCGGCTGCATAAAGGGAGAGGTTGCTCCCATTTTTTTCGAGGTAGGCTTTAAGAGCTTTTTGCTGGTTTTGGAAGCCTTGAGAGCACTGCCCATTTGTTAAAAGAAGAGCCGTATGCATCTGCCCAGACTCTGTTATAAGGGCCGCTACTTTCTCTAGAGACTCTATTAGGTCAACTGATGTGATAAAGTTTGCTTGAGAGAGTTTATCAAGAAAATCTTCTGCCCGGTGGAGGGACTTGAGATTAAACATTAAATTCTTAGTGCCAAGACGGGTGAGCTTTCTATCTAATACGATAATATTAAATCGATCTCCTTCCTGAAGAGAAGAAAGGGATTTAAGAACTGATCTTTTAAATAGATTAAATCGATGCTTATCGATGGAGGATGAGGCATCGATTAAGAAATAAAAATTTTGAGAGATCTTCTCAAGAGATAAGGTATGTGTAGGAAGAAGGGCTAGAGAAAATACATACTCAGAGTCCTCAGTCGGCGGAGAAATGGATACGGTGACAGTGAAATCATCATTCCAAGAAGCCATGCTACCCAGCTGAACTATCTTGTCCTCGTCAATAGAGGCAAGAGGGGGTAATGCATAGGCGGCAGAGAACTCTCTATCAGTGATTCTTGGAGTCTGTTTCTCTGATGGGATAGCTGCAAGTTCTCTTTTCCCCCATTCAGAAGTATTTGTTGGCACTCTAGCAGGGGTAGAGGGATTTTTTAGTAGAGATAGATCCTCTATATTTATAGGGGATATCTGTTTAGTTGTAACTGCTTCCAGTGAGGGAAGAGGCTCAGCGTAGCTGTCATTATCAAAAGAGGTATAACTCTGCTCTTCATTTTCTGGAGAGATATAGGCAATTTCTGGCAGGAACTCTTGCGTTACTTCAAAAGAGGAAGCCAGGACATCGGATAGCCTTTCTGACATAAGTAGAGGGGATGTTAGGTCCGAGAGCTCATCGTCACTTCCTAGAAAAACATTTTCATTAGAGGCTAGATCTTGCTGATCTTGAATCAGCCACTCTTCTGAGGCAATCTCAACGGGCGTAAAAGTAGATTCAGTAGTGAGAAAGTCTAGGGACTCTTCAGAATTGGGAGATAGTCTAGAAGACTTTGGATTTGTTGCAAGATCGTAAGGCTCGGTCATGGACATTGGTCGAACTGTGATATTTTCAAAGGCTTCGGCCAGGATCTTATCCTTATCAATAAGGGATATATCCTCACTTGCAAGAACGGCTGTGGGTTTTGTTCTTGTTTTATGGAAAATTGAGCTTGCATAGAGGGCGAGGGGGTGCTTATAGAAAAAATATAGCAGCATAATATGCAGTAGTAAGGAAGCTGCTATACATTTAATAAGCAGAGATCTGCGGCTTAGCTCATGTTTAATAGTTTCGATCATAGTTTTTTCCCAGCGGCCTCCATATTGCAGCGTATTCGGTGTAAAAGATCAGGGGGAAGGGAGGCGTGATCAGTAATATCTTGTAGTTTCTGGTTTGCTTGAAAAAATAAAATTTTAGCTTCAGCTGCATTTTTATTTTTTTCTGCAATTTCCCCTTTAGCCAGGTAAATAAGGGCATCTAGCAGTTTCATATAATTTGCATGAATTTCTGCTTTTTCAGGAAAGAGAGAAGAGGCCGAGAGATATTCTTTTACTTTAGTGTCTTGGCTGCAGGAGAAGGTTTCTTTCATGAGCTCGAGTAATTGAAGGGTCTTTTGGGCTTTCTTATCTTCAGGAAGATGCGCTGTTTTACATTCAATATAATGTAGGCTAGCCTCTAAATGGATGGGCTCAGACCGTAAATTTTTCTTGAGCTCTAAGTCTTTGAGATCATTTAAAACGTCTTGCCAGGAAGGGTCTTGCTCTTTATTTATGATGCTTAATTTTAGTTTGGCTCTTTCAAGAAGAGCTAAATTCCCTATATAGGAATGGGCGTATTCAGAGGCGCTTATTAGGTAGTTATAGGTCTCTATAGCATCGTCTGTTTTTCCGGCTATCTTATAGGCTCTGGCTAGATCTAGTAGGGCCTTTCTTTGGTATTTCCAAGGGAGATTAGGCTCGTTTTTTTGCTGGTATACGAGGACTTCAAGGACATCTATTTTTTCATTTTCCTTGTTTTGCCAGCCGAGGAGGTCCGCGAGTTTTAGCATTTCCCCTTCTTGAGATAGATGCTGCTCGCTCAGTTTATTGGATGGGGGATAATTGTGAATGCCTAATAGATCTTCGATCAGTATCGTGGCTTTAGCAGAGGAGCTGGCATCTTTATTTTTAGTAGTACCCTCAAGCTTCGCCTTTTCGTAGTAAAAACTTGAGAGCCAGAGGAGGTTGTCTCTTTTTATCCTACTTCCATTATCATAAGCATCAAATAAGTGATCAGCGGCTTTACTGACGAGATATTCCTTTTCACTTTCTAAGGCCTCTTCTGCAAGAGTCAAATATGTGTTAAATAGGTTCATATGCAGGGTGAGTTTTTGCTTAAGTTCAAGATTTGTAGCCAGAGCTTTTTCAGCATAGGTGATAAACAGGGAGTTATCTTCTTCGAGGGTAGAATAGGCTCCAGCAATTAGGAAATAGGCTTCGCCTAAATTTTCTGATTTAGGGTTGTTTTCTATATATTCAAAAAGCTCTTCTAGCGATTCTTCTTGCCGGTTAAGCTGTATGAGAAGCTTGCAATAGGTATATTGGTACTCTGCCATTTCTTGGGGGCTGAGTATTTTTTTTGCTTGCAGCACTTGGCTAATAAGGTCCGCTAGTTCCTCATTTTTTATCCGGGTGGTTTCTGGTGCTCCAGATTTAAGATCTTCCACTTTGGAGTTGATCCTAAAGCGCCATGAGGCGGCAGCATATTTGCTTTCAGGGTACTCTTTTAAAAGCTCGTAAAAGGTGCTATCTGCAAGAGACCACTGTTTTTGGCAGTATTGTAAATGGGCCAGGTTAAAAAGGATGGCTTCCTTATCTTTATGAGAAGGGAATTTTTCCAAAATCTTTTGGAGGGGGATGGAGGCTCCAGCTTTATTGGAATTTGCGAGCATTTGGTACTGGATAAGGTAAACATCCGCAAGTTCCTGGTCGTCAGGGTTTGTTTGTTCCCAGTTCCGAATAAGACCCGATAAAAGATCTGCATCTTTGGTTTTGCTAGCGCAGGTAATTAAACTTTTAAGAAGGAGTTTATGGTCCGAAAGAGATAGCTTCCCCTCTGAGAGTGTTTTCATGAGAAAGCTTGTAGCTTGAGGGTAGTCTTCTAAATGGAATAAGCTTTTTCCTATCCAGTAATTCACGATCGGTAGTTTAGTTTCAGAAATATGGCGCATAGCTTCTTCTTGATAAAGAAGGAGATCTTTATAGCGCTCCTCTTTGAAGAGGATTTTAAGTTGGTTATAAGCTGCCTCTGGGGCCTTCTTTCCTCGTAGTTTATATACTTGTGAATAGGTCTTAATGGCATCTTTAGGTTTTTCTTCTTCTTGTAGCTCTGCGATGAGAAAAAGAAGGTTTTCTCTTTCTTGAGGGTTTTTTTCGAGTATTTTTCCGTAATAGTAACAAGCATCTGAGTTATGGCCGAGGATATGAGAAATTTCTGCGGCAGGTACGAGCGCATGCTTGGCATGCTTGCTATCGATGAGGTGCTTATAATGAGGTAGAGCTGCTACTAGGTAGGATTTTTTTGCTTCAGGATCTGTTTGCTCAAGTCCTTTCTTTAATAGGGATTCTGCAAGGAAGAACTCAAGAGTTTCATACTCTTTATGAGGCTCAGGCTGGGCTAAGGCTCTTGTCGTATGTTCTATTACCTCTGTATATCTTTTCGTCTCAAAAAGGCAGATCGCCTTATTATAGATGTTCTTGCTTTGTATTTCGTCCTCTTGGATCTCCATGTATTGCTGCAGAGCCACTTCATAGTTTTTCTCTTGGAGATAGAGATCTCCGAGCATTTTATGGAGGGAATCAGTTGCCTCACTTTCAGGGTATTTTTCCAGGAAATGGATGATCTGGGATTTAGCAATGTCTACATCCCCTTCCCTCCAATACTCTGAGATTCTCTTAAGACAGAACGCTTCCTGGGAGGAAGGGCTTGCTGCATATAGAGAGGACGAGACGAGAATACTAAGACCCATGGTCTGAAGCAATTTTGAATAGTTGCTTTTGCTAGTAGAGTGATTCCAAAACATGGGCCACCTTTATGAATTTTTTTCGATTATACAGTTCACGTAATATTTTACAAAAAAGAACAGAGTTATTTAAAAATCTAGCCGAGCAGAAAGGGCAAATCCTTGCAAGGTAAGATCTTGGTTTGCGGGTTCATTTAGCCCCGCATTATAAATATTTGAACTTGTTAGCATTTGGTTTTGTCCAAAATATATATGATTTTCCCAGCCGCCCTGCAGTCCAAGATGGATCCTGTCATCATTGAACATATAATCAAAGCGTAGACCTAAACTTACATCAGCTATGTATCTTGCCAAGTGAAAATCGTCTCTTGCAGAAGGTTTTTTATTTATCGAGGTTCCCTGAACAGAAGCGCTAACATCGCTGGTTTTTTTCACATCGAACTTTCCATAGAGAATAGAAAGGGCCCCATTACCAAAGATGCTAAATCCCCAGCCAAGATCCCACTGGGTATTCATTCCCCCTTTCAGTCCTGTCCCCCAAAAGTCATTTTTATTTGTATTCTTATTGAAAGTGCCAGCGCCTAAAGAGCCAATACCAAGCATCGTATCGTAGCTAGTAATATATTTTTGATCGATCCACGAGGTAACAATACCTACGAGTGGCTTTAGGCTGAGAGCGCGACTTACGTAAAATTCCCTACCAAGAGCGAGCTCTATTTGATTCAGGTGCAGTTGAAAGTTCGCTGTTGCTGAAGCTACGGGTCCAAGTGCAATGGTTGGATCTCCAAGACTTGGGAATACATAAGTTGATCCACTACTTGCTACGCTATTTTTTTCGTGAGCATAAAATCTTGTCCAGGAAAGGAGGAAATCCCAGTCGTCGTGTTTCGTATTCCATCCGATTCCTACTCTAAAGCCGGAGCTCCAATCAAAATTAGTGCTTTTATATTTTCCATTTCCAAGATTCCAAATATTCGTGCCAAGAGCTGTAGAAGATGTTGCATTCGATTCCAGAGCGTAAGTGAGCCCTTTTTCTTGCGGTTTAAAGTAGAGCCAATCCCCCGTTAGGTATAGGTTAATCCCCCCCTGCACTTGGGGTCTTGCAGAAGGTGTGACCTGCCTTTCTTTCCGAGGATCAGGTACCCTTTGCATTTCCGTTGGCACTGGATTGATATCATCTCCAAGGAGTGGCGCGCTTAAAAGTAACGCGCAAGTGGAAAAGGAAGGTAATCTGGTAGCCATAAAAACCTAAGTCCCATGTTAAAAAAGAAAATCTACAAAAAAAATCTTTGTATGGGAAGCTATTTAGTAGTTCTTTGATGAAAACGGCTTGTTTGAAACTCAGGTATTGGTACAATTCACAAAAAATGACCTCAGGGAGGGTTTATGGGACTTGGTATTCAGCTCATGGTTTTTGCAGGAGCTTGTGTGGCAGTATCTAATTATTGCATGAGAAAAAGTGTTGATGCCGGAGGCTCTGCCAAGGCGTTTCTTATGGTACAACTTTTTTTATCCTTTGTCGTAGCCATACTTCTGAATCCGGTGAGATCGGGCGACTATAGCTGGAGCTTTAGCATGGGAGCGTTTGGACTTATTGCTGGTCTTGTTCTTGCTTTTATGATGTTTTCTTTAGGAAAGGCAGTAGAATCTGGACCCTCCTCCCTTTCTTTTGCGATGCTCAGCAGTGCAACTGTTATGCCGATTCTTTTTATGGTCCTTCTTTTTGGAGCAAGTTTTGGCTTTGCCTATAATATGTTTAATGCTGTGGGCTCCCTTCTTGTCGTGAGCGGTTTATTATGGGCCGGTTGGGAAACCTTTTCACAGGGGGATAAAAGGCGGTGGCTCTTATTTGCAGCGATTGCCTTTTTGCTCCATGCAGTGTTCCTTGTCTTTATGCAATGGAGAGCCTTATTTATCCAATTTCCTGGGGCTGAAGGGTTGCTATTTTCTTTTGATGAGATAGCAGCTAAGAGTCAGTGGTTCATGCCGATGGTTTTTTTCTCAGCTTCGATGGTGCAGATCATTGTTTATGTAGTGAGGCAGAAAAAGTGGCCAACGACGACCGAATGTGTTTATGGAACTCTCGGAGGAGTTGCTAATGGAGTGGGAACATTTCTTATGATCCGCTCAACGGAAGTTTCTACAACGGTCGAGCATGCGATGATCTTCCCACTATTTGCAGTCACTGTAATGCTCGGATGCAATCTTTGGGGGCAGATTATCTATAAAGAAAAAGTGAATTGGAAGGCGACAGGGTTTTGTGTGATGGGAGTATTAATTGGAACTTTGGACTGGAATGTTTTCTTGCGTAGTTAAAGAAAAAGAGCCTCTTTAGGTAAGAGGCTCTTTTCTTCTAAAGTGATCGTAAAGACTTAAGCTATTGTATCTAGGATAAGAGGAGTTGGTTCTAAACCTTGCCCTCTTATTTTTTTACCGATCAACCCACCAAGTGTGGAGTCAGAAAGGATTTCTACACGCTTTGCTGGAGATATAGAACCTCCGGTGCATCCTAAGGCGAATCCTAGATCTTGAGCGAGTCTATTAGGGCCTCCATTTAAGAACTGTCTTGACGTACTATCATAATGAAAAAAAGCGAGATTTAATCCATCTTCTGACTTCCACATGATCACATTTCTTTTGGTTGGGGGGCCCTCTTCTATTTCTTTGAATTCTTCTGTTGGCTCATGGGCAAAACAAATATAGGTGCCGGGAGCTGAGTATTCTAGTTTAGCAATAGCTAACTTTCTTTGCTCAGGTGTAAAGAAGAGGATTCCCATGGAATCTCCTACAACGTGAGCAACGGCTCCAATAGTTAAAAATAAATGCTCTGTAAGTTCTCGGAAGTCACGATAAATTCTTCCGGGCGTGGAATTTAACCAGCCTCCTTCAGCTCTTTTTCGTATAGTGGTAGTACAAGCGTCTCCCAGCTGATTTACTACAGAAACGGTAAATTTACCCGGCTCATCTCCTGGTGCTATGAAAATTGTTCCAGGTGACCCTTCAGTGCGATCAATATGCGCTGAATTTTTCATAATGGATTTAACATCAACCGATGTAGTTCCAGTGAAAGAATCTTTGGGAGAAGCATGTCCAAATTTGACCATTCCAGCTAGCATTTCATCCATATCAGAACTGCTGTGAATAGGTAGGTTCCCATATTGCTGAATAAAAGTTGTAGCTTTAGCGGGTGGTAGTTCCGGAAAGTAACCCGGTATTCGGTAACCTGTGACTGAAGATGCCATATATAATTCCTCTGTAAGAATCGCTTTAACACGACTTTAACTTGTTAAGAAAGGATAAGGATCAAACAAAGAAATGAAAAAATCAAGACTTTTCTCATTACTTATTTTTCACCGATCTATGTAGGAACATTTGAAATCTACGTATCCTGTAGTTTGTGAGTAATATACGTTTTTCAAATGTTGCTTTTTTATGTTCCGTTCTTTCTCATAAAATATAGGAAGAACCGGTTTTTCTTTGATCAATATTCTCTCAGCTTCCGCTAAATACTTAATGCGCATGAGAGGATCAATCTCTTGCTGCGCTTTGTCTAGTAGGGTGCTATAGTCAACATTGGACCATTTAGCAAAGTTGATTTCGTGATTTGCTTCTTTAAAGGCATTTAGGGTGTAAAGAGGATTGTCAATCCAAGACTGCCAGAAGAGGGTTCCCATTTGGTAGTCCCCTTTCATTAGTTTATTCAAGCAAGAGTGGAACTCATATCCTACTACATGGCAAGTAATCCCAAAAAGTCTTTGCCATTCCTGAGCAAGGAACATCGATGAGCTTTCTCGAATATTACTATTGGAATAGATTAAAGTAATTGTCGGGAATGTCTTTCGAGTAAGTCCGAGCTCTGTAAGGGCCTCTTCAAATAAGCTAAGAGCCTTTTCTTCATTGCCACTTACCTCTCTTGGGTCGTGGTTCATAGTATGAGAAAGAGGTAAGGGGGTGGATGCAGGTAGTGCATCGTAGCAAAGAGATTCGACGAGATGCTGCCGATCAATTGCATAAGATAGTGCTTGTCTAAGCTTTACATGATTAAAAGGGTAGCAAGAAGTGTTAAATACACACCAAAATATACCCATGGGAGTCGAGGAGACAAGGTCTTCTTTATTTTTCGAAAAGAAGGGCTCCCAGGCTCTTAAAGGTTTTCCGAGCCAATCGGTTTCATCATTTTTAAACATCTCATTTGCGATGAAGCTATTGTCTTTAGAAATTAAAATTTGCTCGAGTTTTACTTGCTCTTTGTCCCAATACATATGGTTTTTTATTAAAGTTGATCTAAGTCCCGGCACTAGCTTTTTGATCATGAAAGGTCCATTACATACGAACTTTTCTTCTTCTCCTGATCCCCAGTTCGGGTGCCTTCTATCTAGGGAATGATTCACGGGAGAATAAAGGGTGTGTGCCGTAAGCTCTAAAAATTCAGGCGTAGGATTTTCAAGTTCGATTTCCAAAGTTTCATCGTCTAGCACTTGTATTCCTACTTCATCGATACTGCATTTATGTTCATTGGCATTTTTAGCATTTTTAATGGGGTAGAAAAAATACATAAAGGCTGTAGAAAATTTAGGGGAAATAATCTTTTTCCAGGCGTATTCAAAGTCATGAGCTGTTATGAGATCGCCATTAGACCAGTAGCATTTGCGTAGGTGGAATGTGTATTTTCTTAGGTCGTTAGATACTGCGATAGAATCGGCTAGGGCAAGTTCCGGCTTTCCATTTTTATTAATCCTTGTCAGCCCCTCAAAGAGCATTTTAAATAGGGTGCATGAGGTTTGATCTCCGCCAAGGCGAGGATCAAATGTCCGGGGAAGGTCGGTAAAGCTCAGTCTTAGAGTTTGTTCATTTTTAAGTCTTGTCTTCCAAGTTTGGATGGCAGTATGGACAGCTTCAATAAATAAGGTCTGTTTTTTTACATCGGAAGATTGAAGGATGAAACCGGAATATAGAGACCCTTGGAATGTTACGTGAGTTTGTATAAGGGATTTATGGGAAAATTCTCTAATAGAGAAAGAGGCGAATAATTCTTCTTTAAAAGAGGTTTCTTGCGTACGAATTAAAGTGAAAAGTTGGTCTTTTTTCTCTTCGATTTTTAGGTGGTAATGATCTTTTTTACTAAGCTCTGTTTTTGTCGCTTCAAGAAAGAGGTTGAATAAGTTGCTTAAAGAAAAAAGAGGGAGAGTCGCTTGTGTCTCAATAGGGTTTAAGGAAAAGAAAAAGTTTTCAAGTAGTTCGTGGTTTTTTTCAGATAAAGACGGGAAAGAGTCTTTAAATTGGCAGAATAGCTCCCCTTGCTTGAGGATCATCCCCCCATTATAATCTCTAAAATGACCAAGGGCGTCTGTTAGTAAGGAAACGATCCGTTGTCTTGCCAAGTAAAAATTCACAGAAAAATCAGCTCTCAGTAGGGAAGGATCTTTAAGGAGGGCTAAGTGAAAAACATTTGCCTCTTTAGGGCTGTTTTTCTTTAAGAAACCAACCTGCTGTAATCTATCCGGTATAAACCTGATAGAAGGGCATTTCTTCTCAAATTTTTTCTGAATGGAATGCTGGGAGGTTTTTTGAAGCCTTACAAGGATTACGGTGAAGAAGATTTCTGAAGAAGTTTGTCTATCAAGTGAGATCATTGCTTGAGGAAGATCAGACAGGTAGCGAAGTTCTTGGCTTAAGATCAGAATATTTCTCATGGTCTCTTCTTCATTGCGGATCATGAATATGGAGGGGACCAGCGTTTCGATTCTTCTTTTTAGAGCCTCTTCAAGTTCTTTTTTTAAGCTCGTTAATTCGGTAAGGGAAAGGTAAGAACCATCTTTCTTTTCGAGTTCAACATAGAGACAACGAACCGGATCATCAATCCCTTGGAAAGCATAAAAAGATCCTTTAACGGATTGTACTCCGGGCACGAGAGATTGCGCGGCTTGTTCCACATGAGTTTCTTCTAGGAAATCATGTTTGTCTATGATGGAAACGGCCATAATAAGTCCAAGGACAGGTTTCGATCCAAAATGAAACCTTAATTCGTTTTTGACATAACGAATCTGAAGATGGCGCGTTTCAGGAAATAGGTTTATCGAGCGTTGCAAGGAGCCTCTCATTATGTAATGAGACGCTACAATTTTGGAAATGAGTCTTGCAGGTCTTGGTTCGCAAAAAGAAGAGGGAGCAAGAGACAGGAATCTGCTCATTTCTTTAAAAAGGTTCTCATCAAAATAAGTTGCGTATTTGTTTAGTAAGTAGATGAGCTCATTATGTACAATCTCCATCTTAGCATCTTGAGAAAGAGGACGGCTATTTAAGATGTACTTTGTATATCTTCTCTCTTTGATGCTAGAGATGATTTCTTTGGCAAGTGATGGTAGGTTCTGTTCTATAGTACTTAGGTTTTTGCTTTCCTCTAGAAGAATTTTCACCTCTAAAAGGAAGAAATTTGCTCCAGGAAATAAATTCCAGCGAAAAGAAAGAGCGTGTTTTGTTAAGATAGTTAATCTTTTACCAGGGATTAGCCACTTTTTCAGAAGTTTTAAGCATGCATAAGCTGTTTCATCTTCCTTGATTGTTTCAGCAAGTAAATAGACAGTCAAACAATCTGAAGGAGAATTGCTAAATCCCCATTGTACGGAAGGGAGTGAATTTCGAAGATTTCCAATGAATTCCCCAGTAGTTTTGGAGTAAAATTCTTTAGGAATCGCTTCCCTTAGAGATCTTTCCATGTAAAATACATGGTCTTCAAGGATCGATGAGGGGATCAGAGATGAAATTTTAGGCGCAATTTTAAAAGGAAAAGAAATCGGATCTTCCTTAAAATTTTCAGAAGAGAGTTCGGGCATGAGATATGTGGGCTTTAAAAGCTTAGTCATCCAACGAGATCTTCCTGTATATTGGTTTAGTCAAGATCGAACTTTACTGAACGTTAACAATTTTTTCAAACAATCCTTGCAAAAATAAAGGAAAAAATTTTGGAGCCCCTATTTAAGCAGCTAAAAAAAAGATTCCTTAGAGGCCTGGGGTCCTTCGCGGTTCTTGTATTCATAGCATTGCTTTTCCCTTTAGTTTCCTGTCAAAATCCATCAAAATCTTCTGCCCTAGGGGCCAAGCAACAGATTCGCGATAAGCTTTCCCTCTGCATTTCCTGTGACGTATCTTCTTTAGACCCTCGTTTTGGTGTAGATAGCACTTCATCTCAGGTAATAAAGATGCTCTTTGAGGGACTTATGTACGTAGATTCTTCAGGAGTGGTAGTACCGGCTATCGCAGAATCTTATGAGGTCTCATCAGATCAGAAAACATATACGTTTCATCTAAAAAATTGCCAGTGGTCTAATGGTATGGATATAACTGCTTATGATTTCGAGTACTCTTGGAAGAGTATTATTGGGTTATCTGAAAATCACAGGTCTATGTCAGCGCATAACTTTTACATAATAAAAAATGTGGCTAAATATGGTGAATCCCTGTGCGGGCTTCATGAAATTGGTATTAGCGCACTGGACGCAAAGACATTAAGAGTGGACCTAGAAAATCCAGTTTCTTATTTCTTAGAAGCATTGACAAATACCTGGTTTTTCCCCGTTTGTAAATTCATAGATCAAACAACTGGTAATTGGGCAGCAGAAAGTAAAAAAGCTTTTGTATGTAGCGGTCCTTTTCATCTGCAAGAGCACCTGCATAATAATGAAGTTCTATTAGAGAAGAATCCCTTATTTTGGGATGCTAGCCGCGTTTGTTTGAAAAAAATATCTATTACTATAGTAAAAGATCCCATGACCCAACTTTGTCTCTTTGAAAAAGGGGAGATTGATTGGCTTGGCAAACCTTTATCCGGTTTGCCTCTCGATGCGTGCGCTATTTTAAAAAAAGAAAAAAAAGTCTCCTTGCATCCCTCTTTAGGAGTGTACTGGTATTTTTTTAATACAGATCGGTTTCCCTTTACCAATAAGAAAATACGGCAAGCATTCTCCTATGCAGTTAATAGGAAGGAAATTACTGAATACATTCTTCAAGCTAATGAACTGCCGGCAACTTCCCTCCTTCCCTCTGTATATGGGCTTAATGAAGAGCAGTGCTTGTTCGATAACAATAAGGAGAAAGCAAGAGAACTTCTTTCTCTAGGTTTAGAAGAGCTAGGAATCAAACGAAGAAATCTTCCAGAAATTACCATCAGCTATAATTCCGATGAAATTCACCAAAATGTAGCGCAGATTGTTCAGCAACAGATCTTTGCTGTTCTAGGGGTGAGAGTGAAATTGCGCCATGCTGAATGGAAAGTTCATTATAATAATTTAAGGCAGGGGGATTTTTCTATAGGAGGTATGGTATGGCATTCTTTGATTCGTGATCCCATCTATATTCTGCAGGCATTTCGTTTAAAAGATCATGGGATTAATATTTCTAGATGGCAAAATATAGAGTACCAAGAATTGCTTACCGCATCCGACCAAGAAAAAGATCCCCTTTTAAGAAAAAATCTCTTAAGAAAGGCACATTCACTACTCATGGAAGAGATGCCGGTAATTCCGGTCTATTTTACTTCGATTGCTTATGGGAAGTCCGATAAACTGCAGAATGCAACAATTTTAGAAAGTTCCATGCTGGATTTTAGACATGCCTATTTTAGTGAAGACATTAGTTCGATAGAGACTCGATGCTTAGCTCATGGAACTGAAACGAATCGTAATGACTTATGAGCGATTCAGCAGCTTCTTCATCGGCGGCTTTAAGCTGCTCGTATACTTTCAATCCTTGAGAGTTATGTCCCTGCTCAAAATAAAGAACTCCCAGTCGATATAATACTTCTTGATCGGCGGGTCTGATTTTAAGAAGAGTTTCGTATTCGTTGATCTCAAGTTCCGGTAATTCTTTATCATGGTAGATTTGCGCAAGCTCTGCATGGATCCAAGGATCGTTTGGAGCATATTCATTGAGTATCTTGAGTTCTTCAATAGCCCGATCACTTGCTGAATGGAATTTTTCTTGCATCGACTTGGAAGCATACTCTGGAGAGGTCCAAAGAAGAGGGGACTCAGGATTTGCTTTTCTAGGGTCAAGATATATTTTTGAAAGGGTAAGATATATACTTGCAAGGCTTGCATGCGCTTCTAAATTTGTTGGCCTGATTTTAACAACCGCCACGGTCTCATTGATACTTGATAAAAGAAGAAGCTCTTTCATTTTATGAACATCTTTCCAATGAACCCAGATACTGAATTTCTCTAAAAGGGGCGATAGAGTTTTAAAACTCGGGGAAAGGGAATAAAATGTGGCTTCTTTATCGTTTAGAGCATGTGCGATTTCAAGGAAGGCGTTCATCAGGCTTAAGTGGTAATCAATCGATCCTTTTTCTAAGGGCAGATGACCGATGCATTTGTCATTAAATTCATGCCTTAGCTCCAAGAATTGCTGCGGTTTCTTTGCTTGAAAGTAGAAGTGAAGGACAAAATAGGAAAATAGAGTAAGGAAAAAGGCTGCAATGGCAATAGCTGACCATGTGGATTTTGTAAGAAGGGAGAAGAACAAAAGCATGGAGAGTACTTGTAAAAAAAGGGCAACGATGAAGGCTATGTGAAATAGAGCATAGAAGCGTGTTAGAGAGTGAAATTTTAGCAGAAAGTGCTCGGCGCTTGATTTTCTGGTTTTAGCATGGATGGAATTATCGGCAAAACGTCTATCGCTTTCTTGCTGTGACTGAAATATTGAATCTTGTGAGCTCATAAATCCCCCTTACCTCTCTATAACGATTTAACTCAAATTGGCCTTTTGCTACAACCGATTTCCATTTATAGGACCGCTTCTTTTTTGAAATGGCTGCTTAAGAGAATAATAAAAGCTACCATACAAAAAATGCTTGCGGTGAGGTAAATAAGCTTTGGATCGAACCCAGCGATAAATCCTCCGGATATTGGTCCGAGGATAGCTGCAAGGGCTGCAAAGGACTGGTTGATACCTAGAATTCTACCTTGCATCTCGTCGGCCGCTTGCAAAGATACATTGGTTATGCAATTTGACCAGGATACAGCTGAAAGAGCGACCGCCGGATAAAAACAAAGAAGAAAAATAGGGAAAGGTAGGTCGGTTAGAAAGATAAAGAAAAAAATGAATGTTGAAAGGAGAAATAGGCTTCCAAATAAGGTCTTTCTAGGAGTAATCACGTTTGCTAGAAATCTGCTGAAAATAAAATTAGAGGCTCCCCATGCAAGACCAATCCCTACATATATATAGGTGATATGCATGGTAGTTACCGCGTAATATTTGATGAGGTACGTTGGGAAAAATTGTACGGAGGTAATCCACGCTGTCATATAAAAGAAAAATACAAGATAGGCTTTTTTTAAAGTGGGGAGTCTCCATGCATGGATAATATTATGAATCCCCTTTAAGAAGGAAAACTGTGATGTGCTTGGTGTTTGATGACTCTCTTTAAAAAAGGCAAGTATGAAGAGTAAGTTCACTATAAAGAGGGTTGCAATGATAAAGAAGGGCAAGCTCGGGCCAAAGTATTTTCCTTTATCTGGATTAGAAAAAAATCCTCCAATGGAAACAGAACTTATAAAGCTTAATCCCCCAAAGGTCGCAAGTAAGCTAAAATTTTTAGCTCGCTCAATTTTGTCATGGCTCATGTCTACTAAAGAGGCAAGGCATATGGTGAGATTTCCTGCAAAAAATCCACTGAACATTCTACTTAAGAATAGCAGTTTTACCGAGTGGGTATCGATAGCTATTCCCATACAGATATATCCGATTATCGATCCTAAAATAGAGAGAGTAAAGGCCTTTTTTCGTCCGATTTGATCGGAAAGATCCCCGATAAGTGGAGCTCCAAAAAATTGAGCAAGGGGAAAGAAGGCGATGAGAAGGCCTAGAAGGATAGAGCTTTCTGAAACGGAAGTTGGGTTTTTTAAGAAGTGGTATTTAGGGTCAAAGAAAAGTGGGGTAAAAATGGGAAAGATGATCCCCAGTCCTAAGTTATCAAGAAAGAAAGTTAGGTAAATACTGTATTTAGAAAATTTGCGCGAGACTGTATCCATTCAAAGGCCCTCTCTCTATTTTTGAAGATAGAGAGAGTCTTTCCTTTAGTCAAGAATAAGAGTGGCTATCCTGCTTTTTTGATCTGGGTAACAGGCTCATCTTTGAAGCGATAACCAATGCCACGAACCGTTTCAATCCAATCGAAGTTGGGTCCAAGTTTTTTCCTAAGGGATGCGATATGAACATCGATGTTACGATCGACGATGAAGGCATCGTCATTATGAATATCATCGAGCAGTTGGTTCCTTGTTAAAACTTTACCTCTATTAGTGAGTAGTCTCTTTATTATCCCAAATTCAGAAAGAGTTATAGTTACCGGTTTATCCCCTCTTCGTAAAATATAGCGCTCCGTTTCCAGGGTGAAATCACCAAAGGTGAGATTTTCTGGGGCCTTTTCTTCCTCTTCTTTGGTCCGTCTCATCACAGCTTTTATACGGGAAAAGAGAACTTTAGGAGAAAAGGGTTTGGCAATGTAATCATCTGCGCCAAGTTCTAGTCCGAGAACCATATCGAGTTCTTCACTTTTAGCCGTAAGGATGATTACAGGAATTGCTTTGAGATCGGGATGATTTTTCATTTTCCGGCAAACATCAAAGCCATTTTGTCCGGGGAGCATAATATCCAAAAGAACTAGATCTGGTTTTTCCCTTTCTATAGCCCTGTAGCCATTGATTCCATCAACTTCTACATGGAGTTTATATCCGGAGAGTTCAGCTTGTAGCTTGATTAGTGCTGCAATATCTTCTTCATCTTCAATGAGTAGGATCCGTTTTTTTTGTGTCATAAGTCCTCTTAAGGTCCCCTTGTAAATAGCGTGGGCTCATTGAATCATGTTATGCAAATATTTTCACGACAAATTTAAACCGGCAATTGGACTTTCTCGACACTTACTATAGAAGACCCTAAAAATTTTTCTCCGAGTCGCTTAAATTTCTCGGGGTCATCTGTTGTATAAAAGGTAGTGGATCCCTTTTGAGGCTTATGATTTAGTAGATTGTTGCTCTCAAGGATGGTTTTTGCAGTTTTAGCGCAGCTAAACGCTGGATCTATTAAGCGGCACTGCTCCCCTAGATAATCTTGTATGACATTTTGCAGAAGTGGGTAGTGGGTGCAAGCGAGTAATACCGTAGTTATATTTTGCTCTTTTACAGGCTGAAGGTAATGCTTTATGCTTTCGGTGGTCATAGGGCTTTCAATTAATCCTTCTTCTACCAAGGGAACAAATAGGGGGCAAGCTATGGTAAGTATCGATGATGCAGGGTGCTCTCCTTCTAGCGCATTTTGATAAATGCGAGAAGATACTGTGGCTTGTGTTCCAAGTATGGCTATCTTATCATTTTTTAAAGAAGCTAAAAGATCTGGGAGGCATGGGGTTACCATTCCAAGTATGGGAAGGGATATCTCCTCTGCGAGGGCATCTAGAGCAATTGATGAGGCTGTATGGCAGGCAACAATAAGAAGCTTTATCCCTTTTTCTGAAAGGAAGCGGCTACTTTCTAAGGTATAGCGGATAATTGTTTCAGGACTTTTATTCCCATAGGGAAGGCGAGCGCCATCTCCTAGGTAAACGATTTTTTCGCTCGGAAGAAGTTGTTTAATAGCTTTTAAGACAGTAAGCCCTCCGGCCCCTGAATCAAATATACCGATCGCTAAAGAGGAGCGATCAGATATCTCCACTCGGAATCCTTATGTCCTGCCCTATCACAATTTTTGTGGAGGAGAGGTTATTGGCTTTCTTGAGGGATTCTACAGAAGTATTATGGATACGTGAAATCTTTTCTAGAGAGTCTCCCGCCTTTACTTTATAGGTAGAGGGGGATGTTGTTTGCCCTTTGATAGCATGAGTGATAGACCTTAAGGTCCCTTTGAGCTCGGATAGCTCTTGTAGCATCTTGGTTTGAGAGGAAAGTTCAGATTCTAGCTCTGTAATACGCACTTGGTATTGCGTCAATGAAGAGGTTGTGTGATTGGCATGGGTGCCTAGCTGTTTAAGCTCTGAGGAGAGCTTATCTTGCATTTTTTCTATCTGCGATATTTTTTTCTCAATTACTGCAAGTTTCTGCTCAGGAAGGGAAACTGCAGAAGATTGGTTTTTATTCTTCTGCAGAGACACATCTTGGGTACGCACTTTTTCTTCAAGGATTTGCATCTCCACCTGCGTGTTGCTTAAAGTATGCTTAACATCAGATAGCTCCATTCTCATTTCGTCAATTGCAATAGACGTGTCATATTTGTCTCTTTGCAACATGGCAAGATGGGATGAACAACTAGTTAATGTCAGGCACAGCACGCAGATAGAGTATTTAAACATGAATCAAAATCCTTATCTGTCTTGGAAAATTTTAAAATCTGCGCGTCTATTTTTAGCCCAAGCAGAAGGTGTGTTAGCAGCTTCAAGTAAGTGCTCTTTTCCGTAAGATACAGTGTGAATCTGTTCTGGATTTGCCCCTTTTTGAACGAGCATGGAACGAACAGCATTCGCTCTTCTTGTTCCTAGCGCTAGGTTATACGCTTCAGGTCCCCTTTGATCGCAGTTACCAGAAACGAAAATAGATGTTTTAGGGTGCTCTTTAAGATAGGACGCCATTCTAGTGATAGCTTGGATGTCTGTCGCTTTTTTTACCACGTGCTCATCGGTATCAAAATGTACAGTTTGAAAAACTGCAGCAAGAGCGGCTGTTGGAATTTTAAATCCATCGATACCAGGAAGGTAGCTTCCCTCTTCGCCGGGAGAGTTTTTAGGTTGAGCTATAGCCATGTCGCTAAACTGCTGCTTTAGATCAGACTCCTTAAGAGGAATAAATTCTTCTGTTTCAGCCGCAAATGCTAAATCTTCTACTTGCGCAGTATCTGCAACGCTTGCAGTAGCAGTATCGCCCCAGAGTACACGCTGACCGGCACGCTTATAGCTGCCCATGCTTGTATTATTATCGTCCCAGGTGTCGCCCTTTTTTTTATCACAGCCGGTAGTGAAAAGAAGAGTAGCTGATGTAACTGCGACCCATATGTATGATGTTCTCATAAAAAAATCCTCGTAGTTCTTAATTGTTTACCTAGGTCCCCATGTGGGATAGTGTTTTTTTCCGGGGCCCTGGGTGATTCTTATAGCTTCTGGTTGTTCTAAATTTACTAAGTACAGATCGGATGAATTCTCATCAGTGGAATTAAATACCAGGTGCTGGCTGTTTGCCGCCCAGCACGGGTTTTCTTTATTACCCCCACCAACAGTTAGCTGAGATTCCTCCCCGCTCCGAAAGTCATAAATCCATATCTGTCTTATACCATCCGTTTTAGCACTATAGGCTAATTTTGTTCCATCAGGAGACCAGCTTGGGCATGAATTTTCTCTGTTTTTTTTCGTTAGGAGCTGCGGATCGCCCCTTTTTTCAGATCTTTGGCTAGAAATTGTATAGATCCTGGTGGATCCGTCTTTATCTGAGGCAAAGGCTATTTTGCTTCCATCGGGACTAAATGTCGGAGATGCTTGTGTAGATCTAGGGAAAGAAAAGAGCTGTATAGGCGTTCCCATCTGTCCATTATCCGGCCGTATTGGCTGGATAAAGAGATCGGCTCTTCCGCTTGCATCGCAGATGAAGGCTATTTTATCCCGTTGTTTAGAGATGGCAGGGAGTAACTGGTTGCCACGGATATCAACGGCTTTTTTGCCTTTGCCTTCATCGAGTGTTGAAATATAAATCTTCGACTGTCCTGTCTTGTAAGAGGCATAAAGAAACATGTCTTTGGTAAAATGCCCTCCTTTAGAGATAAGGACAGGAGAGATACAATAAGTGCTTTCTTTTGTTACCGGCCGGGCATTTCCTCCATCCCAATCACACTCCCAGATTTCTGAGATGCTTTTTGATGGGTCACTGGAATCTCTATTTTGGTAAGAAAATAATATCCGAGAATTAGCAATCCCCTCGGTGCCAAAAAGGGCTTTATGTATCCCGTCGGAAAGCTTGTGGATCTGCCTTCGGTCTTGAGATAGATTTCCGGTTAAAGAGATTTCAGGAAATACTTTTAGTGAGCCGGTTACTACATTACAGACGGAGGCTGATAGTGTTTTGCCAGTAACGAAAATTTTAATTACGTAAGGAATTCCCTGTGACTTCCAGTTTTGTAAATTAAAGGCTATTTTAGCGTCTTTATTAGAAAGGAGCGTTTCTTTATCAGAGGTGCGTGGCAGAACTTTTGTTTTTCCGTTATGATTCATGTCATGATCAAAAACACTACTAAGGTCATGCAAGTAGTTTATGGGAAAAGAATTGTCTTCAGAGGTAAGTCTTGAAGCGTATAGAGGTGATAAAGTGCTTGCAGAGCTTAGTTGAATTCGAATTTCTTGAGGAGCATCCTTCGGAGCCGATTGCAAATTACTACAAAGTGCAAGAGAAAGGCAAAGTCCAGTAGTTAGAATACTTATGATGTTCATAGAAAAATTCCTCTAAATTTCGTTACAAAAAGTCAAAACAAAAGTCTCCTCAGACTTGGTAATTCCTTTTCCTCTAAATTCAGGAAAACGGAGAGAGGTAAGCTTTTCTTCTAAATACTTTTTGTTTTTATCGCTTTCAGCTTTTACTACAGCATATCGCATGACAGATCCATCTTGGGCAACAGTAATCTGCACTTTCACTTCTCCAAAATCGGGAAGATGGAGCATTTCTTGCAGGTAGGCAGTTAAAAATTCGCCGTAATTACTTACTTGCTCAAAAGAAATACTCTCTTCTTCAAAATGCATAGGTTCTTTTGTAAATAAGGAATCTATAGATTTTGGGATGTTGATATCTGCTCTACTAGGTATTTTATCCCTTTTTGTGTCTATTTTAGCAATCCTTTCTTCTAGCTCATCCATCAGTTCTTTGGAAATCTCGATATTTTTTTTCTCCGGTTTTTTCGGAGGGACTTTTTCCGGTACCTTTTTCGGGCTCGAGATTATTTGCTTGGTGACGGCAGGTGAAGGTTTTGGTTTTGCAGGCGCTATCGGTTTTGCTATTTCCTTTTTAGGCAAGGGAGGAGTGGCTTTTGGTTTAGCAGGGGTAGGAAGGGCAGCAGGTGTTGCTTTGGGCTTTGCAGACTTGGGCTTTGGGGATGAGACATTTGATACAGGATTTGCAGCCGAGCGAGCGGTTGCCTTCATAGTTGGGGCCGCTTGGAATGTTTTTACCACCATTTTCTTAGAAGATTTTGCTTTATGAAATGTCGGATAAAAGCACAAGAAAAGGATGAATATTCCATGGGCCGATCCGATAAATACGGTGATGAAAGCCTTTATAGGATCTTTGCGTATCCAATTAGAGATGATCTTACGAAAGGAGGCGATCATCATTTTAGCCGGGTTGGAGGATTACATCGAGCTCGTCAAAGCCGGAGAGTTCTGCGGCATTTTTTACCGTTTGGTAGGTTCCAAATTGCGCTTTTCTGTCATGGAATAGCTGAGGTGTTTTTGTAGGATTCTGTTTCTTTGCCCTTTGTAAAAGGGGAAGGAGCTCTTCCGGTTTTATTTTTACCGAGTTGACCCAGATGGTATTATCTTCATGGACATGGATGGTGATGGCGCTTGCTTCCTGTACCATAACAGCTTGCTTTTGATCACGCGCTGGCGCGTCAGCAAGTTTAACTTTATCGATCTCAAGCATGGGAGCGATAATGATAAACATGATGAGTACCACAAAAACAACATCGATCAGTGGTGTTAAGTTGGGGCTTGCTTCTTCAGCAAGGTCATTTTGGGTTAAGGAAAGTCTTCTTTTAGCCATAGCTCAGGAGATATCCACTTTTCTATATTGTAGTTCAATGGTAGAGAGCAGGTTGTGCAAAAAGTCTTCCATATCTGAAGAAAAAGTTTTTAAGCTGTTCTTCAAATAGTTGTAGGCAATGAGAGCAGGTATTGCAATCACAAGACCGAGGACTGTAGTAGATAGTGCCGTTGATAGTCCTCCAATGATCGCCGAGTTGGAGCTAGCAGAGGCTCCCCCCTGCAATTCAGCAAAGGTTACCAAGATCCCCCATACAGTTCCGAGCAGTCCGAGAAATGGAGCTAAGGTAACTATAGTAGACAGGATAAAAAGATCTTTTTCTAAAATCTTACTTTGGCAAGAGATCGTTGTATATACATGGGATTCTAGAAGTTCAAGATCGGCTGTCGACAAATAAATAGGGTGGTCTTTTTTATTTTCTTTAGAGGTTTGTTCTAAGAAAAACATTTTCTTATTTAGCGTTTCGAGTGTTTTAGCTTTAAGGACCGCAAAAATAGTTCCATAAGGATTGGGCACTCTATTATGTGTAGCACGTGGCAGGTTATCGACGTCTAGAGTGAGTAGATGGTCCTTATTATTTTCTAGGGCTGTCTGAAAAGCCAGCGATAGTTCCCTGGCTTTCTTAGTTTGCCATACTTTAAAGGAAAGGACGATCCAGCAAAGAACGGAAAGAAATACAAGAGAGAGGATGATTAGCTTTCCAAAGAGGTCGGACTCGGTATAAGCCGTTGTGAAGGCTTGAAGGGTAGCAAGTGTTGGTGTATACATAAGTTTTTTCTAGAGCTTGAGTAGATGTTATTATAGTTACTGATACTGGATGGAGGGGCTATTTGTCAAGGAATGCCGTAGGCAGGTAAATCCTTCTCATTTCAATTCAGCTTCCACGTGCCGCTACCAATTGATTGCATAGAACTTTTCTTGGTTACTTTATTTCATTAGCCGAATCAAGGGATTCATGAAAAAAAGCGACCAGTTTATTCCAAGCATCGCTGCTTGCTCTAGCATCGGCAGAACGCGTCCCTCCCATGGAAAACCAGAGCTTGCCGACGGGATGATAATAGGTAGGTCCGGGAATGGGGAGATTTGGGATGTTGATGCCGTGACCTCCCTCTGGATAGTGCAAATAGCGACATACGATGCAGGAATGATTCTTTTCAAGGCGGTCCATGATTTGTTGGACGTAGAGGTCGGATGGCCACATCTGATCATCACCCGCCGATACAAGAAGAATGGGGCAGCGAATGTTTTCAACAGGAATAGAGGCAGCGGCAAACGCCGCTTTGTCTTTCATTCCTTCTAAAAAGCTGTGGCGGGTATTTGCTGGATTTTCTGGAGTTTGTCCTCTGCCATCTGCAAAATCTGTCTGTGGAACGGGCGCAAAAGGAAGGATTGGTTTACCTTGATAAATCCATGCATTCACAGGCATTTCGCTCAATCCCCCGTATACTACACTGCTTGGGACGATGGCAACGATTGCCTGTACTGAGCTTGGGAAAAATGATCCGAGAATTAAAGAGAGCTCGGCCCCTCTTGAGGCTCCATATAGGCCAACATGCGACGAGTCGATATTGGGCTGCTCTTTTAGCCAAGAAAATGCAGTTTTAAAATATTCCAGAGGAATGTCTTGTAGATTTGAGGGCAGACCTTCAACGCCGAAATAGCCAAGGGCAAATACAGCAAATCCGTTCGAAGCAAGGAGCTTAGCTCTATTTTCACTTAACCCACCGTTGGATCCGCTCAGTGTGATGATTACAGGGAGGGGTTTTTCTGATGATGGGAGAAATAGAGCGCCTGCAAGGCCATTCTCCTGAACGTCGATTCTTTCGACATCTGCGGTTTTGAGATAGCGGGTCACGGTTTTCTGGGTGACTAATTCATTAGAGGCATAGAGCTTAATTTCAACAGAGATCGCGTCATTTTTACATTTGAAGCTGGAGGACGTGTCTCCGGAAGCTGGCAGCATAGACCAAAAAAGGCCCGTTTCATCGACACCTTCATAAGAAGAATTTTCGTTTGGATGGGTTGAAGCTACATCTACTTGACCTTGCGAGTCTGCACGAAAAGTGGCATGAGAAGACCAAATATCTCCCTTGTTGTCTTTAGCTTCAGCTCGAAGTTCGATGTCTTGGAAGGGCTTAAGTTTTTCAACTTGGATATGTACTTCCTGGTCTATTGTTTTTCCAGAAGGCTGGGTAATCGACAGCTGTGGTTGGGTCAGTAATGTTGACGCAAGGCAGCAAGAGAATAGAAAAGATGACATCGATTACCTCAATGGTTAGAAATCGGTAATTCAGCATGCCAATTCATTGATTCTTAGTCAATTATAAGTATTTTGTTTACATTTGAGCGTAACGCTCTCAAAGATTGAGAAAGAAAACGCCTTCAAAACCATATTTAGAGGCGATTTCTTTAGAGAAAATATAAGACAATAGACTATAGACTATCGATTTTAAGTCTGAATGATATTGTAGAAGTGATTTTGATAAATAAGAAAAACTTTGCAAGAGAGTTTCAGTAATATCCAATAGAGAGAGATCTCCTTACCGAGAATAAAACTATAGCCGAGTGGCTAAATAACTTTGAGATCTATCTATTTTTTGGGGTCCATTATAGAAAGGGCTCAAAACTTTTTGAAACCTTATAAAGAATTCATGTTAGAAATACAATGTAGAGAACTTATCCAACAAACAGGCGCTCGAACTTTTCCCAAGCCTTCGGGCATTCCGGAAAGCTTTATAGTTAGAATTACGGATAAAGGAGCCGGTATGGAATTTGTTCATCCAACAAATAGCCACCTTCGAATTAGAGTAATGCCAGGAAAACCGCATAGCCCCTTTCCTTACCAACAAAAGCCCTATGTTATTCAGATGAAAGATGGAACGGCTCTTGATAAATTTGGGAGTAAGGTGGATAAGAGAGCTCCAGAAGCTCATATTCCTATTGATGAATTTATTTATAGGGGCAATTAGGTATGGAAATTGATAGAAAGCAGATATTAATTAGTATTTTAGAAACCATTGAAGGCATCTCTGATAAAGAGTACCAAAAAAGAGTTTGGATTAGAGGGGAGGGATCGCAGGTTGACGACTTCGATGAAACTTGCTGTAATTTTTTCGGAGATGGGGATCCTCTTATAGAACACTATAAAGATTTCGGAATCACAGAAAGTCAACGCCAGTTGTTGAAAAAATTTCGAGATGAATTTAGAATCTTTTCCGATGAAAAGAATTGGCCAGCAGAATTTATCGACTCCCCAGAATGGGAAAAGATCATGAATTTAGCAAAAGAGGTGTTAGAAGCCTTTCATTATCAAAAGAAGCAATCCTAAGCTCTTATTTCTTGAAGTGGAGTAGGTATGAAAATAGAGCTGAATAGAAATGAATATAACTATCTTTCCCATGCATCTTTTCTGAAAGATAAATACAGAAAATTGCTTTTTTCTAGTCAACAACATGATGATTTATATTCGTTACAAATTTTGAAAGATCAAGCAGAAGAGATTAGAGACTTGTGTGGAGAACAGTTGCAAATTATTGGTTTTGACAGGAACTATGAATTAACCACAGAGGGTAAAATCATTGAATCTTTAGTGGATAAGTTTTTTGTTGAATAGGATCTCATTTCAAGCCATTCTTCTCGATGGGTTCATATACATTAAGGACTAATATGTAATTTTCAGCTGAAGTTAAAAAAACAACCAATTGATTCTTTAAACTTCTTCTTGTGTTGTGTCTACTGGGTACAGTTCTAACTCTGAGGCGGCTTGGGGAGGGCTGGAATGACTTAGCTCCATGCTTAAGCGATCAAGCGTTTGATATAAGTTAATGATCTTTTTTTGCTCAGGAGTCCCTCTTTTCAGATAAAGCTCTTGTAATCCCCAATCCGTTAGCTGTCGAACAGGAAAATAGGCAGGAATAGCAAAAGCAAGTGAAAGAACAACGGCATTTGGTATCACATATTCTGAAGGGAGGTAATCACGGGAGATTTGGATAGCGGCCATAGACTGAAAAAGAACAAAAGCAACACAGGCTAATTTTACATAAGTGCTAGAGCTTGGTGCAACTGTTTCTGAAATAAAAGTAATAGAAGGCTTTTTCTGAATTCTGGTGTCTATGCTTTCTACTATTTGTAAGTGAGTATCCATAAAAAGCGTTCCCATAAGAGCTGCATTCACAGCGACTGCGAAAATCGTAACCATACTGTCAATTACTCTGTCATTGGAAAAATGCGCCGCCCCTTCATACGTAAAGACTCCAAGCCACGCCAAATAAAAAGCCGTTAATAAAAGACCAGATCCCTTAGCTGCTAAGATACTCGCCTGTTTACAGGAGGAAGCTTCAGCAGTAGGAGCCTCTTCTAAAGGTTCATTAAGGAGTCTATACAGGGAATCGACCTTGTGATTTTCTGAACTGCTTTCATCAAGAAGCTCGGATAAACGATCAGGTTTACTTAGTAACAGGTCTTGTTTCAGTTGTTCAAGCTTACTTAACTGGATCGAGCGAGGACTTTCTATTCTCCCTTGGCATTTTTGAGACCAAAGTGATAGTAATACGTATATTGAGTAAATAGGGAGAACAGCATCCATAGTTGTTAAAGCAACCATGGCAGGGTTATCAGGATTATACTTAAGTGCGAGGGCCATCAAAGGAGTCTGAGCCAGAGCTCCTAGAATAATAGGAACCGCTACTTTCATAGCTTGAAGTGCAGCTTTGCAGCACTTTTTGCTGCAACTAGCGCCTGTATCAGCAACTTCTTGGGAGCTCACTAATTGTCGGGCTTGAATCTCATTGACCATCCGGGTAGAGGCCCAGGCATAATCTGTTGAATATACAGGCAAAGACATCGCCTGAAAAAAAATAGACAAAGGAAGATTCCCATTTGCGAGTCTTTGCATTTGTGGTAGGTAAGCTACTCTTCCAGCAACTCCGCAAAGGCTAAGAGCTGTCTTTGCTCCGAGGCTTTTCCAGTTTTTTTGCCAGTTTGGCCCGTTTACTGCGCCCATTAAAATTTTTTTGAGCTCGGTGTCTGGATAATCTTCATAAAAATCTAAATCAGCGAGTAGTGGTCTTTGTGCTGTGGCTGTTATCAAGCTCATATTTTATCCCATGTAATTTAAGAATTAATTATATTTAACTATTAAATAAAAGTCAATTTCATTGAATTATAATGCGTATTGTAGCGTATTGTTTTTATTTAAAAATCATGTTAAATCGAATAAAATTCTATGTCGAAATCATATTGCAATCGAATTTTCGGTTTACTGCATTGGGTTTCCATCTGCAAAATCAGGTTAGAAATCTACACATGACAAATTAATAATTTTTTTTTACGATATATTTTCTACACAAAGGGAATGCCATGCTTACGCTGCAAACTAATCAAGATAAAAGCCAAAGTTTTTGGCAATTAGCTTTCATTCAGAGTTCTGCTCAGGGATTACCTGTAATTTTGGTAGGGGGGAAAATTGCCCAGACCTATGGAGCTGGAGCTGCAATATTAGCCATTCTTATAGGCAATCTGGTTCTTTGGGTAATCGGTATCGCCATTATATTAATGGCTTTTCGGGGGAGAAAAAATGCTATTCAAAATATTGAGGAATACGTGGGCTTTTGGCCTTCTATTTTGGCATGCCTTGTTCTAACTGCGGCCTTTCTTTCATGGTTTATGCTACAAAATAAAAATTTTGCTGCTGCTTTAGGGCCTCTTCCTCATTTGAAAGGGACACCTCAAATAGAATATACAACTATGCTTTCATTCGGTATATCATTTCTGGCTTATTGGGGTATTCGATTAATAAAGAAAGTATCTTGCCTTTTTCCATTTTTGCTGGGGTATGTCGTTTACTCAATGATAACTTATAGTAGTCCTATATCTTTAGTAGGAACCTGGGCTATTTCATTTCCTGCAATAGTTGCAATTATAGCCTTAACGTTACCAGGAATAATGAATCTTCCTACCTTTTTTAGACATGCTCGATCGGTATCTGATGGGATTCTTGCTTTGACATTAATGACTATTTTTGTTTCTTTATTTCAAATTTTTAGCGTAGTTATGGTGATTACTGATCCCTCAGATTTTTTTGCCAAAGTACTTCCTATGAATCCAGGGTTTTTCAGTTACTTATTACCAATGGGATTTATTGTTATCTCCTTGATAAGCGTAAATCTAGTGAACATATACTTTGCCTCGGCTGGATGGGAAACAATTGGCAATATTTTATTAAGAAAATCACATTCTCCCCGCTGGAGCTCTGGTTGGAGACTTCTCTTAAGTCGATGTTTATTACCTAGGCCGGGTTCTGATCATGTTAAATTTCTTGGAAGAGTGTGCCTAGTAATAGGAATTATAGGAACAGTCTTTGATCTACTACTGCGTAGCAATATTTTTGTACAAATGCTAGAAAATGTGGCCGATGATAGTCTTTCAAGTCTTGGCCTCCTACTTCCTCTGGCGTTTTTAACAAAATTAATTGTAAGACATAGACCTAGAATTTTGGAAAAAGAAATTAATTTTATTTGCTGGGCTTGCGGAACTATTACATCTGTAATTATACAGTGCTTTTTTAATGTTAATTCCTATCGCGCATTAACAGCAGGGATGGGTACATCTTTATTAATATTTGTGCTCATCATTTTTTATGAAGAAACGAAGTGGTCTGTTATGGATCTTATTAAAAAATCGTGAAGTCCAAAAAGGAATCAGCCTAGTTTAACAGAAGGTATAAAAGAGTAAGGCAATGAATCCTTGTTTTTCTCTTCTAGGACCTCCAATACTTGTTTAAAACTGCCTACATAGATGTGCGCCAAGCAGAAAAGAGAAGGGTTTTTTGCAGAAACTCCATGAATAGTTGAGTGATCGTTTATTATCTTTTGCAAGCTAGCTTCTTTTGGTTGGATATCTGTGTTATCAAAATTAGGATCATCCGTTACCCTAGGAAAATGGGGATACCATACGTCACAAGCTAGCAAAAGATTCGTAATCCGGTCTAACCATGGATTCATCATCAAAACTAGAGCAGTTTCATCGACTTCTTCCGAGTAGACACATCCCCCAAAAATAACCACTGGTTCTTTAGATTGGGAACAAAACATACTGAGATCATTTTTAGTTAATGGCCTTAAATTATTAGCCCCATCTCCTTCGAAAACAGATATATGCCGACTTTTCAAGTTTCCAGAAGAATCTATTAAATCGTTAATAACCGCTACCTTTGCTCGGGAAGCAATAAGGTGGGCCAAAGAAATTCGCATGGAAAACATAGAGGATGCATACTTAACACCTTTTCGATCGGTACGAAGATAAGAAGGGTTAATGTATTTCCCCCAGGTACCAACAGAAATGCCATGCATGAGCATTTGCTGAGGCAACTTTTCTAAAAATAATGCATATCTATGAGCTATAAAGTTGCCAATATGTTTTTGTAGGCTATCTACTAGTTTGTTGCAAAATCGAGTTCCGACGGGGGCAATACTCTTTAAGTTTGCTTTATAAGTAAGCGTACCTCTCAAGGGATCCGCTTTTTTGACTATCTTGAGAATATGAATTCTAGCTAAGTGAATGAGAGTTTCTGGAACTAGCCAGGTTTCTTGATGCCCAAATTTTTCCAGGGATTCTACTTTTTTCTCTCCTTCTTCCCTGATTGCACTTAGGTTAATTCCTTCAAGATTTATAAGTAATTCATGCGCCCATAAAGCCATGCCATGACAACAATTAGCTGTTGTATGCCCATCAAATTCGCAGTATTTTTTTTCGATTAAAGCATCGATTGTTTTTATTATTACCTTATAAAAAAAAAGGACTTGTTCTTTAGAGTACTTTTGAAGATTTTCAGCATCCTCTACATTTATGTATGTAGCTGATAATAAGGTTCGAAAGGTGTCTGATGCCGGATGTAAAAATGATTCAATATCAAACGCTTCCGATTCTTTTTGAATAGTGAAATTAGTTGTGATCATTTTTTCCTTTAATTTTCAGCTTTCATCTAAGAATTTTATCATTTTTTTCATTTTATATCCTTAAGTTTAACATCAATTTCGCTGGAAGGCTTAACATGTAAAAATATAAATTAGTGTGAAATGCTAAATGTCTAATTATTATGGATTATGTTGATGGATATTAAAAAATTTAGTGCTTTGTGGGAGTCGGCATGTAAAATTAGACTTTATTGGCGAGTTTGTCACACCCCAGGCAGCGCCATCAGGAACATCGAAAAAAGCTAATTAATTAAAAAAACACCTGAAAATTTAATTTTTCTTCATTAAGAATCATTTACTAGAGTAGTATCCGCTCCTTCAAATTGTAAATTCTTTTCTTTCAAGAAGGAGTGGGAATGACACGTTATTTAATCGCTCTGATTTGCTACCTCTTAACAACTACGTGTGTTTTTTCTGAAGATGTGCCCAAAAATGACCTCGTTCCTTCAACGCCTGATCAAATCTCCACTCTGATAAGTGAACCCGGGTATCTTATCGGCGGTCTCATCAGCCCTCTCAGTGGACAGCCCGTCTTAAGGCAAACTGATCTTATCGTCAAGGGAGCCCAAAACATTATCCTTACTCGGACCTATGTTCCTCCTTATATGCCTTGCTCTTTTCCACAGCATAAGGGTTATCAGGAGGAACATGATAAACGATATTTGTATCGCCATGTTCGATATAATTATAAAGGCTGGCAGTTTTATCCTCATGTAAGGCTTGAGCTATACCCTCGCACAATGGAGGTACGCCTTTCAGAACCAAGTGGCATGACACTTGATTTTCGTCTATCAGGACCGAACTATTCCGTTACAACTCTAGCTTCTCCACCATATGCAATCAATAATACTGCAGGAGATAGGCCCAGTGGTAGATATGACCCAAGAAATATCCGCATTTCTTTTGAGGAAAAGGGGAATAAAATTGTTGTTCATGCGACAGAGGGATCTGTGCGGACCTATTATAAAGCAAAATGGGCAACAATAAACTCTTACGTATATCTCCTTGAAAAAGAAATTCTTCCAAGTGGAAAGGTTCTTAAATATCACTACAATGAATATACCCAACTGACAAGTATCGAAAGCCTTGATCCCAAAGAGCGGCATATTTACGCCTCTTTGCATATTACGGGAACTCCCTGGCATAATCAGTGCCATTTTACTTCTTCTTCTGGGCAGGTAGCCGATTATTTTTATAAGCAAAGACCCGTCCAATGGAAAATCAAGGAAAAAATCAATGGACAGAAGGTGACAGATATAGTTAACACTAACTGTCCTCCCATTCTAACTTCTGTCAGCAGTCCATTTTACCGCCATGAGTCACTCAATTACTGCGGTCGGTTTCTTTTAAGCTCCTACTCAGGAAAAAAGGATACTTTTAGTATTAATAATGCGGGTTTTGGGGAAGGATCTCAGCATTACAAAACTCATAAGCTCTTATTGCCAGTAGGCCAGAGTGATGCTATGACAGAGGTCTATGAACTTTCCTACCAGCCGCCCGTTGCTGGACAAAAAGAAGGGACAACAACTGTTAAAAATAGCGATGGAACATCTCTTATTTATCACTTTTCTAAGAATCTTCTTACTACAGCTATCCAATATTTTGATCAAAATGGAGCGCTTAAAAAAGAAAAGATCTTTTCTTGGGATGAAAAAAATTGGCTGCAAAGTCTGGAATTAAGAGATGGCTCTAAAAATACACTTTATAGAAAGTCCTTTGTCTATGATCGTTTTGGCAATCCCATTCTGGAAATCTTTACCGGTGATTTGATAGGAGACGGAAGCCAGGAGACCTTTACAATAAAAAGAACCTTTTCTGAAGACGGAAGAAATCTTCTTCTCAAAGAGGAAAGTGAGGATGGTAAAGTCGTTTGTTTCACTTACCTTGGCTCGACAGATCTTGTTACCTCTAAACTCACAAAAGAGGGTGATAAAATCCTTTTACGGGAGTTTTTCGTATATGATGATTGCTATAACCTCCTTCAGGAAATTTCAGATGATGGCTTAAGTGAGGATAAGGACGATCTAACAAATATCTCTCAATGGACAGCTACTACTTATAGGTTACGCCAGTCCGCTCCTTTCCTGCATATGCCTGAATGGGTAGAAGAAACATGCTGGGAAGGCGGCTGTGAAAAAAGCCTGAAAAAAAGCCATTTAATTTATGACCAATATGGAAATATTGCTCAGGAAGAGGTTTATGATGCTGTAGGAAGACATGCCTATACTATTTGCAAAACCTATAATGAACGGGGCGATGTTCTTACTGAAACGAGTCGTTTAGGACAGCAGGCTGTTTATACGTATGATGCAAAAGGTCATCGTCAGACCTCTACCAATTTCTCCCATAGGATCAATACAACCTTTCGTCCTGATACAAAAGGACGTCTTCGCGAGCGGATAGAAAAAGGAGAGGGTGGAGTTATCCATTCCTACTCTTCCGATTACGATTTTCACGATCGTCTGATCCACAAAAGAGATTCATTCTCTAACAGCACCCGCTATACTTATGATCCTTTGGTTAGCGAAGTCACGGAGACAAACTTTCCTTTTATTGCTTCTGTGAATGGAGATGTCACTTCTGTTAAGACAGCTTCAACTTATGACGCATTTGGAAGAGAGCTCACCAAAACAGACCCTAATGGGAATGTTACAACCTATCGATATAACGCCTATGGATCACAGAGTGAAATTCTCCATCCTAATGGGGGAATCGAACTATTTCGATATGCAAAAAATGGAAGGCTCCTAAGCCATACAGACCTCGATGGGCTCACGATCCAGTATACACATGATGTTTTAGGCAGAGTGCTTTCAAAAACCTACATCTCAGCCACCGGCAGCATTCTTGCCGAAGAAACATTTACGTATAATGCCTTCAATCTTCTCACCAAGACTGATAAAGAAGGCAATACAACACAGTATACTTATGATGGAGCCGGAAGAAAGATTAGAGAAGAGTTTTGTGGTAAGTCCTCTGATTTTAGTTATGATTCTCTCGGATGGCTTGCCTCCATCTGCAAGTACAATGGAAGTAATCCTCTTTTCATCCACTATAAAAGAGATCTAGAAGGGAGAATCTTAGAAGAGCTTAAAACAGATGCTTCAGGCTCTACCCTCTATAAAATTAGTTATTCCTATGATAGCGATGGAAATCAGGAAACGATCACCCGTTATATCAACGGCAAAAAGGCCGTTGATACTTATTCCTACGATGCTTTCGGTAGATTAACCCAGCATCGCGATGCTGAAGGGTATATCAGTGAGACGACCTATGATGAGACTTTTACCAATACCTTAGGTCAAAGGGTATTGCAAACTAGAGTAACTGATCCAAGAGGTATAGCTACGATTACTACTCAAGATGCTCTAGCTCGCCCTATCCGGGTCGAAATACTCAATACTTATGGTGCAACGATCTCCTGTCGAGAGATGATTTATGATCCTCAAGGCAATCTCTCTTATAGGAAAGATTACGTCTATGAGCAGGATCGTTTCCAAAATAGTCAAACATTCAAATATACCTATACCTCTGATCATCAGATAGAGAGTCTCACAAGGGGTTTGGGAACTAAAGATGCTAGGATAACGACGTATACGTACTTGCCCTCGGGCAAGATTGCATCAAAAACTCTTGCCAGTGGAATAACACTTGCCTATAGCTACCATCCTCTTGGTTTCTTAAGCCATTTAGACTCTTCGGATGGTAAGATCCATCACGCCTTTGAGTATGATCGATTAGGATATCTCACATACACAGTGGATGAGAATCAGAAGATTGTCATCAAGCGAGAGATTGATCCTTTTGGTAATGTCACCCAGGAGGTATTTCCCTCTGGGCTAGAAGTGAAAAAAGATTACGACGATTTCAACCGCTTGATTTATCTAAAAATGGCAAATCAGGGAGAGGTGCTGTATACCCACGATCCTCTGTTCTTAAGAGGGGTAACAAGAACCTCTGATAAAGGAGAGACTCTCTATACTCATACTTATGAAGGGTATGATCTCGATGGCCATCTCCTTTCTGAGTGCTTAATGGGAAATTTAGGTCAGGTGGTTCACCTGACAGACCTCAGGGGACAAAAGGCCTCTATTTCCAGTCCCTACTTTTCTCAGGAGTGGAGGTATGATTCCGCTCAAAACTTGATCAGCAATATTACCGATGGAGTAGAAGAGAGATACTCTTACGATGGATTATCTCAACTTTGCTCAGAAAAGAGCAAGGATCTCTCCTTCGTCTATGCATATGACTCATTGCATAATAAAACTCTTAAAAACGGAAATAGCTATGAGATTAATGGATTAAATGAGCTGGTCTCAGCGGAGAATACCCGTTGCTCCTATGATCTCAACGGGAATCAAGTCCTCAAGCAATCTCCTTCTGAAACTTCTCGGTTCATTTATGACCCGCTCAACCGACTGATTGAAGTCAGCTCTGATCAGCAAAAGGTGACTTTTTCCTATGACCCCCTTGGGAGGAGGCTTAGCAAAACAGTCTACGCTCAAGCAGATTATGGTTGGAAAGTAACAGCCTGTGAGAACTATCTTTATCATGGACAAAATGAAATCGGCGCTTTTAGTTCTCATAATGAACCAATAAATTTGAGAGTTCTAGGGCTAAGCAAGCATAAGAACAATCCCACCACTGTTGGTCTAGAAATAGAGGGGCAAGTCTTTGCCCCTCTCCTTGATGTTCAAGGAAACATTCGCCGCTTGATCGATCTTGATACAAGATCTGCTGCAATAAGCTATGATTTTACAGCATTTGGTGAAGAGCTGCAAAGTTCAAAGGAAAGTCCTTTGAACCCATGGCGCTTTGCTTCAAAGCGCTTCGATCCTGAGCTTGGCCTTATCGATTTCGGCAAACGTTACTATGATCCAAAACTTGCTAGATGGTTGACAACTGATCCTGCAGGATTTATAGATGGAGTTAATCTCTACCAGTATGTTTTTAATAATCCTTTCCGATATAGAGATCCTGATGGTCAGTTTGTTGTTGCATTGCCACTATTAGCTCTAACTTGGAAGATCGTGGCCGTTGCAGCAGCAGCTGCAATTGTAAGTTATGAGCTGGAACATCAACATAGTCATTCAAACAGCGCACTTGCTAGAAGCTTTAACTCTGCTGTTCATCAAATGGTTCAACATGCTGGAGGCGCTGCTCAATATACGCTGCATAAGCTGGATACAGGGAAAAAGAAAGTAAGAGAGGAACCTAATGATCTTGAAGAGCATCTAGCATTGGAAGAAGCTAAGGCGAAGCCTCAGGATGCAGAAGATGAAATTATGCAAGGCAAAATCAAAGACCCAAGATACCCAGAAAAGGAATGGAAAAAGGTTGATCACACTCATACAAGGTCAGATGGGACAGAAATCGATATTCACTATTGGGAGCATCGGTTGACTGGAGAAAAAAGCGAATTTAAATTTAAAAATGATTAAACACTATGAAAATTAAATGTCTTTCTAATAAAAAAGCATCTTTGCAAGCAGATCTCTCATCTGAAAATGAGAGCTATATACAAGATTCAGGGTATGAATTTTTAGATATAGGAAAGGAATATAATATTTATGGAATGATTATCATTCATGGAAAAGTTTGCTATTATGTATGCGATCGAGCACATAGTCTTTTTCCGATAGCAAGGCCGGCAGACCTTTTTGAAATCATAGATAATCGTCTTTCTCGATACTGGGTTTTTGGAATAATCGAAGGTTTTGAAAAATATCCATTGTGGATTTTTCCAGAATGGATAAATGAAGACTATTTTCAAGATAATTTAACAGATGGTGAAGCAAGAGAAGTGGCGGTTTTTAAATCCTATAAAGAATTAATGGATTTAGAGTTTCCTGATTCTTCTATTTCAGAAACGGCTCAAATTGGAGATAATGAATGGTTAATATGTCCTACGTGTATAGATACATGGCAATATAATGATGATAGAGATGCTTTAGTAAGATGCCTAAAGTGTCAAAAAATATTAAATAACCCCCGATACAAAAACGAATACCCGAGTCTTTAAATGGTTTGGCACTCAAGTGTATTCCCTTTTTGTAAACAAGTATAAACAAGATCGACTCCTCTCCTTCACTAAATCCAGATGTACAACAGTTGTACATCTCTGGTTGTACTAAATAGCAATTTACAGCAGTTCTTCGTTAGGAAATACTGTGTCTGCAGAGGCATTTTAAAAAAAAAGAGAAGGATTTTTCTAATAATCCACCCAACTATTTTGATTGCTTTCAGGCCATTCGCCTTATGAAAGAATTGATGGGGGAAAATTCAAAAATTAAAAACCCTGGTCGAGGGAAGTATGCTAAGTACAGCTATACAACCTCCGATGGTCTAATGTGATATCTAATGTGATTTCACATTGAAAATCACATTAGATATGTTTAATGTGAATTTCAAGCGCGCTCCATTTATTTCTATAATCATCTGTAAATAATTGACTTATGAGCAAAGCTCAAAAGGTCTAACCTTGACATTGATCCCTTATCAGGTCTTTATTTAAGTTTGCTTAAATAGCTCATAGGGCTATTTAAGTTTACTTAAATAAGGATGCCCTAAACAGGGGTCTTATTTAAGCATTCTTGAATAAGAGCGGAGGTCTCAAATATGAAATGCCAGCAAAATGGCTAGAAACTCATGGATTTAAAGCTGGGTAGAGACTATTTGAAAAAAGAACAAAGAATCTTCTAACCAAAAAACCATTTTGTCGGTGCCGGCAAAATGGTCTAGATTAGCAGTAAAACTTGAAGGGATGTAGAAGATTGCCATCTCCTGTTAGTGACACCTTAGTAGGTCCTTTTCAACACAAAAGATGATCCTTGAAAAAACCTTACCCCACGCACGCCGAAAGCCCACATTCCATAAACGTAGTAATCACATCAGCAAACGCCACAAGCAGGACAACCCCAAAAGCCACCATCCCAAGAGGAGCTACCTTTCTTGGCTTGGGGAAGTCTTTCGATGGTGTGTGCATAAGTAATAGTATCGCTACGGCAAAAATAGAAGAGGCGAATACGACAAACGCCCATGTATACAGACTGAGACCAAGCACCGGCTCACCAAATGTCGGAAATCCCGGACAGATATGAAGACATATTTGTCTGAGAGATATCGAGCCGCCGAATATCGCAGCGAAAAGAGATATTGCATAGTGGGAGGTAGAAAAGCCAAAACGAAGATTGAGCAGAGGGCCAATAGCAGTTCCTATCATCGCAATCCTTTGGAGCATGCAAAGAGGACAGGGAAGCTCATGACGAGTAATCTGGATGTAATATCCCCCAAGTACAACGCCTGCAAGCACTATGGGAAAAAGAGAATTCAGAAATGTAACAATTTTATTTCTCATAAGTGCCTCTAGAGAAGAATGTTTAGGGATAAGGTGATATGGTGCCAATACATAAAGAGAGATAGAATGAGTGTTACAAAGGTGAGTAACACAGATTCTTTTCTTTTTCCCTTAATGATTAGAAGAATCACGATTGTAAATAGAAGAAATAGTAATGCCATCATGAGGATATTCCTTGCGGGATTGTTTTTCTTCTATCTGTGCGGGAATATTTTTAATTTGTCAATCTGTTTGACGGGGAAGTTCCAAGACATTAATTCCAGCGAGTTGCTATGATTGCCTTTTTTACTCATTACTTAAGATGCTTTTATGTATATCGATTCTCATGCTCATTTAACTTCAGAACAAATATTTCCGATTGTCGATCAAGTGCTAGAGCGAGCAAAGCTTCAGGGTCTTGATGTCATAGTCAATATCTGTACAGATATTGACTCTTTAAAAAAGGGGATCGATCTTCGTGCTCGCTACCCCTTTGTTTATAATACAGCATCAACTACCCCTCATGATGTAGTGCAAGAAGGAGAGCTTTTTTTTCCCGTTGTGGAAAAGGCAGCAAGAGAGGGTCACCTTGTAGCTATCGGTGAAACAGGCCTTGATTATTTTTACGAGCATTCTGATAAGAAGACCCAGCAAAAATACTTAAGTAAATATTTTGCTTTGGCAAAAGAGGTTAAGCTGCCTGTCATATTTCATTGTAGAGAGGCCTTTGAGGATCTTTTTGATATGGCAAATGATGAATACGCGGGGCTACCCGCGGTACTTCATTGCTTTACGGGAACACTAGAAGAAGCAAAACAGGTTCTTGATAGAGGATGGTATCTTTCAATAAGTGGTATTGTCACCTTTAAAAAGTCTCTGCAATTGCAAGAGGTGGCTAAATTTGTTCCTCTAGATCGCCTTTTTATTGAGACTGATTCTCCGTATCTTGCCCCACAAAGCAAAAGAGGAATGCAAAATGAACCTTCTTTTATTTGTGAGACGGCAATGATGATTTCCTCTATTAAAAACATACCTGTTGAAGAGGTGGCAAAAGCCACTTCTGCAAACGCTCGTGCATTTTTTTCTTTTTGAAAACTACCCGCAGTAGTTTAATACCGTTTTGGAAAAGTATTTTTGAACTAAAGGGCTATTGATGGCAACGTACACCCTCCCCAGGGCATTTGTGTGGAGAAGAGTCCATTCTTTAATGGGACTCTGGCTCGCCTTATTTCTCACGGAACATTTACTGACAAATTCACAAGCAGCTTTACTCCTCGGAGATAATGGCGGGGGATTTGTTAGAACGGTGAATTGGATACATGATCTTCCGTATCTACAAGTGATTGAAGTTTTTTTGATCGGCACGCCGATCCTTATTCATGCCGTTTGGGGTATTAAGTATCTCTTTACAGCAAAGAGCAATGCTAAAGGATCCGATGGAAGTAAGCCCGCTCTTAAAGAGTATAAAAGAAATAAGGCTTACTCCTGGCAGAGGATCACTTCGTGGATTTTGCTTATCGGCATTATATGCCATGTCGCAAAATTTCGTTTTATTGAGTATCCAGTCTCTGTAAATGAAGGGACAGAGTCCTATTATTTTGTACGGGTATCGACAGATGCCGGTCTTTATACAGTGGCTGATCGTCTTGATGTTGATCTATACGACGCGCATAAAATTGAGCAGGAGCAGGCTCTTATTTCCTCTCGGGAAGATGAGGGCTCCCTTACTGAGGTTGCCCAGTCACTAAGAGATGAGGAAGTGATAGATCCTGTATACGGCGCTGTTCCTGAAGAATTTAGCCAGCAAACACAGATGCTGTTAGTTTCTGCGCAAGACTATCAGCAGAAGGTTAAATGGGTAAATGCTCTATCGAAAATGCCGATCACGCCCACAGAGGTAATTGCTGTGTCAACGAGCTTTGGAACGGCCACGATGCTTTCTGTGCGAGACACTTTTAAAAGTCCTATATATGCCGGTCTGTATACCATATTTGTTTTGGCTGCATGCTTTCATGCGTTTAATGGCCTTTGGACGTTTGTGATATCTTGGGGGCTCGTTTTCAAAAGAGCTGCGCAGAAGTCTATGGCAACCTTGTGTGTTACTCTTATGCTTGTAGTGGCATTTTTAGGGCTGGCTGCAATTTGGGGCACCTATTGGCTTAATCTAAAATACTAACCTAATGCATGCAGGGGCAGGCGATGTCATTTAACAAAAAAATAAAAGAAGTGATTGTAGTCGGTGGTGGTTTAGCCGGCCTTGCTGCAGCTATGAAACTTGCAGAAAATGGCTGCCATGTAAAGGTTGTTTCTGTCACAAAAGTCAAACGCTCTCACTCTGTTTGCGCTCAAGGGGGGATCAATGCGGCGATGAATCTTAAAAATGAAGATGACTCTCCACTAGTCCATGCGTATGACACGATTAAAGGGGGAGATTTCTTAGGAGATCAACCTGCTATTTTAGAAATGTGCATGGCAGCGCCAGGGATCATTCGTATGATGGAGCGGTTTGGTTGCCCTTTCAATAGAACGCCTGAGGGAAATCTCGATTTCAGACGTTTTGGTGGAACGCTATATAACAGAACAGCTTTTTGCGGAGCCTCTACCGGTCAGCAGCTCTTATATGCCCTCGATGAGCAGGTAAGAAGATATGAATCGCAAGGTAAAGTACAAAAGTTTGAGCATCACGAATTTATGCGCCTAGTCCTCGATGACCATGGGATAGCACGTGGCATTGTGATGATGGATCTTTTTAATATGCAGCTGTCTGTTCTAAAGGCCGATGCTGTGGTATTTGGAACGGGCGGCCCTGGTCTGATATTTAAAAAGTCGACCAATTCTACTTTTTGTACAGGCGCTGCCAATGGCCGCCTGTTTAAACAGGGAATGAAATATGCCAACGGGGAATTTATCCAGATCCATCCAACAGCCATCCCTGCTGAAGACAAACTCCGTTTAATTTCTGAGTCCTCACGTGGAGAGGGAGGAAGGATGTGGGTATATGGAGATTCTTCAAAAACGATTACGACACCCGAGGGTAAAGAGATACCTTGCGGTAAAACTAAAGAGCCTTGGTATTTTTTGGAAGAGATGTATCCAGCTTTTGGAAATCTCGTTCCAAGAGATATCGCGGCAAGAGAAGTTCTCCGTGTATGTGAGCTCGGCCTTGGTATCGATGGACTGAACCAAGTATATCTCGATGTATCTCATCTAGACGCTAAAGTGCAGCATAAGATTGAATCAGTACTCGATATCTATCAGAAATTTACCGGTGAAGATCCTCATAAAGTTCCTATGAAAATTTTCCCAGCGGTTCACTACTCTATGGGTGGGGCGTGGGTGGATTTTCCCGCGGCCGATGATCCAGATCGCTGGACAAGGTACCGTCAGATGACCAACATCCCGGGGTGTTTTAATGTGGGAGAATCCGATTTTCTATACCACGGCGCTAATAGACTCGGAGCCAATTCCCTCCTTTCCTGTATTTTTGCAGGGCTAGTTGCAGGAGGTGAGGTCCCTAGGTATTTAGAGTCACTCACTGCAAGTTACGGAAATCTCCCTTCTCGCTTTTTCTCCGAGTCTCTAGCTGCTGAAGAAGCTCTTAAACATGATCTTCTTACAAGAGAAGGGACAGAAAATGTCCATAGCTTACATGAGGAGCTTGCAGCTCTCATGGTAAGTAATGTCACGGTAAAGCGTAACAACGAAGATCTTAAAAAGACGATTCAAGGCATTAAGGAAATTCGGGAAAGAATGACTCATATTTCCTTGGATGATAGGGCCGGAGTTGTGAACCAGACCTACCAGTTTGCCAATCAGTTTTCTTCTATGATTGAAATTGCTTTAGTCATTGCAAAGGGCGCTCTTCTAAGAGATGAGTTCCGTGGAGCTCATTATAAGCCGTCCTTCCCAGAGCGTGACGATAAGAACTGGTTAAAGACAACCATTGCTACGTATAATCCTTCTCTTGATGAGCCGGTAATTACGTATGCTCCTGTAGATACTAGGCATTTGAAGCCGATTGGTAGAGACTATAGTAAAGCAAAAAAAGTAAAGCCTACTTTAGAAAACATTCCCCAAAATATCGTGTTGCCGGTATAGAAGAAGCAAAGGGTAATAACAATGTCTAAAACGTTTATATTGAAAATATTTAGGGGAACTACCAGTCATCAGTACTGGGAATATCACTTCAGCGCTTATGGAAGTGCAGAGAAATCCGATCAATCGGCAGAAGCAAAAAGTCACTCCCGTTGCCTGGGAGCAAGGATGCCTAGAAGAAGTATGTGGCTCTTGCTCGATGCTTATCAATGGCCGTCCAAGGCAAGGGTGTACTGCCCTTATTCATAAGCTTATAGAAGCAAGCGGCAGTAATGTCGTAACCTTGGCTCCCATGACAAAGTTTACTCTGGTAAAAGATCTCGTTGTTAATCGCGATGTGATGTTTAACAATCTAAAAAAAATACATGCTTGGGTGGATGCTGATGATTCATTTGATCGGGGCTTTGGTCCTAAGATCAGTCCTAAGGTCCAAGAAGCGATGTATACACTTTCTACCTGTATGACTTGCGGCTGCTGCACAGAAGCTTGTCCTCAGGTAAATGAAAATTCCAAATTTGTTGGACCTGCAATTATCTCCCAAGCAAGATTATTTAATGCTCATCCTATCGGAAAGCTTTCTGCAAGTGAAAGGCTCAGACCTCTTATGGAAGAGGGGGGAATAAGTGAGTGTGGTAACGCACAAAACTGCGTGGAAGTATGTCCTAAAGAGATCCCTCTTACGGAATCGATCGCGGTTATGGGACGGCAGGTCACAAGACAGGCTTGGAAAGATCTTATCAGCGTACCAGACGAAAGCGAGTGACTCTTTCCTGGAATAGAACAGAGCCTATAAAAGGTTCTGGCATAATTGTTGGATGTGACGCCGCGCAAGAGTGGATGCTCCCCTGGTGGTGGGAGAAATACTCAGAGAGTAACACACTTCCTGTCACATTTATCGATTTTGGATTAAGCGCTAAAGCGCGGGCCTTTTGCGAAGAAAAAGGATCTCTTGTAGATCTATTTCTTCCGGAAACCTTTGCTTCCCAGCAGATGCAAGTTCCTTCTTCTCTGCAGACACTATGGAAAGATACTTTTGAGTGGAAAGATGATCCCTTTTGGTGGAATAAAAGGATGAAATGCCACTACAAACCGTTTGCTCTCCTTATGAGTCCGTATGAGCATACCCTGTGGCTCGATGTTGATTGTGAAGTATGTGCAGATCTAACCCCTCTTTTCACAAAGATTTCTTCTAAAAATACTATCTATATGGCTCCAAGAACTGAGGCCACCCAGAAATCATATCTAGAGCAGGGAATAACTCTTCCTGAAGAAGTGGGTTATAATTCAGGAGTTATTGGATTTCACTATGGATCGGAGCTTATCCTTCAATGGGCTGAAAAAACACTCAGTGAACATCCTTTTTTTATTTCTGATGAAGATCTTTTTTCAAGGCTTGCCTTCTTAGAAAAATGGGATGTCGAGCATCTTAATCAATATTTTAATTGGCTCCCCCATTTTCGGGGTTTTCATCCTGAGGCAAAGATCTACCATTGGTTGGGCAACTCAGGAAAATTTTTCCTCTCTTTAAGAATGCAAAAAATTCTTTAGCTTTTGCTCCCAATACCCCTATTCAGTATACTTCTAATTTCTGTTGTTTATGGATACCCGGCCTGCATCAATATAGCTCTTTAACGATATTGTTTTTATAGGGGATCACGACGCTGAAATTGAACTAAGTACGCACTTCGAGAGAAGAGCTGTGTTCCTTTCAGGAAGCGGTCCCACCTGATACTCAGGTTAAACGCAGCCGCAGACCGAACCTTTACGACGGATTTTTTTAAAGAAAGGACGTTACTTAAGCAGGCTGTTATCCTTTCGGCTCTGCCATCAATATTTTTTTACATATTCAAACCACCATTATCCCTATGAATTATAAAGGATACCAAGGACAAGCCTCTTACGATGAAGATGCGAAGATTTTTCATGCAGAAGTTATTGGATTACGTGATGTGATTACTTTTCAAGGAACATCAGTTGATGAACTTGAGCAAGCTTTCAAAGACTCTATCGATGACTATTTAGACTTTTGTACAGAGCTAAAAAGAACTCCTAAAAATGCTATTCTCAGTTAATCCAGCTTAGCTTCCTTCCTTTAGAAGTCGATGAAATGAGAGTAAAACCTATTTCATTTTTCCAAGCTGCGCGCTATGATGCCGCCACGCTATGGAGGCTTGCATGAAGTATAAAATACTATCTATTTTCCTGTTATGCAACATATCCCTTTTTAGCCAAGAGGAAGATTGCTTATGTGGGATTGTGAGCAAAGATCCCAAGTATGCAAAAGCCCTTTATCTGCTGAGCTTATCAGTTGAAAATTCCTGGTTTTATATAGGGGAGGGGGTAAATTATCCTACAGTGGCTAGTGAATTTTACCCTCCGTACGAATTAAGGGAGGATTTTGATGATCCTTACCCTTACGAGGGAAAGATTTACTGGGAGATTTCGCGAACGGTTCAACGTGATAGAGAGCTAATCTTTACAAAAGAAGAATCTAAAATTCATTTGCCCAACTTAGAAAGTAACCTTTGGGTTCCTTTTGAAATAACGAGAAGGATAGAGTGGTATGAAGATCTTAATTCAAAGAATCCCACTTACCACTGGAAAGAAAACACCTTTCTATTCAAAAAAAATTATGGATCTGTGCCTCATGTATTTCGTGTTTTGAAAAATGACATCAAAAAATACTACGAAAGCAGCGAAAATTTTTTAGATGCAAGAATTCAAGATCTCAGCAACAAAATACCTGTGTATGAACGGTTTATTCTTGTTGATAGACTTATAAATAAAAAAACTCTTACAAAACGGAAAAAGGAAATTCAGGCACTCTATAAGAAAAAGCTATCCTTTGTTGAACAAAAAGAAACTGCAGCTTTAGAGGCCTGCAAAGAATCTCTTGATTGGTGCATTGACAACCATCACAGTCCCTCGGCTTATTATAATCGAGGCCTTTTTGATTATCTCGAAGGCAACACAATAGATGCGTTAGATCGTTTAACCATTGCCTTAAAAGGATCTGATACTGATCTTTTTGCAAAGCTACAAGAAGATGCTATCTTACTTAAAGGTCAAACAGAGCTCGAAGCTGGGCTATATGCGGATGCAGTGCTTACTCTTACCGAATTAATCAATAAGAACCCAGAAAAGAAAGAAGCGTATTTTGAGCGGGCAACAGGTTATTTTGAACTGGGTGATTTTGATTTATCATTACAGGACTATTTACAATCGAAGGTTGCACTACCTGTGATTTCCTCAACTTCTTTGGATATGATTCCTTTTTCTAAAGGGTTAACTTTGGGAATCGTACAAGGAGGAGTGCAGGGGGGAACTGAATTTATACCTTCCCTTTTGGCCTCTTTACAAGGTCTTAGTCAGGGTTTATGGGCTTTTGCTCAAGATCCCGTAGACGTCTCTGCAGATTTTGTAGATGCGTCGAAGGCCTGTGTTAATTTCATAAGAGAACATACTCCGCTGGAAACTTTGCAAGAGCTCGTTCCTGAGCTTCAAGATCTTATTGCTAAATGGGATGGTTTAGAAGATCAAATAAAAGGAGAGCTTACAGGACAGATCATAGGAAAGTGTGGAGTTGATATATTTGCTGGAGTAGGAGTTACAAAGGCGATGAATTCGTATCGACTCCTTAAAAAAGCAAATAACATGATGACTTTTGAAGCTATGGCCATTAGTGAGAGGAATAGGTCTGTTATAAAAATGGAGGCTCTTAAAAGGGCCCAGAACAGGAAAGAAGTATTTAAGAACGCTAACTTAAAAATTCAGCCAGATAAGCAGGGAAAGCATATTATCGGTCATAACAACTATGAACCGATATTAAATAAAAGCATCTTTGAGCATCCTAATCCTCAAAAACTTATTGATGAATTCTCTGGCAAAGGCGTAAGCCTTAGGAACCAAACTCCAGGAACACCATCTTATCAAGAGCTGGTAAATTTCGAAGAGTTTATTGGTTATGCGATCGATCGTGCTACTGGAGAAAAAGTTGCTACGTCTTGGGGTAAAATTCATTATGCACAAGATGGGGTTCATATAGTACCTACAATTCGAAAAGGACAATGATGGAAATATTTTCAATTGAATATGCGCTCCTAGCTATGCAAAACGCTTTATTGGGAGCCGTAACACCCGAACTGAGAGCCGTTGCCATAGATATAGATAAGGATAGTGATATGTTCACCGTGCGTATATATTACGATGGAGAGGCCTCTGAAAAACAATTGGATGTGTGGCGATGTGCCGTTACTGAATCGAGCGCAGACTTAGGGATAGACTGTAGGGTAGACGATTACATCGAAAGATTAGACTATCCGAAAAAGATACCTAATCTAGGACACTTTGCCTATTTTAGAAAGGAATAGTGGCAATGTTGCTTTAATAGGATTGATCCTAAATTTTTAAATTTAATAAATTAACCTTTTTAAGAAAGTGCTAACGATGACTTTAATTGCGGATGCTTTGCTTTGCGTACAACGAGCCTTATTACATGCCGTAACGCCAAGCTTAAGAGCAGTAGTGGTAGATGCGCCACAAGATGAAAAATTGCTCTATATACACTTCTACTATGATGGAGAGGTTAGTGAGGAATTAATAGACCTTTGGAAATGCGCCATAACAAGAGCTCATGCTGATTTCGGACTTGATTCTATTTTAGATGCAGGAGTTGAAAGGATTTATTATCCACAAAAGCCCCCATTTCGAGGTCGTTATGCTTATTTAAGAAAAGAATCTAGATAAGCAATGCAAGAAAATCTTACAGAGATTATCAATGTTCTTTTAAGTATGCAAAGAGCCCTTTTAGGTGTTGTTACACCCTCACTACGTGCGGTTGTTATTGATGTAGATACAGTCGATAAGATACTATTTTTTAATTTTTTCTATGACGGCGAAATTAATGACGACTTATTTGACTTAGCAAGTATTGCTTGTACAGAGGCTAGTGCAAATTTTCCTGAATATCAAGTCAGAGACGTGATTGAGCAAGTCGATTATCCTAAAGCAATCAATGTTAAGGGTGATTATGCCTTTCTTAGAAAAGAGTAGTATCGTTTTTTGGTTAAGTTCATTGTATGGTCTTGAATTGTTTGAGATTTATTCGTTAAATTCAGGAGCTAAACATGCAATATATATCAGATGCCTTGCTAGCTACACAGCGCGCTTTACTAGATGTTGTCTCGCCTGAATTAAGGGCTGTTGTCGTGGATATTGATAAGGATAAATTTGAATTTTTCATTCGATTTTATTACGATGGAGAAGTTTCTGAAGGATTGATAGATCTATGGAGTTGCGCTATTACAGAAGCAAGCGCGGGGCTAGATCCTCTTTATGGATTGGATAACCGAATAGAAAGGATCGATTATCCAGAAAAAATCCCCTTTCGAGGACGTTATGCTTATTTAAGAAAGGAATAATCTCCCTTTGTCTAAGATCTTTTTAGCCTAAAGAAGAATGGTAGATGTTCTTGAGGGTGTCCCAATTTCCAAGTCTTCCCTTTGTATTTCTATGAGAGCAAAAGAGTTTTGAAGAGACTCTTTGAGTCTTGAAAAAAAAGTCTCTTTAGAAGGGACGAAGTCTTTCATCTTGCAGAGGAAGCTTTCGTGCTCTCTGCCCGCTCTATACGTAGGTGTTTTTTTGGGATGGAGAAGAGCCTCCATTTTTTCTTTTTTATAGTCCCAAAGAAATGAGGTGTGGTGAAGCCACCTCTCTTTTCTTATGTACTGGGCATTGCCTCCGAACTTTTTCTCTTCCATGACGTAGTCATTTTCTTTTAAGGCAAAAGGATGGGAGGAAAATACCGATTTATAAATCCCTTCGGACCATTTCATAATAGGTTCTGGATAAGCTTGAAAGGGGTGATCTTTTTTTTGGAAGATAAAGGTCACAAAGAGAGTGCTTTCATCAACTACTACTGTCCCCCCTCCACTAAAGCGCTTGATGATCGGGATTTGTAGGGCACTTGCTTTGTCTGTATCTACAAGCTCGTGGGGTTTTCCAGAAATTCCCATGACGATGGCAGGAGAGCTTCCTTCATTAACAATGCAAAAGTTTCTTGTGTCATCTCTAAGAAGAGCTTCTTCTAGAAGAAGCTGATCAAAAATAGAGGTGCCAGAGGGCAGTTGCAGGTAGTGCAGGGTCATTCGAGGTAGCCAACCCCACGGATCTGCTCTAGTTCAATGGCTTGCACTTTAATCCCTTTGGGCGTGTTATAGCGCACAAGAAATAGAGTGTTGTTGGCCATTAACGTCATCTCAATAATATTCGACAAGGCAGTTCCATCAATTAGGTTTAAGCATACTTTGTTTGGAGCCTTTTCTTTCCTAAGAAAGTCAAAGGCTTCTTTGTAGTCAGAGGCCCTAAATTTAGGATCTATCGCCATCGAGTTGTGTTTAGCAGAAGAGGTGTATGTCGGCTGAAGCGAGGTGTCACTAAAGGCTAAAATAGGACTACAAACGGCTATAATCATACCAAATAAATGCAATTTTGTCTTCATGAAAGCCTCCCGGGTTACGAACTGTCTGAAACGATTTTATTGCCCTTTTTCTGGGCTTTTTCTAAAGATTTTTTTACTCTTTCGAGCGATTGGTCAAATTGCTCATACGCCGCTGCCGCATCGGAGAGCTTTTTATCAAAGGAAACGACTCCAATCGATACAGTGACAAGGATTTCTTTTTTCTTTGTGTGAATCGTGGTTCTACAAATTTCCTTGCGGATGTCTTCAGCGATGATCTTTGCAGCACTTTGAGAAGTTTTAGGGAGCATTAAAAGATACTTTCCATTTCCTTGAGGCATCAAGGTGTCAAATTTTCTAAGACGATTATTTAAGTACTCTTCCAGAAAGAGAATGATTTCTTCTAGTGTGAGCTCCCCGTAAGCTTTAATGAACATATCATGGTTATCTAGGGCAATCATGAGAAGGGTAAGGGGCATATCGATTTTTTTAGCTTTGGAGATTTCCTTAAGTGTTTTGTCATCAAGTAGCATTCTATGAAGGAAGGTCTGGGTATTTTTCGGAATAAGAGGGGAGGAATTGATCTTGGATGTCATTAAAGACATCTTTTTAGTGATCATTTGTGATTTAAGGCATACGGCCATTCTTTCATGGATTTCCGAGGCATCAAGTGGCTCATGGATAAAATCGGTAACACCAGCATTGAGTGCATCGACGGTAAAGGCTTTCTGTATTTTATTAGTAATTAGAAGAATGGGTGTTTTTTCCAGGCCCGGTGTTTTTTTGATATGCTGGCATAGATTAAATAGGGGTTCATCGAGTGTGTTAAAGTCTAATATCACGGTTTGTATAGGAATCGTTTTTAGCCACTCGAAGGCAGTATGGCTATCCTTAGAGTCCATGACATAATAGCTTCCTTTCAGGGCCCTTTTGATAAAGGTGACCTTGCCAATATCTGTGCCGATGAAAAGAACGATTGGTAAAGTAGTCTGAGCGTTCATAAAACCGTAAGGGGTTGGTCTTATAAACTAATAAAAAAAAAAAAGATTTAATGGGTAGCAAGAAGTTATGTATCTGAATTTTACTTTAAAAATTAGACGCTACAACAACTTTGCTTATACAAAGATACCATAAGAACGGAGATGTCAGCTGGTGACACACCGGATATTCTCGAAGCTTGACCAAGTGTTGAAGGATTGAATCTTGAGAGCTTGTCTTTTGCTTCATTAGATAAACCTTTTATTGCCTTGAAATCAGTGCCGAGTGGGATGATTGTCGTTTCAGTATTTTCAAGCTTTGCTATCTCTATATTTTGCCGGCCTATATAGCCTGCATATTTGAGTTGCAGCTCGATCTGGAAATTGATTTCCTGGCCGTGGTCTTGTAGTTTTTCTGGGTAGTCAGTAAGAAGTTTAGGATAACTAAACTCAGGTCTACAAAGCAGTTGGGACAAAGAGGCTGATTTGCCATTTACTTGGGTAAATGTTTTAGAAAGTGAGAGGATTTGCTCCTCGATAAGTTTTTCTTTTTGGATAAGAGTCTGGTACTGCGCCTGATCTATCAGGCCCAGTTCGTATCCGTATTTTCTAAGTCTTAGGTCGCAATTATCCTGACGAAGAACGAGGCGATGCTCAGCTCTACTTGTAAACATACGGTAGGGCTCTTCCAGCTCTTTTGTGATGAGCTCATCGATCATAACACCGATATACGCTTCAGATCTTTTAAGAACAAAAGGAGCTTTGCCTTGGATTTTAAGAGCTGCATTGATACCGGCAATGAGTCCTTGGCCGGCTGCTTCCTCATAACCTGTGGTTCCATTGATCTGTCCCGCAAAGTACAGCCCTTCGATGGTTTTTGTTTCAAGGGTTGCGCTTAGCTGCCCACTTTTTACATAATCGTATTCGATGGCATAAGCTGGTCTCATGATCTCCGCATTTTCAAGCCCTTCCACTGTATGGATCATGGCGAGCTGGACATCGAATGGCAAAGAAGAAGAGATTCCGTTTACGTAGATCTCTTCTGTTTCGAGCCCTTCGGGCTCTAAGAAAAGTTGGTGCCTTTCTTTGTCATTGAAACGAACGATCTTATCTTCAATCGATGGACAGTATCTAGGACCGATCGATTTGATCCTTCCGGAATACATCGCAGATCTGTGGAGGTTATCCATGACAATTTGTTTTGTCGCTTCATTAGTATAGGTGATATAGCAGGGCACTTGGGGCAGGCCCGGGCCTTCTGGAGCATCGTGAGAAAAGCGGACTCCTACATCTCCATGCTGTACTTCTACTTTGCTAAAATCGACACTTCTCCGATTAATACGAGGAGGGGTGCCGGTTTTTAATCTGCCGATAGAAAAGCCTAGATCTTCTAAATGTTTAGAAAGACCGACTGACGGTTTATCCCCGGCTCTACCTCCGGGAAATTGGGTCTCTCCAATATGTATGAGCCCGCGCATGAAAGTGCCGGAAGAAATAATAACTGTTTTACCAAAGTAACCGATTCCCTCAAGAGTTTGTACCCCTTTCAGAATACCCTCTTCGAGGTGCAGGGTTTCTATCGTCCCCTGCTTGATATGGAGATTTTGCACTTTTTCTAGGCGATGTTTCATCGCCATCTGGTAGGCGAACTTATCAGCCTGGGCTCTGGGTGACCAAACGGCTGGTCCCTTAGAGGCATTGAGCATGCGGAATTGGATTCCCGTTTTATCCGTGACTTTCCCCATGACACCGCCTAGAGCGTCGATTTCCCGTACGATATGCCCTTTAGCAGTGCCGCCGACCGCTGGGTTACAGCTCATCTTGGCAATGGTATCTAGGTTCATAGTAAGAAGTAGGGTTTTTACTCCCATGCGAGCAGACGCGTGCGCCGCTTCACAGCCGGCATGGCCAGCACCAATTACAATGACATCGTATTCTTCGGGGTAAAACCACATAGGAATTAATCTGGGGTGATAAAAAATTAGAGCTAGTATAACTAGCTCTAGTAAATCTAAGAAAGCTGTAAAATAATTTATTTATAAATTATTTGCTTTTATGACGATCTCTTCTACGTCTTTTTTTTCTTTTATGAAGAGCGATCTTTGCTTTTCTTTTCTTTTTTACGGATGCCATAGAGCTCCCTACCTGAAATTGAGATGTAAAAAAATTAATTATAAAACTTGCCGTCCATCTTAAATTAAATCTCAAAAAATGTAAAGGAGAGATCGAACCTATGCAGATCTTGGCTGCACTTGTGGGTGAGTAGAGCTTCCCTCGAAGAATAAAGATTCAAAAAAACATTATTCTTCTTGCTCTATGAAGAAATTTAGAAAGACACTCTGATCACAATTTCATCCAACAGATTCATTACCTGTTTTCCAAGACT
>JAPLSW010000051.1:2281-33941 GCA_026398435.1 Chlamydiota bacterium | reverse complement strand
TCAGTGGTAGAGCATCACGTTGCCAACGTGAGGGTCGTGAGTTCGAGCCTCATCACCCGCTTTAGTTTAAGACAACAAAAAATTTCATCATTTCGCGGGTGTAGCTCAGTGGTAGAGCATCACGTTGCCAACGTGAGGGTCGTGAGTTCGAGCCTCATCACCCGCTATGATTTCTCATTATCAATATGCAGCATTTAAGGAGTCAAGTAATGGACCAACCGACATCTCAAGAGCCTCAGCTCAGCAGCAACTTAGTACGTTTTACCATCAATAAAAAACCTGGCTCACACATTGAATTTGATGTAGAAGCCTCTAAAGAGCTCGTATCACTTGCTAAATCTAAAGCTTTAAAGGGTGTTGCAAAAGAAGTAACACTTCCAGGATTCCGAAAAGGAAAAGCTCCAGATGCCCTCATTTTAAAAAACTTTTCTAAAGACATTGATAAAGAGTGGCAAACATCTATTGCTGATCTAGCCTTCAAAGAATGCCAAAAAATTGCTAAGGTTCGATTACTTGGACAAGATGCGAAAATTACCTTCAACATGAAAAACCACTCTCAAGATAGCGCATCTCTAACTCTTACTATGGAAACAGAACCTGAAATTCCTACAGTTGATCCAAAGACATTTGTTGCAAAACCCGTAGATCGCCCAGCCGTTAACAAAGAAAAAATCGAAGAGACTGTCAGACAGATCCTCTTTTTCTTTGCTGAGTGGAAACAAATCGATGGCCGCCCTGTACAAGAAGGGGACTTCGTTATATTAGATGTTGACGCACTAGAACAAGAACCAAACACAGCTCTTTTTTCGAATACCCGCTTTGAAGTGACTTCTAAATACATGGCAAAGTGGATGAAAGACCTAGTAGTTGGAAAAAATCTCTATGACACTATGGAAGGAACAAGCGTTGCGGATGATGATGCAAAAGACAAAGAAGACTTCAAACCACAAAAAGTACGTGTCACAATAAAAGCAATTGAGCAAGGGACGCTTCCTGAGATTACAGAAGATTTCTTAAAAAAACTTGGAGTTACAAGCCAAGAAGAGCTCACTTCCTCTATTGAAAAACTCCTTAATAAACAAGCCGATGAACATGTAAAAGAAAAAATGCATGAACAGGTAAACGATTATCTTCTAGAGAAATACCCCTTCGATCTACCACCTACACTCATTGATAAAGAAGCCCAGTTCCGCATGAGACAACTTGGACAAGACGGTAATTTCCAAAAATATTGGGAGACTTTAAGCCAGGCAGATAAGAAAAAGACGTTAGACTCTATTTATTCTCAGTCTGAAAAAGCTGTTCGCATGTTCTACATGTGCCGCAAGATCATAAGCGATGCAAAGATCAATATATCTCCGCAAGATCTACCAAAACCTGCAACGACACCACTCGAAATCTTAATGGATCCAGATCAAATGCTCCATTTCCATCAACAGTCTGAAGTTAAGCATGCAGAAGCTCTATCTAAACTAGTCCTTGAAAAAGCAGCTAATTTTGTGATAGACAATTCTTAAAGCTTTTAAAGTGCCTCCAAGAGATTGGAGGCGCTTGCTTTATTTACCAAAAGCTAGCAATATGACGTTACTTTGTGGCTATTTAAAAACCTTAAGAATTGCTGAAAACAAGAGGGCACTGCATGTATTCCATTCCTTATGTTGTAGAAGATACCGGTCGTGGCGAAAGAGCCATGGATATTTTTTCCCGTCTCCTAAAAGACCGGATTATTTTTATCGGCACTGAAATCAATGACCAAGTAGCAAATACAGTTATTGCACAATTACTATTTCTCCGTGCAGAAGACCCAAAAAAGGACGTAAACATCTATATCAATTCTCCAGGTGGTTATATAACTGCCGGCCTTGCTATTTTTGATACGATGCGTTTTATGGGTTACGAGATCAACACCTATTGTCTCGGACAAGCAGCCTCCATGGCCTCTCTACTTCTGGCAGCGGGCACAAAAGGAAAGCGTTTTGCCCTTCCTAATAGCCGCATTATGATCCACCAACCCAGTGGCGGAGTATCAGGAACTTCAGCAGATATCGCTCTGCAAGCGAAAGAGATCCTTGTACTCAAACAAATGTGCGCAAAGATCTTATCCGATACAACCGGTCATCCCATTGAGAAAATTTTAGAAGAATCGGAAAGAGACTACTTTATGAATCCTGAGGAAGCAGTGAAATACGGGCTGATCGATAAGATTGCCGTTCAACCGGTAAAACCTGCTTAAAACACCGCGAAGCAATAAGAGCTAAAAAATGACCAAAAAAGACAAAGAACAACCAATATGCTCTTTCTGTGGCAGACCTGAAGCCGCAGTTGAGAAGCTAATTTCTGGCCCTGAATCATTTATCTGTGATAAATGCATACGGCTTTGCATGGAAATTGTCGAAAAAAAACCTGTTCATCATGAACTCAAACTCTTAAAGCCTCGCGAAATTAAGGCAGCCCTTGACGAATACGTCATTGGTCAAGAAAAAGCTAAGAAAACGATCTCCGTAGCGGTTTATAACCACTATAAGAGAATACGCTCTATCAGTAAGACGGGCTCAGTAGAATACAGCAAGTCGAACGTCATGCTTCTTGGACCTACAGGATCTGGCAAGACATTAATGGCAAGGACGTTAGCGCAAGTACTTGATGTACCCTTTGCCATCGCCGATGCTACGACACTCACAGAAGCCGGTTATGTAGGAGAGGATGTAGAAAACATCATTTTACGACTCTTGCAAGCAGCAGATTATGATGTAGCTAAAGCGGAAACTGGTATTATATATGTAGATGAAATCGATAAACTACGTAAAACAACAAGCAATGTATCCATCACCCGTGATGTATCAGGGGAAGGGGTTCAACAAGCGCTCCTTAAAATTGTAGAGGGCACTGTAGCTAACGTCCCCCCAAAAGGTGGCCGTAAGCACCCTAACCAAGAATATATTAAGGTAAACACTGAAAACATCCTATTTATCGTAGGAGGAGCTTTCGTCCACCTAGATAAAATGATCGCAAAACGTCTTGGTAAGACAACCATTGGTTTTGATGCAGCGGAGGGTAAAACCTTTGACACTCATGAAACCAACTATCTTCTATCGAAGGTTGAACCAGAAGATCTTATAGAATTCGGTATGATCCCTGAGTTTGTCGGACGGTTTAACAGTATAGCCAACTGTAATGAGCTTACTACAGAAGACCTGGTAGAAATCTTAAGCAAGCCTAAAAATGCGATTACTAAGCAGTATCAGAGTCTATTTGCAGAGGAAAATGTAAAGCTTACGTTTACAGAAGATGCCCTCCGCTCTATGGCTGAAAAAGCTAAACTCACTGGAACGGGAGCAAGAGCCCTTCGAATGATTGCTGAAGGGATCCTTCTTGATCTTATGTTTGAGGTTCCTTCAGATCCAACAATCGTTGAGGTCTTGATCGACAAAGACTGCATAACAGATAAGAAAGATCCTCAAATAACAAGGTCCCATTCAGCGTAAAAGTTAGCTGCGAACCCACTTATCCTTAGCTTTTGGCTTAGGTTTTTTAGCAGACGTAGAAGCGTCTGCTTTCGTTTTTTTGGTAGCCGCAACATTCTTCTTATCCCTTTTACGAACTACATCTGTAAGCTCTTTACCTGTCTCATTTAGCTTAATCTTAACCACTTCCATAGCTTTCCATTGCGAAGGGGAAAAATTATCAGGATTCTCTGAATAACGTAGAAGTTGCTCCTCATTCATTCCCGATTTTTCCGCAATTTTTTTAGTTTCATTCTGAAGAAACTGGTGCATTTCCGCCATAAGAGCGAAAAGCTCCTTTTTTTCCTCTTCAGAACAGTCTTTCAAAGCATCTTTTAGCTTATCAAAAATTCTAATGGAGTCTTTAAATAGCTCCATAAGATCGACTCTTCCAGTCTTTGCAGATTCTCTTTGGAATTTCTGCATTAAATTATTAAAATCTTTGCGGATCTGCATGGGGGGCCCTACTCTTTAGTTGCTATAAACTTAATTATAGAACATTTTCAAATTAATTAGTAATAAGTTATTTTGCAATTACAATGTAAATGGTTAATTACATTAAAATGAATGGCTTAATAAAATATTTAACTAAAGTTTAGGACCTGCTAATCCAGGGCATTCTCGAAAAAACCCCTAGTTATCAAAAAATAATTTCAAGATTGATCTAAATTTTTATAAAATCTTATCATAACTTCTTTTTCAAGGAGGTCTTATGGCAGCAGTTTACACAAGAAATCCCCCTCTAGGAGCTACAAGCTCATTACCTACGTATACTTCTTTAGTTCCCCTCAATCCTGTAACGGAAAGAACCAAGACTCTTTGGGAAAGGTTCAAACTTTTTGTAGGAGGCCTTCTACGAGATACTTTTTTTTGGGTTCTTCACTCCCGATTATCAGAACAACAAAATATACAACTTGAACAGGAAAATGCTTTTTTTAGAGATTTCTGGAATAGAAGCGCTCCCTTCTCCCCTAGATGGCCACAGCGTAATGAGATCATAAGTACCTTCACACATAAAAAGATCAGCCTGGATCTACACTCCCCTAAGAGACTTGAGGTAGATTGCTGTACTATTGAAACGCAGGCTGAAGAGCCCACCCGCCCCTATTATAATTTTGCTTTAGCCATGGGCAATCTCTCTACCATCCGGAATAACATCACAGGCATTTATCCCTTTATATCGGCCTACCTTGCAAAAAGAAGAGCCGATCCGAGCTTGCCTCCTGCCCGCTTCATCCTTATCAGTCAATATGACTTAAGACAAGGAGTCACTCCCTATAAGCCCGAAACTATAGATGAGGCGGGTCAAATCCTCAGCAGCACATTATCCTCACTACAAGATAAGTATGGACCCATTAACCAGCTGGCAGCTCATTCTCTTGGAACAATAGTAACTGGAGCCGCTCTTAAATATATAGATAGGACACGCTTACCTAGACATATGTATTTTGACAGGGGGCCATCCTCCATACAGGAAATATGCCGCAGTAAATTAGGTGGATCTATCCTATACCCACTTGCCTCAGTCTTGGGTTGGGACATTGACTTAGGAAAAGAAGTGGCAGAATTTCACAGGTCTTGTGAAATCCCCCCGTCCATCGTTATTAGCAATGTAAAAAAAGATCATCATTTTGTAGATACCGCGGCCTTAAGTAGAAGCTCTCATATAGAGCGACTAGCTGCAGAAAGTAAGCTGGAGGTCATGGAATTTGACTTCCCTGGACAAGATCTTCACGAAACTGCCCAACATAATATTGGAAATGACCAGCTCTATGGTCACTATCTACTACCACGCGCCGTAGAAGAGAGAAGGTTGCCCTTAGGAAGAGCAGAGTCTATGGCTCAGGCAATCGTAGAAAGATCTCTACTCACCTCTTAAGTTTGAAGTAGGGCGAGAAAAAATCACCTTTACACTAAAAAAAACCAATCTTTCATATATAATGCATTAAAGCTTTAATTTTAAAATAATCACTGCTAATGTTACTATTAAAATAATAGTTAATATTATTCGGTTATATGAGCACGTCAGGACCTACAGGCCCCGCCCCTATTCACTCCTACTACAGAATCGATCCCTCACGAGATAGCCAAGGGACTCCGATAGGGAGCCTAGGAAGCCACGTAGTAACTGTAAGAACGACAGATCCTTCTATCTCCCCTTCAATGATAAGAAAAGCTCTGGAAACTGCAAGCACGCAATTTACTGACGAAATCTATTTAAGAGAAGTCACGGTACAAAAAGGAACTGATGATAACTCCCTTACCGTTGCTTTTACCAAATTTATTGGACCACCAGAGACAGTTACATGCCCTATAACCGGTCCTGCTGCAACAAATCATCCTATAGTCCGTGACCTTGCAAATTTCCACTCCCCTAATCCTGTAAATTTCGAGTCTCCTGTTGGCCGAGTCCCTACTTATACTACACGAGACAAAAGCTCTTGGGCTCAATTCTCAAAAAGTGTAATCACGTTCATAAGATATGCATTAAGAACTATTTATCCCCATTTACCTGGATTTGGACATCCTTTTCTTTCCGAGGAACCTATACTAACGATAAGCTCATCAACAGAAAACACCCCTCCAAAACCGAACCGCACTTCGCTAGCCTCATTCATAGAAGGTTTAAGAGCGATGAATATGGTAACCAAGGAACTAGAAGTCCGAAGTTCCACCCCAACAGCATTAGATGGGATTATTAAGCTCGGAGAAGGGATCCAAGAGGTCCATGCAGGCAAGAAAACTCCTACGGTGTTCATGCGGGAACTCAGCCCCAAACTTAAATCTGCTACTAAAGAGAGCCCGGTAGTCCTTCCTACAGGAAGTTTTTCTGAGGGGAAATTTGTCCCAGCCATTCTCATTATTTATAAGAATGAAGGTAGTGAGACATATACAGTAAAAGGAATCTCCCTTGCTCAGGATGGATCTAGCGGAAGGGGGCAGGGGGTAGATAGCTACACATTTTCCACTGATGGTATGCTAAAGTTTTTTATTTCAGGGGCACTCGAAAATTCAAACCCTACTAATAAGCATCAGAGATCACTTGATCAAATACTCGATACCTATGTAACCTCCAAAGTTTGTACAAAAAATCCTCAAAGTCAGGAAGACCTAATTCCGTCAGGGACCTCTACCAATCCTGACCTCCTTGGATTATTAAGCGCATGTGGAAACAGGGTCAATCAATTAGAAGAACATATTTCCTCTTTACAACAAAAACTTTCATTGCACGAAATCGCCTCAGCCGTAATACCAGGAGATCCAGTTGCAATAAAAAAAGAAATACGAGCCGCACAAAATGAGCTCCTGGAACTTACGGAAGGATCCCTAGCCTCTTTAGCTAATACAGGCTCTCTTCATCCTTATCTCACACAAATTACTCAATTAATTCTCACCAAAATTAGAAACCTTCCTTCTAACGAGAGAGCGGCCTACGTTGTAAGCATTAAAAAAAACGCCAAAGCTCTAAAACAGCAGTTAACACTCGCCTATGGAGAGCCAATTGCCAATGCCTTTATGACTGCCCTTTTAGAGAATATTAAGAGACTAGAGCCCTCTACGAGCGCCCCCCTAACTCCACCAGTCGGAGAAGATTCAGCTCAAACTGGTAATCCTTCAATTGTCGATACTGAAGTTCCTGAAACAGATTCACGTACAATATCAAATGAAGACACTCCCTCTCCGTTCCAAATCCTCCTATCGAAGCAACAGCTGCTACGCCACTAGCCATGCCTCCTTTAGCTCCAAGACAACAAGATGCGAAACCTCCTACAAGCCACCCAGAACAGGAAGAGGTAATACCCAGTCCAAGACCAAACACACCTTCCCCTATCCAATTAACAGCTCCAACTACTGATCAACCCGTAGATCCTTCTTCTTCACTGACCCTCAAATTTATAATGGACTTTTTTAAGAGTCTAGAAGGATGGGGTAATTTAAAACGTATGGGCCTTCAGGCAGGTCTATCACTGTACAAGATCCCCTTGGATCTGGATAAGCTTCGCAAAGCTTTTATAGCAGCAAATTTTACCGAAGAGGAATTCACATTATTTAAAACAACCACCGAATTTCAAGATGTGCTATCAATCTATACTAAATATAATAAAGGAATGTTGACGAAAGAGCAGGCTATCGCTCAGTTAAAGGACTTTATCCCTCGAATTCAGCCATATATTAACAAGGAGAATTTTAGACCTTACTACACTAAGTTAACTGGAAAACCATAGCGCACTTTTCCAGAACATTTCCGCGGATTTCTTTGCATTTCATCTAAGTCCAGCTGATAAATCTACACCTACAGATTGTACAAGCACAATCACAAAAAACTACCCTCTTCCTTGCAAAATAAAAAGGACTATTTCTTTGCTTTAATATTCGTCAAATTGACCCAATATACTACAGCAAGAACTATAATAGGAAACAGCCATCTACCTAAAAATTGCCAGCCAATACCTTTAGCATTTTTCATAAAGTAAAAAAATCGATGGGCATTATCAAAAGAAAACCTACTACCCCCAGGCAGAAAACCCAGATTTATCATAGACAAGTTTTTTTAGAGTCTTTTTCATTTGCTATTTTGCCGTAAACCCGATAAATATATTAAGACCCGTGCATTGTGACCCTGAGGCGAGCGTGATGCTAGAAAGACATTTAAGGCAATTAACAGATGATCTTGAACTAGATCCTGTTGGACCTAAGAATAGAGAGGGATTTTACGATCTCCCCCTCTTGCCAGGTCTTACTCTTTTAGTAAAAGAGCTAGATCCTGGGTTCTACATTACCTGTCCTATGATTCTTTGCCCTGTGGAGAAAAGAGAATCTCTTTTTATCCATTTGATGAAGGCTAATTTTTTGGGACTTGCAACGGGCGGTGCGGCTATTGGACTTGATGCTGAAGAGAAATTCTTGACACTGTCTCAGTCAATACCGTATGACGTAAACTACAAAACTTTTAAAGAAACGATCGAAGATTTTGCAAACTATCTCGACTTTTGGCAGCAAGAGGTCACTCGTCATCAGAAGGCTGCAGAAGAAGGAATACTCTAAGGGCGGTTAAAATCTCATGGCAGGATATCTTGTAGCAGAAGAGGGCCCGCTGGCCGGCGTAACGATACGTTTTGAAGAAGGGGAAGAGTGGGTCCTAGGAAGAGATCCCGATGAAGTAGCAATTGTCCTCGAAGATTCTATGGTCTCTAGAAAACATGTGATCTGTAGCCTTACTCCAGAAGGCTATGTTTTAGAGAACTTAAGCTCTGTCAATCCAGCTACCCAAAACGGCAAAGTCATCACAGAATCGGTCCTACTCCGAGAAGGGGATATTCTGCAGATAGGAAGTACTTTCTTTAGATTTACGGAAACCGAACCTGTTGAGGCTTCAGAAATCCCTGAAGAAATAGCTGAAGAGCCACTCCATTTCGAAGAAATGGACGACCTATCTTCGGTGAGCTTCGGCATGCCTAGCATGACTAAATGGCTACTCAAAGTGATCTCTGGACCCAATGCAGGCGCTGAATTTTGCCTCGAAAAGTCATCGACCTATATCCTAGGAAAAGACCCCTCCCTTTCTGATTTAGTATTTCACGACCTAAGCGTCTCAAGGCAACATGCTAAAATCTCTGTGGATGAAAATGAGCTCATATGGATCGAAGATCTTGGAAGCCGTAATGGCCTTCTTATCAACGGAAAACTCTCTAAAGAAAAAACCCCTTTAAAATCGCAAGATCTTATAGCGATCGGAACTACTTCCTTTCTTATAATAGATAGAGAAGAGATCCATGAAACACTAATATCCCATCCGGCAGTTACTACACAGGAAGAGGCTCTTCCTGAAACAAAAACAGAAGAAGAAGAGCTCGCTCCTGTCCAAAGAAACTGGAAAGAGATGATCATCCCCACAAAGCACCTTATTGTGGCCGGTGGATTTTGTCTGGTACTGATTGGACTTGTAGCTTCTACATTTTCTTTGTTTCAAACTGAGCAGATAGAGGTACATGTTAAAAATGAATCAGCGCAGGTTAAGGAAGTACTCGATAAATTTCCTGACATCCAATTTACCTTCAATGAATCTTCCGGCAAGTTATTTCTTTTAGGCCACGTCCTCACTCAAGTCGACAAGCAAGAGCTCATGTACGCCATTAAAGGACTCTCCTTTGTAAACAACACAGAGGACAATGTCGTAATTGATGAATATGTATGGCAAAATATGAATGCACTGCTTCTATCTAATCCCAACTGGCAGGCAGTATCGTTCCATTCCCCGGCACCCGGCCGCTTTGTGATTCGTGGCTATGTAGAAACAAATGAGCAAGCACAAAACTTAAGCGAATATGTCAACATCAACTTCCCCTATCTTGACAGACTACAAAATCAAGTAGTTGTAGAAAACAATTTGCATATGCAAATCCAAAGCTTGCTTCTTGAAAAAGGATATAGCGGCGTTGTATTCCAACTTACAAGCGGGGAACTTGTTCTCACAGGAAGGGTAGAAGAAAGAGAAGCCATTGGCTTTACCGAGCTCCTAGCTAGATTTAAAGCCTTTCCAGGGGTGCGCCAAGTCAAAAATTATGTCGTATATACCTCAGCTGAGACAGCACGTATAGATATTTCTCAGCAATACCAGGTATCTGGATACTCCCAAGGAAGCAATGAACATTCCTTTGTCGTGGTCAATGGAAAAGTACTATCTACAGGAGATACAATCGATGGAATGATGATCACAAGCATTCAATCGACACTCGTACTTCTCGAAAAAGATGGATTAAAATTTAGAATTAACTACAATCTGCAATAATCGCGAATTTTACAGTTAGAGGAGCCCCGATGTTTGGAATGGAAAAAAAAGAAAAAGCCCTTTTCGAGTTCGATCTCGAAAAAGAGCTCAAAGAAAGCGCTAGCAAAAAGCAAGAACTTGCAAAAACAGTAGAAGGAAGAATCCAAGAGATTAAAGCCATACTTCGTCAAGGATCATCTTCCGCAGATTTTGATAACTATGGGATACTACTCCATGGCTATAGCGCTCTGCAAAAAGTTACAAATAGAATTTCCCCAAAAAAATAACCTAACCGGAGCTAAAACATATGCCAAGCCCAACACCTTCTTCTGGAATGGCAGAAACCTCATGGGCAACCATTTCGTTTTCTACCCTTATTAAGCAATACATGAAGCTACAAAGTCAGATCGTATCTCAAGTAAAATCCGTTGCAAGTAAAATCTCTGCAGCAACACCTGGTAAATTCTTGCTGCTACAGTTCTCTATGAGCCAAGTTACACAAATTGGTGATTCACTTTCGAACTTAATCAGCCAGGTTCAATCAGTGATTAACAACGCAGTACGAAACCAAAAATCACAGTAACAGCATTTTTTATAGACGCCCTAGTTTAGGAAGAGGAAAACCACATGGATCTCGCAAAATACAAAGAACACTTTATCATCATGGTAGAGGCCGGTTTTATAGCAGTAAACCAAGCAGATGAAGATTCTGCCATGAAACTATTTAAAGCAGCAACGCTTTTAGACCCTAAAAATCTGCTGCCAAGAGTTGGCATGGGATACTTACACCTTTGCAAGCTCGAGCTCAAACAGTCCTGCAAGATATTTAATGAGATCCTCGAGGAAGAACCCAGCAATGAAATGGCCAAAACATTCCTAGGCCTTAGCATGTCTTTAAACCCTGCAGAAGTCACCAAGGGAGAGAAGATGCTTGAAGAAACAGCCTCTGACTCAAAAGATCCTATGGTTAAGACACTGGCTACAAGCGCTATTGAGTATGTCGAAAAATTTGTGAAGAAAACCCCGACTCCCACAGGTGGACTCAGAAAGGAAAAGAAATAACCTTCTTTTCCTTTATATTCTTTCTTTAATGTGGGTCGTATATAGAAACTTCCATGACGAAAAACAAGCTTTGTGCTATGAATTAGTTATGGGAGTTTATTTTCCTTTTTACTTTATTCCCTGTAATTAGATCCTAACCTTTTGAAGAGCTCAATTTATGATGGATAAATCTATTCCGAACAATATCAACCCTCCTGATAAAATCGGCGCTATGATGCCAGTTGGTGAAGATCAACATGACCCGACCGCTAATGCGCAAGCTTTCTCTACCTACATGCAAAATAACCCGGCTGTTGATACCGGATCCAATAAAGCGCAAATGATCTCTCCGTTCGACCTTGCGCAACAAGGACCCAAAGCAGGAATGCCCACACCTAATGTCGGAACGATTATGTCCCAAGTGCAGCTAGCGCAGAACTCGATGTCTGATCTTCACTCCCAGCTCTCCTATCCCGATCTCAAGTTAAAAGCTTCACAGAAGTACATCGTTAAAAACAAATTAACTGATGCCAATGCAAGCTTAAGAGCTGCGAATGCAAGACTTGGAAGCAATAATATTCTAGGCAATGCGCCCCACGGAAATATCGGCGGCCCTTTGGGAACCTTTCTTAATTATGTCACAGACGGCATGAACCAACTAGATTCCGCTAAACAGCAGCTAGCCTCATTAAAATCTCAAGGACATAATTTGACCCCTGCAGACTTTTTAATGATCCAGATTAAAATGAACAAAGCCCAGCAGGAAATCGACTTCACATCAACACTTCTTGGCAAGTGCGTCGATGACTTTAAACAAATAATGAACATCCAGCTATAGCTTTAAGAAACCTCTTTAGGAGAGAACAATGGACCCCTCTGCCGACTTCGACAAACTCCTTTCCCATCTAGAAGACTTAGAACTCACAACTGTTCACGGAAGAATTACAGAAGTTATCGGCATGCTTATCAAAGCTGTCGTCCCCCAGGTAAAGATGGGAGAGGTATGTCTTATCAAAAGAGATGGCCTTCCTCTAATTGCTGAAGTTGTAGGATTTACAAGAGACGAAGTTTTTTTATCACCTCTTGGTGAGATGATAGGAATAGGCCCCTCCTCTGAGGTGATTCCGACAAGGATGCCCTTACATATTAAAGTCGGACCAGAATTACTTGGTAGAGTCCTTAATGGCCTCGGTCAACCCCTCGATGAAGACACCAAAGGCCCCTTAAATCTCACAGAAACCTATTCTGTCATCAACCCCCCACCCGATCCTTTAACCCGTCAAATGATTACCGATCCGATTTCTGTCGGTGTTCGCTGCATAGATGGAGTTCTTACCTGCGGAAGAGGACAGAGGATGGGCATCTTTGCCGCCGCCGGCGGAGGAAAATCCACACTACTGGGGATGATTGCAAAACATGCGCAAGCAGACGTTAACGTCATTGCCCTCATTGGAGAGCGGGGTAGAGAACTTAGAGAATTCTTAGAACACGACCTTGGCGTCGAAGGGATGAAACGCTCAGTCATCGTTGTATCGACATCCGACCAAGCAGCGCAGCTGCGACTCAATGCCGCCTACGTAGGAACCGCCATTGCTGAGTATTTTAGAGCCCAGGGCAAGAATGTCATCTTGATGATGGACTCGGCTTCTCGAGCGCTCAGGCAACTCAGATGTAGGCTCCATTACCGCATTTTATACGATCCTTGTCGCCGGTGATGATATGAATGAGCCGGTAGCTGATGAAGTACGCTCTATTTTAGATGGTCATATTATCCTCTCAAGCGATCTTGCAAGGCAATATCACTACCCTGCAATCGACGTTTTATCCTCAGTAAGCCGGGTCATCTCACAGATTGTCGATAAAGAACATCTACAGCTCATCGGAAAAGTTCGGGAAGTACTTGCCAACTACAAGAAAAATGAGCTCCTCATCCGTATTGGTGAATATAAACCGGGTTCCGATAAAAACGCCGATTTTGCGATTAAATACATAGAAAAAGTAAACCGTTTCTTAAAGCAACAAGTAGATGAAGTTTCAAGTTACGAGGAAACGATACAACAGCTAAAAGCGTTGTTCCGCTAATGAGCACTCCCCAATACCCTCTCGAGCAACTTGCAATTATCAAACAAAAGAAGCTCGATGAAGCGGAAAGACTTCTTCAAGAAAGAAAACTGGCCCTACAAAAAGAAAAAGAAAAACTAGAAACACTTGAAAAAGAGCGTGATAAAGTCAAAGAACACAGGGATGATAAATTAAAGCAATTCCGAGCTCTCCTTGATGAAGGCACCACAACTGATAAAATCCAACAGACGAAGGTCTACCTCAAAAAAGAAAATGAAAAACTAAAGGTCAGAGAGACAAAAGTCAAAGACCAGATTAAGCACGTAGATGCTGCCGAGAAAAAAGTAGAAGAAGCCCGCAAAGATATGATGAAACGTCAGCAAGACGTCGAAAAATTGCGCCTTCATCGAAAAGAGTGGGATAAGGAGATGAAACTTCTCGAAGAGCAGAAAGAATCAAACGAGATGGATGAAACAGGATCTTCTCTCCATACCAGAAGAAAATCTCAAGACGCTCGTAAAAATAGAGAAAAGCAGTAGACTCATCCTAAATTCCTATTAAAATCCTCTCTGTACATACCAATGAAGTCGAGATGGAAAGAAAAAAAGAAACATTTATTTATGAAGGACTTGGGTTTCCCATCGAACTTGTCGACGCACCGATATGGAAAAATTGGAAGCAAAATTGTTTTACTTCTCTCCGGTGGCGATAAAGGTTCTCAAAATAGGGATATTGAGAAAGCCAAGGAATATTTAAAGGATTATCAATCTAGGGGGTCAAAATATGGCAAGAAGTAGGAAATATCAAGATTTTCTTCTCGAGCATCTTCAAGATCATGATGAGGCACTAGCCTATCTAAATGCAGCCTTAGAAGAAAGCTTTAAAGGCGATGAAGAGTCTCAACAGCTTTTTCTAATTGCTCTTCGTAATGTTGCAGAGGCACAAGGTGGTATTGGCGCTCTGGCAAAAAAAGCTCACGTAGGCCGTGAGAGTCTTTATAAAACCCTTTCGGGGCTTGTAACAGTTTCTCTTGAACTTGTCTAAACTTATTCATACTATGTTAACATGAATAAGTTTTTAACAATTGAAGAAGCTGCAAAATTTTTAGGAATATCTACTCAAACCTTGAGGAGATGGGAACGTGCAAAAAAAATCTCCCCTTCTCATCGCACTGAAGGTGGACATCGCCGCTATGATCTTTCAAAATTAAATCCTACTTATTTCAGCTCTACAAACGCTACTGCTCGTCCTACACTAGCTTATGCACGAGTGTCTAGTCATGATCAAAAAAGTGATCTTGAAAGACAAGTGCAACTTCTTGAGATGTATTGTGCATCTCAAGGTTGGTCCTTTACTATCATCAAAGACCTAGGTTCAAGAATGAACTACCATAAAAAAGGTTTACAAGAACTGCTTGAGAAGATTTTACATGGGGAAATTGGGAGGCTTGTGCTTACACATAAAGATCGATTATTGTGATTTGGATCGGAACTTGTATTTTCTTTATGCGCAGTCAAGGAAATTGAAGTTGTTTTCATTAACCAAGGACAAGAGGTTACCTTTGAAGAAGAGCTTGCAAAGGATGTTCTTGAAATTATTACAGTATTTTCCGCAAGATTATATGGATCACGAAGCCGGAAAAACAAGAAGTTGATGGATAATCTTAAAAACGCTGCCCAGGGTGTTTGTGTCTAAAGAAACAAACGGTTTAAAGTTACTGATAGAGCCTCAACAAGAAGAACAAAAAATTCTTGACGGACAATCCAGGATTTGTAACTGGCTCTATAATGACTTACTAGACAAAGCGCAGACGTATAAAAAGGAGTTCAAAGAGGGAAATAAGGAATCAGGAAGGACCTTATATACTAAAAGAGGATTCAGAAACCTTCTCCCTCAAATGAAAGAGCATCACCCTTTTCTTAAGGAGGTTCATTCCTCCCCTTTAAAAAATGCAGCGCTACGCTGTAGCGATGCAATCCGTACTCACCAAAAATCTAAAAAGGGTCTGCGTAAAGGGAAACTCGTAGGATGGCCTAAATTTCGAGGATGGAAAAGAAAGTGGTTTTCTCTTTTTTATGATGAGCCGACCAAGGGATTTTCTATTGAGGGACAGACACTGAAATTATCTCTAGGAATGGGTGAGGACCGCAAGCAAAGGTCTATAGAAATTCCGCTGCCGGAGGCAGCTGTCCTAAAAGATAAAAAAATCCGAAATTTACGTATTATTTTTGAACTTGGAAAGTATTTTGCCGTCTTTACTATAGAAAAAGAAATGCAGAAACTTAAGCCCCTAGTAAAAGTGATCGCCCTAGATCCGAATCACAAGAATCTTGCCTACGGTGTAGATACAGAAAAAAGAGCCTTAGAAATCGAAGCTCCTCTGTGGCTTAAAAATTATGATAAAAGAATCGATGAGCTCAAAAGTAAAAGAGATCGGTGTAACAAAAAATCAAAAAAAGTAGCAGTGCTAGATACAAAAGGAAACCCTATCGGGAAAGTGAGAAATGTTCCTTCAAAACAGTGGCTAAAGCGCAATGACACTTTACAGAGAGCTCTGCATAAACGTCGAGAACAGACAAAGACATTTATGTTCACAGCAGCTCATAAGCTGTTTAAAGAGTACGATTGTGTAGCTATAGGAGATTATACTCCTAATGGAGGGGGCCTCTCCCGCAAGATGAGACGCGCTATGAATAATCGCTCGCTCATCGGACGATTCAAACAAGTCTTATCTTGGGTAGGAAAGAAATCGGGAAAACTTTTTCTTGAGTTTGATGAAAAGGGAACAACCCGTACCTGTTGTAAATGCAATGCTGTAGTAGAAGGGGGATTGTCCCCTAAAATTAGGGTATGGCAATGCTCTGAGTGTCAGACCATGCATATCCGCGATGAAAATGCAGCGGTGAATGGTCTGGGCAAGGTCCTGAGGGACCTTGCAACAAAAAGCGAGACAATCGTTTCGCACATAGTGTCTGGCTCGGACCTCTTTCCTGTGAAGGAAAGATGGGCCTGGTGTGTCTTGCCTAGTGGTGTAATAATTACACCGCGGGGGCAAGATGGCGATCATATCGCAGCAACAGGAAATTAAATCGAAAGCATGATAGCTTTCGGTCAGAAATTGGTTATTTTGTTAATTTTGAGCAAGATTGATCAACTTTTGAAGAGCGGACAGGCAATCCCAAATGGCATACACTTGTTTCTCTATGCGTGGGGTTAGGATTAAATCTTAGATTGACTTAGATAGATTAAGACCTCACATGCATTGTGTTTTTTATTTTAAACACTCAAAAATCCCCTAAATAGGAACTCGACCTTACAAAGAAAAGAGCAAAAAAAAATATGAGGCGCAAAATGGCTAATAAGCAAAGCGGATCAGACTTTGAAAAGTTTCTCAAAGAAAAAGAGATCTTTGAGGAATGCAATGCTAAAGCTGTCAAACGAGTAATCACCTTTCAGCTTGAAAAGAACTTAAAAAACAGAAAATGACTAAGTCTCAGGTTGCAAAAAAAATAAAAACAAGCCTCTCCGCAATAGATCAATTATTGGATCCAAAAAAACCTGCAGCTTAAAATCTCTTATTATGGCTGTGAGTGCTTTGGGGAATCACCTTAAGATCCTCATCTCTTGACTTCTCTTTCCGTATCAAATAGCTATAACGCCGTTTCATCTTTATATAAGCTTTTGCCTTACTACTGATTTCTATCGAATATCTCTTTGATGAATATGTATTTTTCCTGCATATATAGTTTCATGGGTAAATATATTTTTAAAACTACTCGTTTTACCTCTTTTTAGGAGCAAAAAATGGCTGAAATAAGTCCTATCCAAGGCGCTTTCGATCCAAAGAATGATCCCGATAAAAGAGATCTAAAGAAAGTCGGCACGCCGGAAAAATTCAAGGAAACATATCGAGTGCAAGCAGTTGATAGCACCGATACCGAAAGCAAGGGCAAAAAGAAGAAAAAGCAACAGCCAGGAGAAGATGAAAACCCCAACGAAGGTCTGGTAACACCGCTTAAAGCCATCACGGGAGGCTCTCTTGAAGCGTCCCCCTTCGCAGTACAACCTCCCTCAAAAAAAGTCACTCTTCCCACTAAAGTAGATGAGGGACATCTGGGGGCGGGCGCTGGAAATTCGTATAATCCATCAGGTCCTGCTGGCCCAGAAGCTGGAAATCAAACCCAAGATAATTTTCCAAGCGCTCAGCCCCAACCACAAGTGCAAGGGGGCCAGCCCGCGCCGCAGGCACCAAATGCAGCTCCCGCATCCCCTCCTCCGGCTCCGAATATTCCGGATGCAGGAATGGACTTTTCCGGTGAGGAATCTTATGACGAAGACAACCTCCCACCACCTCCCACTCAGCAGACTTACACTACGACAACGCAAACACAACAATCTACTACAAACACGGCCCAGAATACTCCAGCCACACCTGGGATGAGCCCCATAGAGCCCGCAGCCCATGTCCCCTCTACCAAGAAAGACGTAGAAAAGGGAAAAATTCCGGCTATGCCTTATATAGAAAAAACAGAAACTCTTACTCCTGAAAAATCTGAAGAACAAAAAGTTATAAGCCCCTCTACTGTTTTACCGACTCCCCTTAGCCCTAAAAAAGAAGAGGAAGTCGCAGGGCGTGCAAATGCTATTCCTGAAGGCAATGTCCAGTCAGTATCTTCCCTTTCTTCTGAATCGACGGGGGGAGATAAGAAAAAAGATAAGGAACAAAATAAAGAAAAAGATGAGGGATCAGCTTCAGTTTCAGAGATCAATCCAAATATGCAAGTGCCCCATTTAGCAGATGTGGCTCCTGCAGCGCAGCCCCTCCCCGTATATACAACGTTTAGTCCAGCAGTGCTCGAGATGTATGAAAAAATGATAAGCACCATCTCTGTATTGCAAGAGTCCTCAGGGGAGAGAAAAACCACCATTACCCTATCCTCACCCAATTTTGCCTCTTCCGCTTTTTTTGGAGCAGAGATTGTCATCGAAGAAGACCTTCACCTGGCTCCCGGGCAATATAATATCAAACTCGTGGGCTCACCAGAGGCTGTCTCCCTTTTTCAGGCAAAATCTGATGATTTACTAGCAGCTTTTAAGACGGGAGGCTATAATTTCAAGGTGCAGCGGTTGGAAACAGAGATTCAATCAACCGATAAACCTCTATTTAAAAGAAAAGAAGGGGTCAGCAAAGACTCCGGCTCAGAACAAGGCCCACCCAGATGAAAATTGCAAATACCGAAATATCCATAGAACTTGACTCGCAGACTCCAGAAAGGGAAGAAAACACCTCTCTATTTAAAAAACTCATGAAAAATTCAAGCGAGTCCCCATCTACTAATGAAAAACCCCTTAAAGAGAAACCCTCCACGTTCCCTTTTTTAGACATCGATGAAGAAAGGCAGGCTTTTGAGTGGGCCAGAAAAGACCAAGACGCAGTTTCGCCCATTGAAGAAGAAAAGCCTAAGAAGAAATCTACAGACCCCTCATTTTGCACACCTTATATACCTATGAATCCGAAAAGCATTGATCTGATCGATTCTATAGCACCGACATCCCCTCCCATCTCTGAACAAGTATATGCCTTAATGGAATGCGTGGGCTCTGAAATGATTGTGATGACAAGTGAGAGCTCAACAAAAACCACCCTCATCCTCGACAACAAACTATTTAACAATACTCTTTTGGAAAGTGCAGAGATCACCATTGAAGAATTCAGCTCTGCGCCCAAAATTTTTAACGTAACGATCTCTGCCGGTCCTAAAGGGGTAGAGATGGTCAGAACTCATATGGAAGAATTTCTTAAGCTTTTCCAAGAAAAGAAATTTGGATTTAGTATAAATAGAATAGATACGGAAATATCTTCTGCAAAACCTCTATTTTCTCGTAAAGAACTGGATGAGGATGAACAGGACCCAGACCAACAAGGCAGTAAAAAATGAAAAATAGGCAAGAGCACTGGATCAAACAAGTCTACGGCACCTTAAGCCAGGCAAGGCAGATCCCCATGTGGGGCTCTCTTCCTTCATTTGACTGGACAAAGTTTTCAAGCGCTTTTGCTGAGGCATTTGCTCTGGAAGGGATGGATATTGAGGCATCGACCCCTGAATGGATCGATGCTAAGGATCTCTTGCCAAGCCTTAAAAAGACAAATTCTTATGAAGTGATTAAAATCTCCCCTCTGAATGGACAAATCCTCTGGATTATGAACATAGCTGATAGAGAAAAACTCTCTTCCCTCCTTCTTTCCTCAAGCGCCACGAAAGGATTTTCTGACCCCCGTTTCCAAGAGGGGTTTTACAAATATGTAATGCTTGAGGTCTTGCACTGTTTTGACAAAGCAGGAAGCTACCCTGAGCTCCATCCTCGCCTAGAAGAGGGAGATATCGATGGAGAAAATTTCTGTGTTGTCCCAGTTTCCCTTAAGTTCCATAACACTACGATCTGGGGAAAACTTGCTATTTCTTCAGAGCTCCAAGAAGCGATTAAGCATCAATATGCAAGCAAATTGCAATCCCTTGCAACCCACCCTCTAGCCTCTGATTTAGAGGTTTTGCTTAAGCTGCAAGTAGCTAGCACTACCCTACTTTTGCAAGAGTGGAAAGAGGTGAAAATCGGGGACTGCATTTTGCTCGATCGCTGCTCCTTTGATCCGGATTCTCACAAAGGCTCTATTACGATCTGCCTTGAAGAAACTCCTATATTTCGCGCAAAACTTAAGAAAAACAGCTTAAAAATCCAAGATTACGCATTTTACCACGAGGAAGCAAACCCTATGTCAGACGAAGAATTACCTCCTGAAGAAGAAAATATCGAAGAGGACTTCACCGAAGAAGATTCTATGTCCGAGTCTGAAGATGAGCTCCCGGAAGAATTGCAAGAGGCTATGCAGGAAGAAGAAGATCGCCTGCATTCTGAAGAGCCAACAAGCAATGCAACCACTGAGAAATTGATTTCCTCCCAAAAAATCCCCTTAACGCTTGTCATAGAAGTAGACAGGATCCGAATGAGTCTCGATAAGCTTTTGCAACTAGCTCCTGGCAATGTATTAGACTTGAAGGTTAGACCGGAACAAGGTGTCTATATTACCATCGGCGGGAAAAAAGTTGCCCATGGGGAGATCATTAAACTAGGAGATACACTGGGCCTTAAAATCCTTCAGCTCGGCGAAAATGGAGAGTAATGACCCAAAACTTTTTCTATAAGCAGGATACACTTCCCCAACTTACAGAAAAACAGGCTCCGCCTACCCCAGAGCTGATTGGTCCTTATAAAATTGAAAGCTTACTTAGCAAAGGGGGAATGAGCTTCCTGTATCTGGGTATCCACCCAGATACAAAAGAGCCCCTTGCCATTAAAATTCTTTCTCCCGAGTATGCATCCGATGAAGCAGCTGTTGAGCGCTTTCTTAAAGAAGCCCATATTATTAGCCTGTCCAACCATCCTAATATTGTCAAACTCTATGGGGAGGGCAAATGGGAAAAGGGACTATATATCGCTATGGAATGGATCAGGGGGGTCTCCCTGCGTCAATTCATTATGCAGCAATCCCTTTCCCTGCGAAGGGCCATCGAGATCATCATGCAAGTAGCCTATGCTCTGCACCATCTCCACTCCCACTCGATTGTACATAGAGACTTAAAACCGGAAAATATCCTTATCACTGAAGAGGGAGGGATCAAAGTCATCGACTTTGGTATTGCCCAGGTAGGCAGTGATAAAAACTCTCAAGGGGTCATGGGCACACCTAATTATATGAGCCCAGAACAAAAAGAAGACGCTTCTAAGGCCTCATTTGCCTCAGACATCTATTCTCTTGGGGTCATCTCTTATGAGCTGATTTTAGGCAAGCTAAGCTACGGAGTGATACAACCCGCTCTCCTTCCTAAGGGCTTAAGAAAAATTATCGAAAAGGCGCTCGCTGTATCTACTGCGGAGAGATACCAATCGATCATTGAATTTATCAATGATCTATCTCGCTATCTCACCTCCGGTGAAATCGAAAAAGAAAGGCCAGGCAGCGACCAGATTAAAGAGGTTATTGAGACCTTCCAAAAAGTGTCCCAAATGCTCTCGCCCACAATTCCTCCTGGATGGCAACAACTAGATATTGGGTGCGCAAGACATAAGCTTGCCACCCAGTTTGGTCTGTATACTGATCAAACCAGGCTCCCAAATGGCTGCTACCTCTTTACACTAACAGAAGCCTCTGTTAGTGGGATCGAATCTATCACCTATGCCGCAAACTTCCGAGGCCTTCTTAGATCCCTTCTCTACACTCAAAGCTTAGATACAAAATCCAAATGGAACCTAGCTCAAATAGCTAAGACGCTTAACACGATGATTAGAGAAGATCCTATAGCCCAATCTTATGCATTTAGCGCTCTTCTTTTAGATCCTTTTAAAGAGCAGCTCTTTTTCTTTAATGCGGGACTCAATAACCTGATCCATATGTCGGGGGAAGGGGCAACGCGCATCCTCTCCTCTACAAATCCCTTACTTGGGAAAGAGTTAAACCCTGAATTTACTGAAGTCATTGATAACTGGAATGTCGGTGATACGATCTTACTCCACTGCCTTGCCCCCTCATATAGAACAGAGCCTTACCAACAAAAGCAAACAGAAAAAAACCTTCTTGAATCATTAGAAGAAGAGGCCTTTGTTTCAGCGCAACCCCAGGCCGAAGCCTTGATGAAGAAAGCGCTTTTCCTCTCTTTTCAAAGAGAGCAAAAGCAATCCAAGGTTCTGTTTTCTTTCCAGAGAATTAGCTAGCTATTTTTTTGTAATCGTAATGACAAGAGCTTCATGAGTCTGACCATCTACCGGTATCCTTCTCTCTTCATAGTCTAAAAAAGGATTGGTTATGATTTTCTCAAACCACACCTTATCACCATATTTAGAAGTAGGATCGCTTAAAAAAAAAGAAAAGCGAGATCCCTTCCTCATATGACTTGAAAGACACTGCTCTAAAAAAAGCAGAAAATCCGCCTGTTGGTACCGGCTTTTTACTAGCCCTTTGTCTAACGCTACTTCTAAGGGATAGTCATCAAAAAATATCGCATCAAATATACCCAGCTGAGATAGGGCCTTTTGCCAGGTGTCTTCTATAAGATGAATATTTGTATGGTGGATTGACCATTCCTTAGCTTTTTTAGAAGTTCCTTCATGAGATTCAATGATCGTATGATTTTTTGGAAAATAAGTTTGGATATGGGAGGCAGAATACCCACATCCAAAACCAATTTCTAAAACATCACCAAAGGGCTGAAGCGCATCAACACACGCTTCTATGTACGGTTTTTCCCATTCCATCATCCCCTGATAGGAACCTCCCTTCAGAAGACCTGGGGCCATATAATTTGCTTTGCAACCAGACTTAGCGTGCATATTCTTCTCTAGTGTTTAAGGGATGATCTCTACTTTTCCGGAAGCGAGCGAATAGTATCCGCCAACCACCTTAACCTTATTTTGCTGCAAAAGCTTCTTTATCGTTGCATATTGCTTCACAGCATCTACAACATGATGCACATTGGCTTTTACACAAGTTTGAAGGATTCCATGATCTTTCTTGCATTCTTTAATAGCGGGGCGTATTTGACCCGCTATTGCTTCAATATCTTCGGTTTGTCCGGCCATTACCGCTTTAACAGCGCCACAGTTTTCATGACCGAGGACAATAATTAAGCAAGAGCCTAAGTATTTAGCTGCATATTCCATACTATCGAGAATAATTGGATCTACAACATTGCCAGCTACCCTTACGACAAAAAGATCACCGATCCCCTGATCAAAAAGGATCTCAGGCGCTACGCGAGAGTCGGAGCATCCTAAAATAATGGCAAAGGGCTGTTGACTTGTTAGGAGAGATTCTCTTCGATCATAGCTTCTATCCGGATGGGTAAGCTTATCTTGCATGTAGCGCTCATTACCCTGTAGAAGACGGGTAAGGGCTTCATCTGGGGTTAAAGTAAAACAGGGCGAGCAAAAAAGGATAGATGCACAAAAAACAGATAAAAAAACTCTCATGGAACTTCCCTGTATTTCTTTAGGATTTCCAAGTACATATAGAATTTATTTTTAAACTAACAGAAAAAACTTTATTAACTTTGCAGTTTTGATCGGAATGCAAGAAAAAAGCTTAAAACTACAAGGACTGTATTTCTTGTGTCTCGGCCTTGATTAAAGACCGGCATCCAACAAGGACTCCAGAAAGCATACAAGTGATCCCTAAGCCTTCAAGAAAGGAAGGCAGTCTCTTTTCAAAAAGATAAATAAGAACAAGGCCTAATACGACCTCAAGCATCATTAGCATCCCAATTAAGGAGATCGGAAGTTTTTTGGTCCCTTGGTTCCAGAAATAAAAGGCAAGCCCCGTACTGACTATGCCAAGCACTAAGGAGCCTATTATAAATTTATCTCCTCCATGCGCTACATCAAAAAAATGGGAAAATTCGAAAGAACCTAAAAAGCCGAGGATACTTAGGAAAAGTACTAAGATAAACGTTGAGCTCCCCATCATAGTGCTCCAATCATTCACTTTAATATCGGGGCGCTTATTTAAAAAAGCTGCATTATCTACTGCATACCATGTCCAAGAGCCAAGCCCCACAAATGCACCGATAAGCCCCAGTATGTATAGTAAGAGATTGTCACCTCTTTCCTGGAAGGCAGTGATATTTGAAACAACAATCCCGATAAGCATCAGAAGAGAGGGTATAATAAACTTCTTATAGGAAAATGTCCGATTCTTAAAATTTCCAAATAAGGCAATGGTGATCGGACTCATCGCATAGATAAGCGTTGAAATAGCGGGACTTGCATACCGCATACCGCATACCATCCCAGTATAACAAAGCAATGTCGAAGCAAATCCATAGGTGGCCGCTTTTCTCCAGTCAGCAAAAGAATACTGCTTTACAAGGTGTCTTTTTTTTAAAAGCAGCCAGATAAAACAGACAAGACCATAGATAAAGAACCTACCAAGAGAGATCTCTATAGGACTATATCCTACAATCCAAGAAGGGATAACAAATACAAACGCCCAACATAGGCAAGAGAGAAATATAGAAATCATGGAGGTAAACATCGAAATTCCGATAAGAGATAGACGGTCTATCTTTGCTTAAGGAGTATACTCGGAAATGGACCAAATAGCTATCCCATTATATATTTATCGATTCCAAAAAACTCTTAAAGCATTGTAATTGAACATGCTATATGACAGTCATCCCAAACTCTAAGCTGGAAATTAAAATAATTACACTTCACTTTAACGAATAAAGCCGACCTGAAATTTCTCCCCATAAACACATAGGGTTCCATTCTGAGATTAAGCTTTTATGTGAAAAACCAAAATTCAAGCAAAAAACTTGCCTTCTTGAAAGGACCAATTTATTAAAGAAACCACTATTTTTTCTCTCCTTTAGAAACTTCCGTTTACAATAATCCAAAAAGTATTTTAGGATTCCAAACATGCCAAATAAAAATTTCCTTCAGGTTGATTTTTAGATATAATAGAAACAAGGCTTTTAAAGTATGATGCGCTTCCTATTGAAATCTCGTAAATGCTTCGTGTCGAATGTTGCGCTTTTCGCCTCTTTTGTGAATCTTCTCCATCCAGCTATTTGCTATAGCAAGATCGCAGAAGATGTAGAACTGGCATCGCTCATAAGCTCTGAACCGGAGCCAAGTGATGAATCCGGATCCGGCTACACGGTGAACTTTAATAACGTTCCTGTCGTGGAAGTCATCCGCTTTGTAAGCAAAATCACAAATATGAACTTTATTTTCGCTGATGAAGAAGTTCAATTTAATGTGACGATTATTTCTGAAGAGCCCATCACTATAAAAAATATCATGTCGGCCTTGATACAGGTTCTCCGTATCAATCAGCTTACGCTACTTGAGCAGGACAACAGCCTCATCATCACAAAAAGTACAGATGTCACACAAATTCCCACGATCGTTTCAGGAGACCTCCCTGATTCTAAGATGACACAGGCACCTATCATTACTCGGGTATTTCGGATTAAAAATGCAAGCGTAGCCTCCATTGCTACCATCATTCGTCCAATGACATCGAAAAGCGCTTTAATCGAAGTTTCTGCGGAAACGCGCCAGCTAATCGTTACTGACATAACAACAAATGTAGATAAAATTGCTTTACTCCTCGCAAGCCTTGATGCGCCCCATACCCCGCTTGAGATTGACAGCTATGAAGCAAAAAACATCTCCCCCAAAGACATCATAGCTCTTACCACACAAATTTTATCTCCTTTTAGCGAAGGCAACCCTCTCATCTTTGTTCCCCAGAATGAGACAGATACAATCTTTGTCGTCTCTACTCCTTACTTGATTGAGCGAGCGATGACTGTCATGGAAGATGTGGACGTCCCACCTAAAACAGAAACTGTCGGGAATAAACAGACAATCCAACAAAGTGTTTTTGTCTATAAAATCATTAACAAGAACCCGACTGAACTCCTCTCCTCTTTAAATGAAGTTGAAGCTCAATTAGAGGAAACGAATCCTATCGATTCGGCCCCTCTGATAAAATCCCTACAGTCTGCAAAGTATGTCTCTAACACAAATTCCATCCTGTTTATCAGTGATGCGGCCACATGGCCGGAAGTGCAAGCGGTCCTTGCAGGCATTGATACTGCATCAGGCTATACAAACAACTCCGTTCTCTTTGTCTATAAAGTCAAGAACACCTCGGCAGAGCAGCTAGAAAATCAATTGAAACAAATGTCAGAGCACATTCAGGATCAAGACATCCTCGATGCAATTGATAATGTCAAATTGATCAAAGACAGCAATACACTAATTTTTAATGGAACGACCGCCGCGATACAAAGAATTGAAAACATCCTTCCAACACTTGATGTTGCAGCAGGCTCCAAAGGATCTATAGAAACATTTATTTATAAACCAATAAATGCCTCAGAAGAACAACTTACCAATGCCTTAAATAAGTTTGCAGAAAACCTCGATCCCAAAAGCCCCGCCGATAAAAATCTAGCACAGACAATAGCGCAAGCCCAGTGGCTTGCTGATAGTGGATCTTTTGTCTATCGTGGTAATGAAGAAACACTTGCTAGACTAAAACAAATCTTGGCGAGCCTTGATAACTCACAAGGGTTTATCGGAGCCACTTCTAAAGGGTTTTTCATTTACAAACTACAATATGCACATGGTGATGTAATCATCGATGATCTTACAAATCTAGCCTCCGTGTTAGTAGATGCCGATCCGAGGAATAAACCCCTCCAAAAATCGATCAGTCATCTTAAATGGATTAAAGAAAACAACACTCTCTTGATTACAGGTTCTGCAAATATGATCGAGCAGATCAAATCCTTAATTGGAGAATTTGACATCGCCTCAGCGCAAACAGGCACTATAACTCCTAAGTCGGAATTCTTTATCTACAAAGCAATCAACCGCACTCCTGAGCAGATTGTTGAGTCCCTTTCCTATTTAGCGGATGATTTAGAAGAGTCTGGACTTATCGATGCAGACCTACTACATACCATGATCTCTGCAAAAATTGTTACTTCTACACAATCGATAATATTTACAGGAACTCCTCAAGCCCTTGAAAAATTAAAAGGGGTACTACAAACAGCCGATGTGATTCCAAGTGATGGACCGAGTGTTCAAACTATTGGTAAGATCACATTCCTTATCTATAAGATAAAATACGCAGACCCCACTGTTATGCTCACCTCAATGAAGAGCTTTGCCTCCGATCTTGCCAAATCAAGTTCTCAAGACAAAGAAATCTCCGATATCATCAACTCGGCAAAATATATCAAAGAAACAAACTCTATCCTGTTTACAGGTCCAGAGGATCAGCTTTCAAGAGTGGAAAAACTCGCCGATAAGTTTGATGTAGCGCCTACAAACTCTACCAGGGAACCTGCTTCGAGCTATGTCGTATACAACCCGAAATACCAGTCCGGAGATGAGCTTATCTCCATACTATGTGACTTTATGCAAAACCTCCAAAGCTCAGGGGTTACCGATCCGACCCTCTTTGATACGATTTCCCATCTAAAATTTATCGACAAGACCAACTCCCTTGTGATTACTGGATCTCCAGAATCAATTGCTAAGGTAGAGCAACTTCTTGTTAAATTCGACGTCCCAGGGAAAGAAGGCGCGCAATCATCAATTTCCTCTATAGATTCTGCTAACTTCCTTATTTATAAGTTGCAATATCATAAAGGCAGTGAGATTCAGTCGGCTCTAAAAGAAATAGCTGTTAGCTTAAATAAAACATCTGCAACTACCAGCAAAAACCTGATAGATGCAATTAACTCCCTCCAGTGGATCCAAGTGACAAACTCCCTCCTTGGCACGGGAGATCCGGATATGCTGGCTAAATTAAAGGAACTCATTGAAAGTATAGATGTTCCCTTAAGACAGGTTTTTATCGAAGTACTTGTTATTGAGACTACCTTACTTAACTCGCAAAACTTCGGTCTGCAGTGGGGATCTCAACTTCAATACTTAAATAAAACTGTCGGTGCATTGGGGAATTTCCCCGTAACTGGTGCACCTGGTGACAATGCACAAATCGCAACGGTTCCTTTCAATCCGAATATAAATAATACAACGGCCGGAGCTCCCCCGGTACAGGGTCCAAGTTCTCTTAATCAAGTCCCTTTTGCTCAAGGATTTGATTTAGGGGTTATTGGAGATATCATCATGCATAAAGGCAAGTCGTTTATATCGCTCGGAGGCCTTGTCAATGCTTTGCAAGTGGATAATTCAACTACATTCATTATGAACCCCAAAATCATTACTCAAGATGGGCATACCTCTACGATCTTTGTAGGATCCAACATCCCCTTTACCGGCTCTTTTGTAGCCAATACCGGAAATAATGCCACAGTACAAACATCGAACCTTGAATACCGAGATGTTGGGGTAAACCTAACAATTACTCCAACCCTCGGCACAAATAATGTCATTACCTTAGACATCAGCCAAGATATCAGTGACGTAATTCCGACTACTCCAATTCCAGGTGCAACTGTCAATGGAATTACAACAGCCCATACAAGTATGACTACAAGAGTTCACGTGCCCGACAATCACTTCCTCGTCTTAAGTGGCATGATTCAAGACAGCAAAAACAACTATCGCTCCGGCATCCCCTGCCTTGGAGGCCTGCCGGTTGTTGGTGCCCTATTTGCCCAAAATGACAGACAGAACACCAAAACAAACGTCATTATTTTTATGCGCCCCATCATCATTAACACCTTCGAAGACTATGACAGGGTAACGGAAGGGGAAGAAGCTATGTTTAAACAGAACGCTACGACTCAGCTTCTGAAAGAAGAATTTGATGCAGGAACAGAGATGATCAAAGCACTTGGCGATGACTAAGCTACGAAGGATTTTTTGTAGATTGGGATCAAAGAGTTGCGGGCTCACGCTACTGGCTTTACTCTTTCTTTCCTCGTGCTATCACACCTCGGAAAAGATCGAGCCACAGCTCGATTTTGCAGTGCAGGACAAGTATCTGCTTAGCCTACCCTCTCCTTTTGAGCCGCTGACGCAAGAAGAGCTTGCCGAGGGCTGGTCCAAGGAGTATCGGATTGGTGTCTATTTCGCACATCAGTTAGATCTCTATCAAGCAATCACAGCCTTTAAGCGCGCAGAAATCCTTATGCCGGCGGAGGAGATCGATCGCATGAAAGAAGTGGAATATGAAGTATTCCTGTGTTATTACCTAGGAAGGAAATATACAGAAGCAATCCATGTATATGAAAATACCACGCTAAATCACTTCGATCCCCATTTTGCAGCTAATGAAGATCTCCTATTATTACTTTACGACTCTTATAGCCGCGTTGGCGATGAAATCAAAGCCGGCAGAGTACTAAATTACATCCAGCAATTCTATCCCGATGCAGCCAATAAGCTGTATGTCTACTCCACAGTAATAGAGGCAGATATTCCTAAACTAGAAGAGATCGGAAAAGCCCCCTCTTATGAGTACATCGAAGAATTTGTAGATAGCTATGAAGCGGAAAAAAAATCTGTGCAGCAAGCCCGCAACCTCAATGCTATTGTCCCGGGGGCGGGCTATTTTTACGTAGGACAAGCTCAATCAGGAGTTACCGCACTCCTGTTAAATGGACTCTTCATCTGGGCAAGCTACTATTTTTTTGATCATGGCAATATTGCCGCCGGAGCTATATTTACAAGTTTTGAAGCAGGGTGGTATTTTGGTGGGATCTATGGAGCTGGACAAGAGGCCAAATATTATAACGAGCGCCTCTATGAAACTAAAGCGACTGAGATGATGAATGAAAAGGGGCTATTTCCGGGATTCATGATAAAATATGCCTTTTAAAAAATTGCTACTACTGACTCTAACTCCCTTTCTTTGCTTTGCTAAAGCCGGCTACTTCGAGCCGTGGGGCAAAGATAGTGACTTGAAAATTTCTGCTAAAGAAGAACTGCCGGTAAAACCGAAGTCTATTGCAGTTGATATCGCTGAAAAGATTATCAATTTCCATCAACAAGTCATATCTCCTGTCGATGGTCCAAGAAGTCATTATAGACCGGGCTCCTCTGAATACATGCGAATTGCCATGAAAAACCATGGGTTTATCAAGGGATTTGTTATGGGATGCGATAGGCTACTTAGAGAAAATAAAGACCCATGGGTCTATAGGTCTATTGAAGAAAATGGGGAGCAGTTTAAATACGACCCCCCAAGAGAATAATTAATTGAAGTAAGAAGAATCCACTTCTTCCTGAAGATCAGGAAGTTCGTCAAAGTCTTTTCCATCAACATCTAAGTTAGTATCTACTTCAACTTTTGGACGGCGCTGGAATCCACTAACTTCTGTCGGATGCTCATGTTCTTGCTGGTGCTTACCACGAAGTTCAAAGACGATAGGAACCCCTTTAAAGCTATACTGCTCACGGAACTGATTGATCATATACTTTTTATAGCTCTCAATCATGAGTTCCGGGAAGTTTAGGAAGACAACAAAGCGTGGAGGATGAACCGCCACTTGAGCCATATAATAAATACGAAGGCGTTTGCCTTGGATCATCGGAGGATGATACTTTTGCAGAACTTTTTCGATAAATTTATTGAGCTGACCAGTTGTAACACGCTGACCTCTTTGCTCATAAACTTCTTTGATCAGAGGAAAGATTTGGTCTAAGTTACGGTTTTCTTTAGCAGAGATAAAAATCGCTGGGCAATAGTTTAAAAAGGACGCTTCAATACGGATACTTTTTAAGCAATGCTCCATACGGAATCCATGAGCTAGGTCCCACTTGTTAAAAACAAGCACGCAAGCTTTACCTTGTGATTCGATTTCATCGGCAATTCTCTTTTCTTGTGTGGTTAAACCATACATAGAATCCATGACGAGTACACAAACGTCCGCTCTTTCGATGGCCCTTGCTGTTCGAATAGCCGCAAATTTATCAACGACTTCATGCTCGGCTCTTTTACGACGGATACCGGCTGTGTCAATAAGCGTCATCTTAGTCCCTTCATGCTCGATATCGATATCGATACTATCTCTAGTAGTTCCAGCAATCGGGCTCACAACGCAACGGTCTTCTTCTAAAATTTTGTTAACAATGGTAGATTTGCCGACGTTCGGTCTTCCGATAATAGCAACTTTCATAGCGCTACTAGTTACTTCCACTTCCGTTGGCCACTCAATAGGGGCAAAAGCTGCTTCAAGAATCTCAGCAATCTGGAAACCTTGGATCGCAGACACCCCAATCACTCTTTTTATTCCAAGAGTATAAAAAGGAGACACTAGTTCCATCATCTCATGGTTATCAATTTTATTGACGGCAAGTACTACAGGTTTTTTTGTTTTATGGAGGATTTTAGCAACGATATCATCGAGCATAGTAACCCCACAATGCGCATCGACCACCATGATTATAGCATCAGCTTCTTCTATAGCGATTTCTGCTTGCCTGCGGATCTCTACCTGAAAAGGGATATTGAGGTCGGGGTGCATACCGCCGGTATCGATAAGCTGAAAGGGTCTGCCAAAAAAATCGGCCTCGGTGTAGAGACGATCTCTTGTAATCCCCTCTGCTTCATCAACAATCGCAATTTTTTTCTTACAAATGCGGTTGAATAGGGCCGATTTTCCCACATTGGGACGGCCAACGATTGCAAGTTTGATCATAGGTTTCATAAAATCCTCATAAATAAGAGGGAATTGTACTCTATAGAGGCAATAAAAATACAGATCCATAATTTTTAAGGATAAAGAGCTTAACTTTA
>JAPLSW010000051.1:0-2259 GCA_026398435.1 Chlamydiota bacterium | reverse complement strand
TAATGGAACGGAGCTTATTTATTAAAGTATTTTATTTAACACAAAAACGGTAAAGAAATTATTATTGACAAAGAAAATTTAGAGTTTTCAAACCAAGATCGAAGGTTATAGTTCCAAGGTTCACTGAGTCTAATTAAAACCTGCAAACCCTGGATATACTGATATATACAGGCGACGAGGCTTATTCTCCCAAGGCAACTTTTCGTAGATCGATAGATAGCATCTTATCCGCCAATTCCTTCTGATTCTTTACGATTCGCCTAATATCTAGTTCGTCATAAAACTCCTTAAAGGCATCGCTTCTGCCATCCATCTTCCTAAAGATGAAAAGCCGAATGCATTCATCTGTTGTCAGATCCATTTTAGCAAAATTACCGCTACTTTTTTCCCACTTAATGACGGCAGCCTCAGAATATCCGAATTTTTCTCCAAATTCAGATCTAGTCATCTCAAAATATTTTCTAATATATTTTATCTGACTCCCACTTAAAGGAAGAGGCTTATAACACAAACTTAATAGGACCGTTTTTTGAAGTTGGTTAAAATCTATATCTAAAATTTCTTCCCCATGGATCTCGATAACAGGTATATTCTTTAAAAAAATCGGGAAACCTAAACCTTCAAACAGACTTCTTTCAATTTCTTTCATCTTAAGACCTTTTCTCGTAAGGATCGACCTCGATATCTTTTTCTAAGGTTTTAACAAGCTCGATGAGCTCTTGACGGCTTAAGCTCTTAATCTGGTCCTGCTCATCAAAACCTACAACACTTTCGAAAAGTTTGGATTTCTTCTCAATGAGTTCATGGATTCTTTCTTCCACACTTTTTTTGGTGACAAGTTTAAAAACTTGCACACCGCGGCTTTGACCGATCCTATGTACCCTGTCTGTAGCTTGATTCTCTTTAGCCGGATTCCACCATCTGTCATAGTGGATAACTACGGAGGCTGAAGTTAGCTCAATACCTGAGCCGGCCGCTTGGAGGGAGGCTACAAAGACCTCGCAGGCAGGATCATTCTTAAACCTTTCAATCTCTTCTCTACGCTTTTTGGTGCTTCCTCGAATTTCTGCAAAGCCGACATTGTTTAGTGTAAGATATTTTTCAATCATATCCATCATATCTAGATACTGCGTAAAGACTACAACTTTTTGCCCACTTTCTCTTGCCTCTTCGAGGCGTTCTACAAAAAGATCCCATTTTCCGGAGCGGTATTTTAAGAAGTTATCGTAGTCTTTGTTAATCATCGCAGGATGATTACAGATCTGCTTGAGCTTGGAAAGAACCGAAAAGATATGCACATACCCCCTAGATGAGGTTTTGTCGGACAGCTCTTTGAGAAGAGTGTCTTTTTGTGTATAAAACACCTCTTTATACATCTGTTTTTGCTCATCGGAGAGATCGCAGTAATAAATTTCTTCAATTTTTTCGGGAAGCTCTAAAAGAACCTCTGTTTTTTTTCTTCTAAGGATGAAGGGCTTTATGATTTTGGAAAGTAGCGCTCTTTTTTCTTCATCATGCCCCTTTTCAATGGCATTGGAGAAAAATTCTTTGAACTGCGCTTCCATTGGAAGGTAGCCAGGGAGGATGATCTCAAATAGGGCCTTAAGATCGAGTAGCCTATTTTCGAGAGGAGTTCCAGTAAGGCCCACTACCATCCGGCATTTCATAGATCTAAGCGATTTATGAGTCTGAGACTGCATGTTCTTAGCATTTTGGATCTCATCAAAGACAGCCACTTCAAAGTCAATTTTAGAAAGCTCTTTTCTCTCACTGCGCAATGTTCCGTAGGAGGTAAGTAGAAGATCACAATTTTCTGCAAAAGAGCTCAGCTTGCGGCCAAGGCCATAGAAAACACTCACTCGAATATGGGGTAAAAACTTAGCAAGGAGATCTTCCCAGTGATAGAGAACGGAGGTCGGACAAACAACAAGGTATTTTTTATTCTCCCCTTCTGTGTTGCTCACGGCGGCAAGGAGCGCCATCGCTTGGTGGGTCTTACCAAGACCCATCTCATCACAGAGAAGCCCTGAGAGGCCATTGCAATACAGAAACCAGAGCCACTTAAGGCCTGTTTCCTGATAGAGGCGAAGTTCACTTTTAAGCCCTTCGGTATTTAGTGTATCAACCGACTGCATCTGACGGAATTCTTCCAAAAGAGAGCGGCTCTTTTCTTCTTTAGGAGCATCTCCTTGGGGTTCGATCAGATCTTCAAAGGCATTGAGCCTAATCCATTCAAGGGAGCTGAGTCTTAATTGCTTT
>JAPLSW010000084.1 GCA_026398435.1 Chlamydiota bacterium | reverse complement strand
TTCTTTGTGCTAAAAGTCCATTATAGTACTCGTGAGCATCTAGAGCTTGTAGGATGGAGCCTATGTTTCTCATTTGGTGTATGAGGGCATCATGTTCAGCTTCTAGTTCATGCAATCCCCCTTTACCTGTGCAAATATAGTCGAGCATCTCTCTGAGTAAGCTATGGTCAGCACTCATCTCTGCAACGCAATGTGTTAGAAGATATCTATCCAGGAGAGGTCTGATTTTTTCAAGAATGATCCGTTTATTATCCAGCGCTTTATAAGCTCTATAGGCCTTTTCGGAGTCAGGGGATTCTCTATGCATTTCATAGTGAGTCCAGGCTCTATGAATAGATCCATTAAATCCACTATCTCCACGGAGAGAGGAAAGATCTAAAGTCCATAGCATTTTATACTCATGCTCAAGAAAGAGTTTAATACCATAAGAGATATCTATTGAGGAATGCTGGATAGAATCTGAAAATTCTTTAATGCGGGCAATTGTAAAATTTAGGCTTGAAATCCTTCTAGAATGGGAATCCATTTGGGCTAAAAGTTGCGATTTACAAACGCCCAAAAGATCTCCCTCTGCATGAAGAGCTTTTTTTTCCCGATACTGCAAGTGCGCTCTGTCTAATAAACCGCTTGGGCCGCTCAGATGGGCAAGTTCAGTTTGGAGTCTTTTTGCCTCAGCATCTAAAGCTGAAACTCTTGTCTGGTAGTCAGGTATAGGGGGGGCTTTTCTGTGAGGTCTTGGTAAATGCTCCGAATGTGCATATCCAATTGGAATCCATGGAAGGGGACCTGCTACTGATGCCATTATATAATCTCATGGGTGAAAATAGCTGATTATTTTACGTATTACAGTATTTAATTTCCATCTAATATCTTTAAGGTGAAGCGTTAAATTTTAATTTACTCTTACAACCTGAAACATTTTATAATTATTAAATTTAAAAGTTTAATAATTATAAATCTTGACAAGAGTATTTCAAAGAAGGTAATTTTTGGAAAAACAGCTAAAGAGAAAATACCCCTTATGGAAATCGATTTAAGCCCCGAGCATATACTAAACACCCCCTTAATCAATAAGGGTACAGCATTCACTCAAAAAGAGCGTGACGAGCTTCATCTCAATGGTCATCTACCATATCAGGTGTCAACCATTGATCAGCAAGTCCAAAGGCGTTACCAAAACTTTATCCAGCAGACAAGCGAACTTGCAAAATTTCTATTTTTAAGTTCTTTGCAAAACAGGAATGAAATCCTATTTTATCGTCTTATCTCCGATCATATCTCTGAGATGCTTCCCTACATCTACACACCAACTGTCGGGGACGTTTCTTTACACTATAGCAGCCTTTATAAAGAGCACAGGGGACTTTATCTTTCCTACCCCCACCGAGACAAAATGGAAGAAATGATCGATTCCCTAGGGGATAAGGATATTGATGTTGTTGTCGTCACCGATGGGGAACGCATTTTAGGCCTTGGGGATGTGGGCGTCGGCGGTATGGCAATACCCGTTGGAAAACTTTCTTTATATACAGTATTTGGGGGGATCCATCCGGGAAGAGCCCTTCCTGTATTTTTGGATGTAGGGACAAATAACAGAGAACTTCTAGCCGATGAGCAATATGTCGGCTGGCGCCATGAAAGGATCACAGGACCTGAATACGATGCTTTTGTTGATCGCTTTGTTAAAGCGATCAACAATAAATTTCCAAGTGTCCTTTTGCAGTGGGAAGACTTTGCAAAAGCTCATGCTAGACCACTACTTGAAAGATACCAAGATGAGCTTCTTTCCTTTAATGATGATATCCAAGGGACGGCCTCCGTGGTTCTCTCGGCTGTTATTTCAGCTACACGCCTTGCAAAAAAAACGCTAAAAGAGCAAAAGATTGTCGTTCTTGGGTCTTGGCATCTGCTCTAAAATACTCGATGCGATGGAAGATGAAGGTATGGATAGAAAAGAGGCCATAAAAAACTTTTATATCGTCGACATCGATGGACTGATCCATTCAAAATCGCAAAATCTAGATAGTGAGCAAAAAAAATATGCTCATGATATGTCCTCACTTCTTTCTTGGAATGTCAAAGACCATTCCAAAATCACCCTTTTAGATGTCATAAAAAATGTGAAAGCAACCGTTTTAATCGGAGTATCTACACAAACAGGGGCTTTTACCGAAGAGATTATCAAGACGATGGCCGCAAATACAGAAAGGCCTGTTATACTCCCTCTTTCTAACCCGACAGTTAAAAGTGAAGCCAGACCCGAAGATGTGTTAAAATGGACCAATGGTAGAGCGATCGTTGCAACCGGAAGCCCCTTTCCTCCCGTAGACTATGAAGGGAAACTTTATCCTATTGCTCAGTGCAATAACGTATGTATATTCCCAGGTCTTGGTCTTGGGGTAATTTCTGCAAAAGCTAAAAAAGTGACTAAGAAGATGTTTGTAGCGGCAGCTAGAACCCTTAGCGATCATTCACCTATGCTAAAAGATCCATCTGCATCCCTTTTTCCCTCTTTTGATAAGCTGAGAGAGATTTCTCGCGAGATTGCCATAGTTGTAGGAAGCTTAGCCCAGCAAGAGGGAGTCGCTGAAAAAACGACTCGAGAGGAGCTAGAAGCAAGGATAGACAGCAACATGTGGAGCCCTGTCTATCCGGTCTATACTCGCAAAAAATAAGACTCTTATTTTAGTGCGGCTGCAAGAGCCTTGTCATAATTTGGCTCCTGCGCGATCTCACTTACCAGTTCAGTATAGAGTACAACATCATCTTTACCGAGCACAATGATTGCTCGGGCGGTCAGTCCCTCTAGAGGACCATCCGTGATAAGTACTCCATAATCAGTTGCAAACTGCTTTGTGCGCATCAGAGAGAGTGTGTGGATATTCTTAATATTTTCAGAGCCACAGAATCTCCCTTGGGCAAATGGCAGATCAGCAGAAATAACCAGCATGGCAACTTCCGGATGGGACGCAAGAGCTTCACTAAATTTCTTGGTAGAAAGAGAGCAGGTGGCTGTGTCTAAGCTTGGAACCGTGTAGAGGATCTTTACCTTGCCCGCAAAGTCGTTTAAATTCATTGGGGAGAGTTTGTCATTGATAAGGATGAAGTCTTGCGCCTTACTTCCGACTTGTGGGAGGTCTCCTGAGGTGTGGACGGGGGTTCCTTTTAATGTGATTTTTGCCATGAGCGTTTCTCCTTATATTGTGTTTAGCTTGAGGGTTGGGGATAGTTTATAGGAAAAATCTTTTCTTAAACAGTATAGCTGCTGTTTCTTTATACAAAGCATGTGAATGTTACGATTTACCTGAACAATAATGCCTCATAAGGGGTATTTAACCCGTCGCAAGCAAAGATAAACCTATTAAGGTGGACCTCAGGTATAAAGGGGAGTTTGGGTTGGATTTCTGGTCTAATGATATAATGCTGACTCTTAGCAAAGCCTTTTTTGTGAACAGTGTACTGTTTGCTACGCTCTTTTCAAACAGTCAAACAGGGTTTCACTGTTTGCAAAGGGGTTTCTTTCTAGGCGTAATTTCTGCAAAAGCTAAAAAAGTGACTAAAAAGATGTTTGTAGCCGCAGCGAGAACTCTCAGCGATCATTCTCCGATGCTCAAAGATCCCTCTGCATTCCTTTTTTGATAAGCTGAGGGAGATTTCTCGAGAGATTGCCATTGTTGTTGCGAGTATAGCTCAGCAAGAGGAGTCGCTGAAAAAAGGAATAATAGCTCTATGATGCGCAGTGAGACAGGTCTTAAATTCTCTGAAACATGGAAAAAGAGCTGGGGCGCTTTTATGCTGAAAGAAAAAGCCTCTTATGTCTTTGAAAAGCCTTTTGGAACGGGAACTGTCAATACCTTTTTTGTAGGAACACCGAGCGGCTTTACAGTTACAGCTGTTAATCAAAACCTGAACTTAGGGGCTATAGGGATGAACTTCCTTGTATCGGTCGGAGAGGAGAAACCTATCAAGGTGGACCTCGGTTTGAAGGGGAGTTTGGATCTAATTTCTGGTCTAATGATGTATCGCTGACTCTTAGCAAGTCCTTTTAGAAAAAGGCTGACCTCGTAGGCTAGTTTTTAGAAACTAGCCTACTTTGTGAACAGTGTACTCTTAGTTATCCATTCATACAGTAATTTATTGATACATGATCTGAGTTTCTTATTATAATTTACTTTGATTTTAATTTACAAATAATTTCTATTTTAATTTGATTAAAATATTGTTAATCTTTTAAAAATATAATAGATTTAATATAATTCGGTTTAAATATCGGAGGCAATTATGAAAAATAAGAAATTAGTGTTTATAATGTCAGGTTTAATAGCGGCTTTTGGGCTTTTTACTCCTTGGGATAGTTACAGAACATCTAACCTGCCGACAGTTGCTACCATGAATGCAGAAGAGACATTTTTAAGAGCAGATACCCTTCATGTTATCGCTAAAGCCTATACTTCTGAAGAATCTAAAAAATACCTTAGGAAGGATTTGCTGCGTAAAGGATACCAACCGGTACAGATCACCATACAAAATAACTCAGCAGAAGAGTTTTCCTTATCTAGCGGCTCTGTGGATCTGCCAACTGCCGATCCAAGTAAAATCGCTCATAAACTCCTCCATTCAGCGATTCCTAGAAGTATAGCTCTTCGAGTAGCAAGTCTTTTTTTCTGGCCCTTTGCTATTCCTAGTACTATAGATTCTATGATTACTTTAAAAAGTTATAAGACGATCAAAAATGACTTGCAATCCAAACTTGTTAAAAAAGAAGTTATAGCTCCCTATTCTATCTATAATAGGATCGTATTTGTGCCTATTGCAGAATTCAAAGGATCTTTTGATGTTACTCTAATAGAGCTCCATTCTCTCAAACCTAAGGTCGTTCATATCTCAGGTCTAGAAATGGGAAAAACCATAGAGACAACATCGGATGTAGATGCTCTAGAGCCGGCGGCTCATGCTCCCTTAGAAAGCTCTCCGGAAGAGACTACACAGAATTCGTGACTTCATAAGGGAATTTTGCTAGGATAGCTGCTTATTTTAAGATGAGAGCTTTGAATTATGATACAAGTAGATAATGTCCATATTGCCTATGGGGGGAATACCGTCCTTGAAGGGGTAAGTTTTAGTATCCAGAAAGGGGAGCGATGTGGACTCATCGGCCGTAATGGTTGTGGCAAGTCCACCTTATTTAGACTCATTACCGGACAGGAAAAGGCTGATGAGGGGGTAATTGCTATCCCTAAAGGCTACCGAGTCGGTTATTTACAACAGCATATTCACTTTACGCAAGGTACTGTCGTTGAAGAAGCGGCTCTTGGCCTTCGTGAAGAAGAAAAAGATGCCATCTATAAAGTAGAAAAGCTTCTCACGGGGCTCGGATTTTCCGAGGACCAGTTTGATCTCGATCCTAAAAGTCTCTCCGGCGGCTACCAGCTCCGAATCCAACTTGCTAAAGTTTTAGTTGCAGAGCCTAATTGTTTAATGCTCGATGAGCCTACAAACTACCTCGATATCCTATCTATGCGTTTCCTTGGCAAATTCTTAAAAAACTGGCCAGGGGAAATGATCCTTATCTCTCATGACCTAGACTTTCTTGATTCGACATGCACTCATATGATGTCGATCCATCGAAAGAAAGCGGAAAAGATCAAAGGAAGCAGTTCCGATCTTTTTGCTCTCATTGCTGATGCAGAAGAGCATCATGAAAAGATCCGGCAGACCCAAGATAAAAAAAGGGCTCACCTCGAGTCTTTTGTAGAGCGCTTTGGTGCCAAAGCTTCAAAAGCGGCCCAAGCGCAAGCTAGGCAGAAAGCCCTCGATAAGATGCCTACACTTGAAAAGCTCAAAAACTTATATAACCTCCAGTTTTCTTTTAATGAAGCTCCTTTCATGGGAAGAAAAATGGTCGAGGCTAATTCTCTAGAGTTTTCCTATGATAAAACTACCCCTCTGATTAAAGATTTTTCTCTGACCATTGAAAAAGGGGATAGGATTGCTATCATCGGTAAAAACGGATATGGAAAATCTACCCTTCTAAAACTCCTTGCCGGAGAGCTTCAGCCAGATGCTGGAGAGCTTACAAAATCTGACTCGCTTCGTCTTGGGTATTTTGGTCAGACCAACATCGAAAAACTCGATATGAAGCTTAAGATCGAAGAAGAGATCTCCTTTGCTAATCCTAAACTTAATTTCACCCAAGTACGCGCCATTTGTGGTTTGATGATGTTTGGAGGGGATCTGGCTAAAAAACCTATATCTGTTCTATCCGGCGGAGAAAAAAGCCGAGTACTACTCGGTAAGATCATCGCAGAGCCTTGTAACATCCTCTATCTTGATGAACCAACACACCACCTTGACATTGAGTCGATAGAAGCTCTTATCGATGCTATCGAGGAATTTGAAGGCTCTGTTGTCATTGTAACCCACAGTGAGTGGATGCTTAAAAGGATCCCCTTTACCAAGCTTGTTGTTTGTCATAACCACAAGCAAGAGATGTTCCTCGGCAATTATGAGGAGTTCTTGTCTAAAATGGGCTGGCAAGAAGAAGCGGAAGCCAAAAAAACAGAGAAGAAAGGTGGGGTTAAGCCTAAATCTGTCTCTATAGAATCACAGATCAAGAAATGTGAGGATCGGATTGTCCTGCTTGAAGCTAGTATTGATAAGGGAAATGAAAATCTCACATTACTTGCATCTACCCAAGTCAAGGAGATCCAAGAGATGCTTGCTCTTATTGCTAAAACTCAAGCCGAGCTTGATAGCAACTACGATCTCTTAAGTGAGCTGTATCAGCAAACCTAAATAGTAAAAAAAGGGAAGGCCTCTATGAGACCTTCCCTTTTTTTCTGAATAATTACACAGGTTTTTCACATAGAACATCATGCACTGATCTTGTAGAAAAATAATCAGCTACGTTAATTAAAATAGCTTTGTTTTCTTCTCCTACTATATTTCCAATAGTGAACTTAATCCCCCTAGAGCCAAGAAATTCAGATACACTTGTGGTGATATCTTCTGGTCCTTTCATAAAAATATGAGTTTTCTTCTTGTTTTCGCTCCAAGTTATCCCAGGAAACCGAATTATTAGTTTTTGTATAATCTGCTCTTTTCTTTTCTCGACCAAAAAAGGGGGCATAGTTGGCAATTCTATAGTTTTTTCGAGCTGTTCTATTTTCCTTTCACTAGCTACATAGGCAATTAATCTATCTCTTTCTGCTATAACTTCAGAGAGCTTACCATCAATAGCAACCCCATTTGCTATATTCGTAGCTTTAAGAGCGGCTAATCTTCTACAAAAGTCTTCATCCCTATGGATGTTTTTAGCTTCAACAACTCTTTGTAAGTAGGGATCTATAACTACGACTTCTCTTAGAAGTTTTATCGCACCTATAAAAGAACCCTTTGCAACTCGAGCAGCTGTCCTTATACGATCATCTAAAATAGGCTCTGCAGCCACTAATACCAAAGCGTGATCATCTGTTCGGACACCTCTACCGTCTACCAGTAGTTTTTCATTACCTTTTAATAAAATAACTTTAGTGAAAAGGCCGGCTACTTCAGCTTCTAATTGGGTGTGTAAAGAGAGCTCTCCACAAGCTGCCACACGTGCTCCTAAGGCAATAGCTGATTGTTTAGCATGCATATTTTCAAATTTATTGTAATAGCGATGAAATCTAAAAATCTTTCGCCATGGGCCGCGTATAATCTAGAAGCCTCTTCTTTTGCTGAGTGGTAGATTTCAGTGCAGGGAATTAATTTTTCATAAGTGCGTATATCCTGGGCATTAATCAGATTTTTCACAGAATATTAAAAATTGTAAATTAAAAATTACATCTAGATCAGCAGGTGATTTTATAGATACAGTTAATTTCTTAACTTCTAAAAAAATAATATTATATTTTTAATTAAATGTTAATTTGTTTGCGTTCTTATTTTGGCAAACTCAAGGTTCAACATAATAGTTCAAATTGAATTTGAAGGCTCTGCTGTTATGCAGCTAGAGATTCATAAAAGCAACCATTTTTACCAAGCCTTTGCTTTCCCTACGAAAATCAACCGTATTAATAAAAATAAATTTTTTATATACTTTTGTTTTTATTTTAGAAGATATCGGATTTATTGTTTTTTATATAAATATAATGCAATTGAAGGTATATTAAAGCTCAAAAAAACCGGAGGATTTATGACTGCAGGAATTAATAATGCTTCTTTGCCGAATAGGAATCAGAATGTATCGTGTCTTCAAGGGTGTAGAAACTGGGGGCAGAACAATCCTACAACTGTTAAAATTTTGGGAGTCGTAGGATTAATTCTAGGTATCGCTTTAGTCGTTTCTAGTTCGGTAGCTCTTCCTGCTGGAATTGTGATGGCAGGAAGTCTTTATATTGCTGGCGCTATATCTATCATTGCTTCTTCGGTCTTGTTAGCTAGTTCCTTGGGAACTTTTCCTCAAATAGGAAATCTTAGCTCTGGAAATTTATATACAACTTTTCAAGATGTAAGGGCAAGACCTGACTACTATTTAGCACTTGTGACTAGAAGCGACTCTGCATTTCCTACAAGGGTTACATTAGCAAATAACCCAAGAACCCTTGACCTCGGAGGGGTTACTAAAGAATTTATTACAAAACTGATGAAATATTTGGCAGAGTCCCCGAGCATCGCTCTTTCTGAAACAGGATTTCCGAGGCAGATAAACGAGCAGACTCGGGCAACATACCAAAAGCTCGGGATGTTTTATTCCATTCTTGATAAGCAAAACACCTCTAGAATGAGGGATAATTTTGTGACAGGCACTCTTTTTCATGCTGGTTTTTTTCAGATTTTGCAAAAAGTTGCCTTGCAAGAGACTGTGGAAGAATTAAGAAAAGAGGCTACAAGACAGATCTCTGCGGCCTCCGGCCAGGCTTGGAGCCCTCTAATTTTGGAACCGGAAAATCGAAGAGCATTAGAGGCTTATGCAGCAGCTTTAGGCCAAACCACTGAAGAGGCTTTGACATCTACCCATGAGCAAGTAGACGAGTTTATCAATGCTGCAAAATCCTTTTATAATGGAACTACAGCGGCTTTTAAAGAAAAAATACGACTGACCGATCCTGCTGTCCTTGCCCGAGAGATTCAAGGGGAGCCCATTTCTAAAGAGGGCCTTATAGCGGCTCTTATGAATGTATGCTACCCGGATGCTCAGTGCTTTGAATGGATAAAAGAGAAAATCCGGGTATCTGACCAGGAGTGGAGAACTATGTTTGTTAGCGTGATCACGGGCAATGGAGCACTTACACCGGGAACAAAGATCCGAATACAATATACCAGTGAGCACCATACACCGGGAACCTTTGAAATACATACTTGTTTTAATTCACTAGCTGTTCCACGGGGCTTAGAAAATGGACTCTTTTTACAATCTCTCGATGCTGTTCTAGTAGACGGCTACAACATAGCTTAAAAGGGTCTAGTAGGATCCAATTTTTCATACTTTGGATGCAATATATCGGAGCATTTTCCAATTTTACAACAGATGAAAGTCATAGGCTTTCATCTGTTTCATATTAAATCCAATTTTTATATTATATATATGATTTTAAAATCTTAAAATAACTCCAATTGAAATCATTCCTCATTTCGTGCTAAATTCTTGCCCTTTTCACCTAAACTGAAGCTCTTTATTAAAATGACAACATCTCAAATTCCTTTATTTAAACCTCCTAGCTCCGTAAAGCTTCTTGAAGAAAGCAGCGTCCGGCCTCTACTAGAGAGCCGCATTGCTATTTCCTATAGAGCTCTAGGGGGAGTAAAATCTGTAGAGACAAGCATTGGGGAAGTCTATAGACGGTGCCAAAAAGCACTGGCTGCAGAATTTGGAAGTCCTCTGCTTGTTATTAAAGGAAGTTCTGTTGCAAGACTGTTTTCCGGAGAGCCTGCAGAAGATGTTGACATGCATTATGTCGCAGATTTAACCCATCTGCCTGAATCCGTAAGGATCAAGAGAGGGTATGACCTAAAGTGGGCCGTTCTCGGGGGAATGGTTCAACTTATTACTGAAAAATTGCCAGTTGAAGAAACTAGAACCCTCATAGGAAAAGAGGATATCCTTTTTACAGAAAAGCCTTATATGCTCAGCACTAAAACGGCAGCGCCGTTTAACGTGCATGGTATTTCTTTTGCTCGCAGCCCTGTAGAATTAACCCTTTTTAGTATTACCAAAACCGTTATGAAGTCGGAAAGAGGCTTTGATTTCAATAGCGGAGCTTTAGAGCTTTATCTTGATCCAGAAGGGAGAAACTTCCTTGGCTGTTATTTACCAGATATCGATGCTACCTTATCTGAAGTTGCAAGAAGAGATCTAACATGTATAGCCCCAGAAGAAATACTACGTAAAGGCCTTGCCCGGTATATGGCAAAGCTTGCGATTTCAGGATACTACGATAAAGATCCGGCTCTTTTTGAGACCCTCCTGCTTACCGAAATACAGAAAGGTAAAGGCTCTAATGAAGAGGCTCTGGTTAAGAGCGTTTTAGAAATGATCGCTGCGCATTTTAGAGAAAAAAACAGCTCTCCAAGAGCCCTTTATTTATTTCTTTGGCTTATGAAGGGGGATACTCCCTTAATAAAGCTCCTTTCAAAACAGGCAAAAGAGGCCCTTCTTTTGGAACTTGCCGGAGAAACAGCTCCTCAAATTCAGACTCTTTTAAAGCTAATAGCTTCAAATAAAAAAGCGGAATCCTCTTGGTTTTTGCTTATGCAGGCAAAATCCTTGCGAAAGGTCATCCAAAGAGGGGAGGAGTGCCTCCAGATAGAGCTTCCTCTGAAAACAATATTTTTGGGAAGCCAACCCGTAGAACATGTCTTCATTACCGTTCCGCTGCAGGGATTACATATGCTTGCAGAGCTATCTTCTGCGGAAGGATTTTTTTCTCTGCAAAACACTGAAAGTGTCATTGAGGTAAAGGGAGACGATACAAAGGCCTCTATGCAAGCATTGCTCCAAGAAACCTTAAGCCGGCCTTCCTTGCTGCCAGCTTTTCTCACTGCTATGCAAAAGTTTTCCTTAAAACCAGGTGGTGATTTCCCCCTTAAGTTGTTAGCTTGGTTTGAAGCTCTACCAGAAGAGGAGCGCCGGAAGATCCCTTTATTTACAGTTAAGAATTTTCTAGAGTCCCTTGCCTGTGACTCTAGTTTACGGCCAAGTACAGCTCTATCTCTTATCAGGCTCGTAAATATTCATCAAAGGAGCTCTTTAGACAGCATAGTCCCACGGCAAACTCTTACCTCTATCGTTTTTCAGTTGTTAAAAGGGGATAAATTTGAAAGTTTGGAGGAAGAGGATAAGGAGATCATTAAAGCCTATGGTAAGGAGCTTTGCTTAGACTTTCTTAAAAACAGAAAAGAGTCTCTCAAAGCAATTGAGGTAGAATGTAAAAAAATCGCTGGAATCCTCTATATTCTTTACCAAAAGGGATCTGTAGATATTTCGCCGGCGCTTGGCGGAGCCGCAGCTTGTCTTGAGATTGAGGCTTTTCCCCAAACATTTAAATTCTTGAGTGCTATCGTTGCAAATGAAGCTGACTTAAATCACCCCGTGTTACTAGGGTTTCTCTTAAGAATCGCTCGTATCCATCCTCTCGAATTTGCGAAGTTTACTATAGAGCAAGCTCCTGTAATGAAAAGGAAAATGAGCTCGTTTAATTCAGTTGTCGATTCCTTATTTTATCAAATAGATGGGGACAGAGGATCTAGTGAACTTTGCAATTTATTTGTGCAACTACTAGATAAGATGGGTTCTGAAGATCTAAAAACCATCTATAAAAATGAAGTTTTCCAAAATGCGATTTTAGGAAATAGAGGCTACGAGGCTCTTTTTAATAAGATGAAAGAAGTTTGGGGGATATCTAGCCTAGATTTCATTCCTATGGATCAGCTGGGTGCTTCAAGCATAATTTTTCTAGGAAAACAAGAAGATTTTAAAAGGAAATTTGAGGAAGATCCTCTTTTTACTAAATCGATTGGACTCCAAGCATTATCTGTAGGGCTAGAAGATCTGGCAATTAATGCTAGCTTACATCTTGCAAGGATAAATCCTGAAGAGTCTTTGGAAGTGCTACAAGCCTATCTTAAAGGAAAAGAACTATCTAAAAAATCACTTCTACAATCCTTAAAAATCCTTGGTAAAATTCTAGAACGCGCACCAGGTCTTGCAAGTAAAGAGCCCTTTCAAAGTGTGATTCTGCAAAGACTTGATGGCTTGGCCGTATTAGTTTCTTCCACAGCGTTCACTTCATTCATGAAAATTGATGAAGAGTCCCTTGAGTGCATTCGACATTTTCACTCTCTTGTTGTAATCGAAACTCTGGAGCATCCCTGCTGGAAGCTTCTTTGGCACTATATACGAGAAAAACAGCTGCCCGTACAAAATTGGATTAATTCTAAAGAAATTGGATCCCAGCTTTCACGTATCAATCCCAAGGGAAATATCGTGGCGCTGCTGCAAACATTTACTCTTGATGCCCCATTTCTTATAGAATTTATAAGGGGCATGATACATGTACCTCCTTCAGAAATTGATAAGTATAAATCACTGCTATTTTTCGCCTTTAAAATGGGAAACAATTCACTTCTTATAAATTTACCAAAAATTGATGGAAATACTCACGCTCCAGCTCAGTTTCTCTTTGAATTATTAAATAGCTTTTATACAGCACGTGAAGTGGCACCTGGAGATTTAGTGGCATTTGATATAGCACTGCTTGGCCTTAAATTTTCCTCTCTATTTGGGGACAGGTCTCTTAGAGAAAAAACGATGGTTACGATACAATCTTTAATGGAGAATTCAGGCCCAGTTCTTCGTGGTTTTATTAAAAATTCGGTCCACCCTAAATCAATTTTATTGTCATGCCTAGACAGGGCTTTAGAAGAAAAAAAACTTGAAGAATTATATGCTTTAGTCCAGGTATACAACACTTGGCGCTTAGATGAAGATTTAGGAGAAAAAATCATCTATGGCAAAACAGAGATTATAACAGCACGTTGCCTTGCATTCCAAAAATATTTAGGAGAACTTTTTAAAGACCCTCTACATAATGAGCGAATAACGGCCCGTTCCCCCGAATGTGAAGTTCTTAAATTTTATGCAATCTATCTTGAAGAGCTTATTATTGCGCAAACAATTTATGAATCATCAAGTACAATTAGAGCTGAGCTTGCGATCAAGGGGCAAAATTTCCCTGTAAACCAAGAACTTCTATATAAATACTTTTCCGATTTAATTGACTTTCTTACTCGAAAAAAACTTTTAGGTGCAACTTCAGTTTCATTGCAGATTCTAAATACTATTGGCTTACAAAAAGACAGGGAAAGATTTTCGCTTTTTTCCAATAAATACCTTCTTATGACAACAGAATTATTTTCAGCTCTTTCTAAAAAGCCCATGGATAAGGAATCTGCCGCCCCGTTCTTTCCTCTTTTTGTGGGTCTATCTGTTTTGCAAAATCAAGCCGAAAAAAGAGGGGAGGTATTATTTGATCAAGCACTAATGCTTCGTTTTTTAAAAATTGCAAGGACGACTCTTCCAGAAATTACGAGCAATCGGGATCAATATCTTCTTTCTACTTATCAGCTGCCGATGCTTGAAGGCACTCTGAATCGAGAAAATACTGAAGTTTACCTTCATGATTGGGCATCTAGCATAATCAGCAGGAAAGAAACTGTTTCTTTTGAGGAATTGAATCTATTTGCTTTATACACCTTTCGATTGGATGTAAGAGTTTATGATTCACCAGATATGCTCCCTTTTCAGCCAAGATTTAAAGATAAATTAATTTTAAATCAAAAGTTCTTTAATTCATCATACGTCATAAAGAACTATACAGATGTTATAGATATAGCTCTATCAAGATTTAGTCATAAGTTATTTGATTCCTCTATTGTTCCAGATGAATTCACTGTGTTTAATTTATTTCCGTTTTACTGCGATTATCTGCTGCAGGGGATAGTCAATCAGCGCGATATATCTGCTAAAGAAAATCTACAGGTTTCTTTAATTTTAACCGTTGCTAAATGCTTAAGATTACCTCAAATAACGACACTATCAAATCCTGCTATGAAGTGCCTGTTAAACTCCTTAATTGGTAAAAAGGCAAAAGATCTCTTTGAATTAAATAAATTTTCTAAAGCCAAGTTACCTCTTGCGACCCAATTAGGAATTTTCCACCTTTTAGTCCAGCAATTACTTCGATTTTCTCATATAGATCTAAGAACAGAAAATGCTTATTTCATAATTTTAAAACATACCTATGAAAATGGGATAGCCTATAGAAATAAGGCCTTTTCAAAAGACCAAATTGCTGAAATCGAAAGGATCCTTACCGCTCCTGCTGAGATTGCAGATATAATCAAAGAAGCTGTAAAAGAAGAAGCTTCAACAGATAATTGTGTAGTTACCTAATTTTACAAGGAAAAATATGTCAGCAATAAGTCAACCGAAATTTCCCAATTATGGCTCTATTAATGCAGATCTCCCAACAGCTGTTACAGTAAGAGATCCTCTGGTATCTCTAGAAATTGTTGAGACCGAGACTAAAATTTGCGGTGTATCACGAAAAGTTTTTTTCAATATAGCAGGTGCAGCGGCTCTATCTGGAGCCGTATTAGCCGGGGGCGCTGTGGCTTTAGCTTATAAACAGCCGGGGCTCGGCATTGTTTTAATTATAGGCTCTGCTGTCATTCCCTATGTGTATAAGCGTATTGCAGAGGATTGCCCGATATTTTGTTGTAGGCCTAGATAACAAAGCAATTAGAAGTTATAACATATTCCAAGGTATGGCTATGGTATCTGGATCTAATTTATAGACTTCAGTCCCAGCGTAAACAATTATTGCGGTTTGTACGTTTTTATACGTATTGCGAAAGGCTTTTAATCCGTTTAGATCAGCAGAGCTTAAATTGGTCTTACACTTACATTCGATCGGGTATAGCATTCCATTTTTTTCTAAAATAAGGTCAACTTCTGCTCCTCCGGAGGTCCTCCAGTGATAGCATGTAGGTGGCACAGAAATAGAGGCAAATTGCTGGTGTATATAATTCACGACCCATGTTTCGAAGATTGAACCTAATTTAGGATTTACAGCTAAGGCTTCCGGTGAATCTATTTTTTGAAGATAGCAAGCAAATCCCACATCTTTAAAATACCCTTTTTTCTTTCCGCTAATTCGTTTTATGGTATTACCATGGTAAGGAAAAAGCTCAAACCATTGGTAGGTGAATGTCAATAGATCTAGCCATCTTCTTGCCGTATTAGGAGAAATTCCTATTTCCCGGCCAAGATGAGAAGAATTGATTTCCTGCCCTGTAAGAGATCCAGAAATCCCTAGAAATCTATCAAATTCTGCCAGTTGCCTGATATCCTCTTGGGTGCGAACATCTCTATCTACGTAGGTTTGTAAATAAGAACGGAAATAACGAGGAATTTGCGTAGTAGGAATATCAATAGTAGCCGGAAAGGTCCCCCTAAATAAGAACTCTATAAGAGAAGGAGATGAAGAGGGAAGACTCTTTCTATTTTTATAAAAGCTCTCAGGATCCTTTAAATAGCTAATGACCCAGCCTTCTTCTTTTCCAAGTCCTGCCATTTCTAAAGGAGTAAAATTATCCAAGTGAAAAATAGCCACCCGCCCAGCCATACTTTCAGCAACCGTTTTTAACATACTGAAATTTTGTGATCCTGTAAGGAAGTATTGTCCTTTTAAATCACTTTTATCCATCTTTCTTTTAAGGGCAGCAAGCAATTCCGGTACATACTGAACCTCATCCAGAATTAAAGGGGCGGGAAAAGACTCTAAAAAGAAATCCGGGTCTTTTCTTGCTCCATATAGGTCCTGAATAGGATCGAAAACAATGCATTTAATATCGGGAAATAGATGGGCTAATAGGGTGCTCTTTCCAGCCTGCCTAGCTCCCAATAGCAGGATAGATTTGAAATGTTTAGCGCTTTCTAGAAGCTGACTCTCGAGGTGTCTTGGTAGGTAGTTCATATACCTTGCATTTTAGAGATACTATTGCGATTTTGCAAGGTGTTTTTCAGAATCCACCATAACCTATTAAAAGTTAGAGGTTTATTTTTCATCGAAGCTCAAAGATGCCATGAAATCTCTATTTAGAAGCGGTATGTGAAGGATGTTAACATTTAAATTGCACAGTAGTAGGTGTGTTGCAGTACGCTCCTTGCAGTTTTATTCTTCAAAGAAAAATATATCACGAATAGCGCTAGTAAAACTCCCTTATTACGGATCGATTAATTCGCCTATAAAATCTTCCCCTTTACCAGAGATAAAGAGCTGCCACAGCTAGCATCTCAGCGTCTGTTTTAATAGGAGGAGCTATTGCTTTAGCTTATAAGCAGCCGGGGCTCGGCATTATTTTAATTATAGGCTCTGCTGTCATTCCGTATGTGTATAAGCGTATTGCAGAGGATTGCCCGATACTCTGCTGCAACCCCGCAGGACAGAATCGTAAATTAAAAATATTACTAATCTTATAGTAAATCTATATATATAATTTTAGATTCATCAAAAATTATATTCAAATCAGTTTTAATTTTGCTTTAAATCTTAACATAATCTTAAAATCCCCCTTTCAATTTTACTAATGTTGAAATTTATAAAAAAAAAAGCTTTCGCTTTTAAGGGGATCTGATAAATGTCCACTGTTATGACAATAACCGCTACAGGAGCTCCTCCAGAACAAGCTCCAGCAAGATTACATCTTACTCTGAGACTTACCGCTCCACAGCGCACCTCAATAGAATCTGTCCATTATTTTTGCAAGGCCTTGTTAGAAATAAAATCAAGACACAGTGATGAAGCGGACCCTTTATCAGAGCAAATACATGATTGCATAGAGGAGATTTTTGCTCTTCAAAAAGAGGGGAAAGATCTACATCCTGAAGATGCAGCCTCTCTTGGTATTCTTATCGATAGAGCAAAGAGCCTCATTAAGAAATTACGAGATTCAGTTCTTGTGGATTCCCTTTTTGGGATGCCCCTTATCAACCCGATTAGACAAGGGGAGTGGGTATGGGATGAGAAGATACTTCGGGCCTGCCAAAACACTTATCAAGCACTTGGGATCATACCTGAGTCACCCTTAACGGAGACTCCCTTTGAAGATCTGCAGGCCCATACCTTTGCTACAGAGATGCTTAGGTTTATTCGGACCCTTCCGGCAGAGTTTTTACTTCCCACGCTCCACGAAGAACTCTCTATTGCCTCTCCTGAGGAACTCCATGTACCTGAAGACCCAAGCGAAATGGAGCCAATTAAAACACCTAAAGAAACACTTGGTGATATACCACTACCACCAGAGGTAAGATCCTCTCTTCTAGAAAGGCTCCAAAAATCTTATCAGGAGCAGCTCACTGAACGACGTAGTCATATCGAGGGGAATTACGCTCTTTTTCGTGCTAATGGGGATATTGCAAGAGCTGGTCGAAGACTTGATAGAACAGTTATGGAAATAGAGACTCTCAGAGAAGTATTCCAAAGAGTTGAGGTAGAAAGTAAGAGGATAGCTGTCCAAGAACTTGAGGCCAGAAGGATTAGATCTGAGGCTCATACCCAGTTTGTGATCACATCTATACAAGCGATGAAACAAGCTCATAAAGCAGAAAGGGATCTTCTTGCAGCCACTATTGCAGATGTAAGAAGAGATCTTACTCGAACACAAGCAGATCTAGCCCAAGCACAAGAACAAATTAAACAAAACACGCAACAGATCGCTCAGTTAAGTGCTAGAGCCCACCAGTTAGAATGCCAAGTTCGCGGTATGCAAGATCAGGTAAATGATGATGGTGGCGGCTGCTCTATCATGTAACTTAAAAACTAAACCGATACTCAAAAGGAAATTAAATTATGTCAGGTATAACACCAGTTGCGTTTGCGGGAGCTGCAGCTCCAGAAGAACCTCAGTACAGAGCTCCAGCACGACGCATTTCTGCGGCAGGTGCAGCAGCTGATCGTACAGCACAGGCCTTTGAAGGGGCTATGTCTGAGTTCAAAGCTATGTTTGAAATCATGCGAGAAGAAAACGCAGCCTTAAGAAGAGACGTCTCAGATTTGCGGGCTCATGCTGTAGTAGAGAATGCTGCCACTTCAGCTGCATTGAAGGCTCAAGCAGATACGATTACTGCTTTAAGAGCAGAGCTTACGACAAAAGCTTCCCGTGATGAAGTGAGCGAAGCCATAAAACCGGTGAGTGATAAACTAGACAAAACGGCCAACATTCTTGATCACCATCACCATGAGCATTTTGGACATACCACCTCAAACCTCAGATTGGGGATGTATTAAATAGTTAATGTGGAAAGATTTAACTGTCATATATATCGATATGCCACGGTTTTCGAGGTTGCACCACGTTAGTTTCGAATAATTAATAGCCGAACCAGTTTAAAAATTTAATTTTTATATAATGAGATCTTAAGGAGTAAATGATGTCGGGTGTAACACAAGTTTCGAATTTGGGAGCTCCTCTTCTAGAAGGAACCGCGCCAACGCTAAGACCCCCGGCGCGCGTTCGTGCAAGATCTTCAGTGGTTGATGAAGCAGCACGCATTACAGCTGTCTATGAGCAGACAATTCAAGCGCTTAGAGATATGCTAGCCACAATTAAAGGGGATAGCGCGAGTCTAAAGCAGGATACAGATGTTAGGAGAGAAAGCTATAAAGCTCTTCTTCAAACTACAGATGTAGCTATTGGGGCGCAAGGCGATACAATTGCCAGTTTAACAGAAAGAGTGTCTGAACTTTCTGGCAATTTAGTAGCTTTACAGGATGCTACCAAGCCAATCATCGATTATAGAGTTCCACCACCAGTAACGCACGTAGTCGTCCATCATGAATATGTGTGGATAGGTGATCGAATTGCATGTGGTCAAGGTAGCGATTAATTCTTTGTAGAGACAATGCGTATTTTTTGCGCATTTATCTGCAAAAGAGGACTAAAAACAATCGGGGCATACCCCGTATTATAAAAATTAATAGATATCCAAAGGGACGAGAATATGACACCTGTTATGAATTTAGAAGCTACAGCGGCTGGAGAACCTATTTTTAGAGCTCCTGCACGTCGAACTTCTGCTACAGACCCTGCTGAGCGCGCTATAGCAGTCTTTGAAAGAGCCATAGCTGAACTAACATCAGAGATAGAAGCCGCTGTAGATGCATACAAAACTCTACAAAAAGAATCTGCAGCTGAAAGTGCCCGTTTTGAGGCTCTTCTCGGAACCGCGAATGATACTTTACGGGAGCAAGCAGCAACGATTAATGGGTTAAAACAAAAAGTAACTGAACTTTTAGGCAGTGTACAGACCTTACGCAGCTCTCTCAAGCCAGGCATGGCCTTAATCGCAGCTCCGCTTCCGCCGCCGATTGTCATCCATCAGACTGTGACTCATAGGAATGAAGGACGGCGGCCCGGCGACTAGCGATAAGAAATGTAACACCAGACCCTATAATTTATGTAAAACTAATAAGGAAATAAAACTATGGCAAGTGTAACACCAGTTACGAATTTACCCTATTTACCTTTGCCTTCAAAAGGATGCGATTCAACTTTCATAACACCTCCTTTAACCGGTGCTGCGGGTTCCTTAGAAACAACGATGCAAGAGCTTCAAGCTAGGATAGTAAAAGTTAGAGATGAGCACCTAAGCTTACAGCAAAAATCTTCAGCTGATGCAGAGCGTTTACAAGCTCTTCTTCAATCCTCAAAGGATGCATTACAGGAGCAAGGTACATCTATTACTGAGTTAACAGCAAATGTGTCAGAGGTTGCTAGCCAATTAAGGGCTTTACGTGAATCTGTCAAACCATCCTTAGATAGACTTCAAGTTCCGCTACCAGCGTCGACAGTCGTCTCCTACTCCACTTATGAAGTGCATACGGGCGGCGATTAGGTCAGAGTGTTGAAGGAAGGACAATGTATCTAAAATATAATACTGAATTTTAAGGAGTAATTTATGTCAGGTGTAGCACAACTTGCGAATACGGGAGCTTTAGCCACTCCAACGCTAAGAAGTCCGTCCCTTCTTCGTGCAAGACCCTCTGTAGCGGGTGTTGCTGATCGCGCAGCTGAGGCCTCTGAAAGAGCTCTGGCAGATCTCACTGCTATGGTTGCAAGACTCCAATCTGAAAATGTAGCCTTAAGAGGAGAAGTTACAGCAAGGGACTCTCGCTTAGAAGAAGCAGCCGCAGCCTCTGAAGGGGCTATGCAGGCTCAATCTGGAACGAATACTCTTTTAAGTGAAGAACTAGCAATTGCTAAATCTACGATTACCGCTTTAAGTGAAAAACTTGCTGAATCTGAATCTATGAATGCAAAAAATTCAGCTGTAATCAATGAGATTAAAGGAATATTTGCAGGTGGGAACGGCCCTGGTGGTTCAAAGGTATTGGCTATATATTATGCAATCTACGGACGTAGTTCCTAGGAAAATATTAAGGAGTAAATTATGTCAGGTGTAACACAAGTAGTAACAGACCGAAGCGTTTCAGCCCCAGAAGAAACACTCAGAACCCCTGCAAGACGAATTTCTGCGGCAGGTTCAGCTGATCGGGCTACAGATGCCTTTAAAGGGGCTCTGGCCGACCTCGGAGATGTGTTAGCAAGTATGAGAGGGGAAATTACAGGCTTAAAACAACAAGTTGCAGATTTGCGGGCACTAGCTGTAGTAGAGAAGGAGTCCACTTCAGCTGCTTTGCGGGCTCAAGCAGATACGATTACTGCGTTAACTGGAGAGCTAGCAGCAGCTAACGCTAAAATTCAGACTGCAACTCAAAGAATAGGGGGTTTAGAAGGAAGATACGAAGGACATACACATGGGGCCTGGAGTTCTGATTCCTGTGCTGCTGGCTATTTTCCTACTAAAGGCCCAAATAAATAGAGTCCAAACCAGTTTGAGTTTTTTTATAAATCAAGAGATCCTAAGGAGTAAATGATGGCAGGTATAACAGAAGTTAGGATTGTAGACCGAAGCCCTTTAGTACTAAGAAGCTCATCCCTTCTCCGAGCAAGACCCTCTGTAGCAGGTGTTGCTGATCGGATAGCTAATGCCTCGGAAAGAGCTCTGTCAGATCTCGCTGCAGTGGTTGCAAGACTCCAAGCTGAAAATGCAGCCTTAAGAGGGGAAGTTGCAGAAAGGGATGCCCGCTCCGCAGAGGCGGCTATTGCTACTGGAGCCGCTATCGAGTCTCAAGCAGCAACGATTGGGTCTCAAGAGGGAGCGATCACCGATTTACGAGGAGAGCTTGATAAAGCTCAATCTAAGATTACAAGACTTGTAGCTACATCGAAAGCTACTTATGACTATTTGCTAACGCAACGCTGTGGCAGCGCTTCCTATAGACATACAGTTTCAGAGATTATTAAAGCTAATTTAAAGGAGTAAATTATGGCAACTGTACCACAAGTTATGAATTCGGGAGTTACAGCTCTAGAAGGAACCCAAACGCCAAGAAGCGCTTCGCGCGCTCATGCAAGACCACCTATCGATGATTCAGTAGGTCGTATTATAACGACCTTTGAAAAAGCACTCGCTGATCTCACAGCAAGACTTGGATCCCTAGAAGGGGAAAATGCTAGTTTAAGAGAAAGGCTCATAACAGCAGAAGCTCATTCTGCGGAAAAAGAGACTACAGCGGCGGCGGCCCTCGCAGCTCAAGCAGCGACGATTACAGGGTTAACAGAAACAGTCTCAGCGCTTACTGGCAGGATTGACACGTTACAAAGAGATGTCGGACCTGTTATTGCCAAGCACTATGAACCACCACCACTACCTACAAGACAATGTTCTTATATTAGTGATGGCCGCCCTACCGGAGAATTTTATACGGAAACCTACATGAATGGAGAGTGGAAGCACTACTATAATGGAGCGTGGAGGTAAGTTTTAGCCTCTTTCCTAATACAAATTTCTATAAGGATATATTTTATGACTATAACACAAGTAATGACAGCGCCACCTATGGTAGCTCAGCCTCAATATGAGGTCTTAAGACTTAGGCTTCTGGCTCCTGTGGAAGATCGACGGCCTTTAGATGAAAGGGTTGCAGGTCTTGTAGAGGCAATGCTTGCATCTGACCATTTATCTGAGGAAAGAAAGCACAATCTTGGTATTTGGCTAAGTCATAATCTTCATCAGTTTGCACCGGAAGGGGAAGGATCCACCCCTGAAGATCTTGCAGACATTTTATGCTCTTTGCTCGTAGACTTTATCCGCCCTTTAATGCTCGAGACGGATGAAGAGGGAGCTTTAGATGAGGCTACAAGTTTTGATAAAACGGTAAAGCTCTTTCTAGAGCAAATCCTTCCAAGAGGAATGGATGTAGACGAGTTTATCTTTCAACACGAAGAATTTAATGAAGAATTTCTCATAGCTCAAGAAGCCAAAGAGCTTGTAGATGAAGCTACAGACGAGCTAGTTGAGGCAGAGGCCGATGCAGTATGGGATAGGGGAGGGGAGAGGTTTATAGCTACAAGAGACTCCCTTGAACAAGCAATGCTCCGAAGAGAGACAAGAGCAGATGATGTAGACACCGCCGTACGTTCTTTGACCGGGAAGGTAAAAGGTACCGCAAGTACATTGTCTGATCTTAAAGGCTCTTCCGAGCAGCAAATTGAGCATATGCGCAGGCAGCTACAGGTAGCTAAAGCTCTAGCTAGCGCTGCAGGGAGCAAATTAACGATGGGAGCAATAGACAGCTTATGACACCAGTTTATGACGCTGCATATCTTGCAGGAAGGCAAGCTTATATTAGACAGAGAAGAGCCGGAAGAGCTCCTGAAGAGATCGCGGAAGCAGCGCCCCTTCCTGAAGCTGTAACTGCGCGTGTTGACGCGCTTGTAAGAGGTCTAATAGCTGACCTCGGAGAAGGTCATGCAGCTTTTAGGGCATCGCTTGAAGAATATGCAGAAAGATCTCCTTTAGCAAATAGTGAAAGAAGGATTGAGCTACTCACTACAATGATCGAGGAAATGCGAGGTGAGCTGGATACGCTAAAAGAAGACGAAAAAATGAAAGGGGAAGACTTAACTATGAGGCAAAGAGCCTGTGCACAACTTTTAGAGCAACTTAAGCAAGCACAAGCAACCCTTAAAAAGATGAGTGAATTCAACCCCTCTAAGTATCGAGGATTTGATCAAATGACAGAAAACGCCTCTCGATATGGCTCAACATCCGCACGAAAAGGAAGGTAGATAATGGTAGCACCAGTTCAAGCATTAGTTATGGAAGCCGCAGTTATAGACCCAGCTGTACAAGCTGCTTTAAGAGAAACTGCAGCAAGAAGAATTTTATCACCCGAGCTGGAAACAGCTTTGAGCAATGAGGCATTGAACGATCCGCTTACTGAGCAACTAAGAGGCTGGCATAGAGACTTTATCGCAGCACTCAACATAGCTGTAGCTCAAGGTAATGGAGCTGTGGGATATACGGAAGACCGTTACAAGGACCTTCTGGCAAGGATCCTTAGAGATCCCCTTACAGGTCCTTTTGAAGAGGATGTATTTTTGGGAAGTGATGGTAGAACCTACAACCGAATAACTCTTTACATGTTTCGCAATGGCGTGCCTGAAAGATATAGAAATAGATCTCCTTTAGATCCTTTAAATGAAGCGGTATTTACCGATCAACCTCATCCGATAGCCAGGCACTTTGTGAGATGGCTCAACATAAGAGACAATTTATTTACAGATGCTAGAACTCGAGAGCGCAGAGCCGCTCAAGCGGTATTTGACCGGGATATGACGGTCAGAATTGCAGGAGGAGAGCAAGGAGCTAGGGCAGCGAGAAGAGAGGCTGCACTTGCAGCACGTGTAGCTGAAGAAACTGAAAGAAGAAGAGCTGCCTTAAATGCAAGGTTTGCACCTGTCGATGCAATGGATGCTGCAGCTCATGCAGCAATCGCTGCTGAAATCCAGCGCCCTGATGAAGAAGAAAGATTAAGAGGGATTGCTATGCGAGCCGAGGTTGACGCAATGGCTGTCGATGTAGAAGCTATGCTGGCAGATCTCCCGGCTATGCGAGCAAGGAACGCAGAACATCATAATCAAATCGAAGGCCTTGATCATCGCTATGCAGAAATTAATGTCCAGGTTCAAGCTACAGCTAAAGCCATTGATGATAAGAAAAAAGATGAAATGGGCGATGCCCTTAAAGCAATAGCCATTATTGGTGTTTGCTGCTTTGCTGCCTGGGGAATATCACTGCTTATCCCTGCAGGCGCGCCTGCGGCTGGCACAGCAGGTGTATCGCAAGGTACGGGAACTGCTGGATTTGCTATATTCTTTTAATTAATAATTTTAATAAAGAGGTTATGATGAGCGCTATTACAACAAAGGCTACCCCAACTACCTGGCAAGCAGATTATGCAAAGATTGACTCCCAACAAAAAGCCAAGGAAGCTGAAATCGATGCTAAAAAAGATATAACTCCAGATCAAAAAAGGAGTATTAAATCGGCGCTTGGGGGGATATTTGACAGAATAAGAACCGATTTCCTCGTTCTCACAGTAGGCTTACCTTATGATAGGTTGTCACAAGCCGAGGTAGAAAAAAGATTTACTCACTCATCCAGTGAGGTAGATCGTAAAATGGGTTCTCTTATGCTCGAAGCGGAAAAAGCTGCAGCTCGGGAACCAGAGAGAAAAGCCTCTGGTGAAAGGCTTGCATCAAAAGTTGCTTCTCTTGAGCGTCCTGGCAGGTCAATGCAAGGGGCTGGAGCTGCTTCATCGACATATTCTGATGGAGCTTCAGCTGCTGGCTCTGTTACTCCTACTATACGGATTGTAGCGAAAGAGCAAGCATCAGGTACTATTACCCCTGGAGATCCTCATCTTCAAGTAAGTTCGGCCAGAGTAGTAAGAAAAGGAGACGAGATTGTTGCTGATGTAAGAGGTGCTTTAGGAGATGTTCGCCTGGTAAAGGACTTTTCCCTTTGCCAAGAAATTCCAGGTGGCAGGTGTGAGACAGTTTCTCTTCCCAAAGAAATTAGACGAAACATCGTTTCCTTCCTTCAGGATGTCGATAAACATCACAGAGAGTGGAACTGCAGCGACTTCGTAAAAGGAGCTCATGGGCACCCCTATAAACACCAGCATTTTGACTTTGGTGAATGGGATGCAAGGCCCCTGAGTACCAGTCGAGCCGTCTCCGGTGATGTGGTACAAATTGGAAGTAACTCTAATATCCATTTTGCGATCTATCTTCGAGATGACCTCTATCTTTCAAAATTAGGTGATAAAGGAGGGTTTGTGATCTCCTCTTTAGAGGAAATGACCCGGGCTTATCAAAGTGATAAGGTAGTTCTTCTTAGGCCGAAAACCTAAAACTCGTGTAATTAATAATTTAATAACTTTTATAGAGAGTCTACGATGAGTGTTACTGCAACAAAAGCATCTCCTGCACCGAGTCAGGTAGAAACGTCTTCAGACAGAAGGATCGGAGCTGAAATTGACCCAAAGAATCCTGATGATAAGAAGAAGGGTAAAGCTTCCCTACACGGGATTCGTGACAGGATAGAATCAACTTTTCAGACAGTCACAGCTCCACTTCCTTTTGATAGATTGTCACCTGCAGAGAGTGTAAGAAGAGAGGCTCACTCTTCACATGAGGTGCAGAGAAGAATGGATTCTCATCTTTCCATAGCGGAAAGGGCGGCCTCTAGTGAAGAAGACAGAAAATCATCAGGAGCAAGCCTTGGAGCAAAGGTAGCCTCTATTGAGCGACCAAGTAGAAGAAAAGAGCCTAAGTCAGAGGCTCCGACTCGCAGTGTAAGCGGCGCTTCATCTCATGGACCTTGGCCTCATGTAAAGGTATTACCTTCTAGAGAAATAACTCTGGATATGCCAACTGCAGATACACGCATTTCAGATGAGATAACTCGGCATCAATTTGCACGCGCTATGGATTCTGCTCCAGCAAGCGGAGCTTCCCCTCTAGGGACGGGCCCTGCTCGGAAGTCTGTAGGACCATCAGTAACTCTTACTGCAGCTGCCTGGCCACAAGGGGAGACAACTCCGAATAAAGGAGCTCCCTATCATGGACCACATCCTCATGTAAAGGTATTACCTTCTACTCAGCTTAACTTAGAAGGTGTGCCAACGCTCTCAAGCATTACTGATAGACAAGCTGGGTTTCAACTAGAATGTTCCATGGCTGTAGCGCGAGTGGCCGCAGCTCCCATTCATGCGTTAGGTTACGTGGTAGGCGCTACTATTAAAAAGTTAAGAGAGCAGAGTCCCCTTGTTGATCTGGCTGCAAGAGGAGCTGGAAATGCCGTAAGATACGCCAAAACTTGGGTAAAAGAAGAGATCCCAGGTTCTGCTGAATTTGTTAGAGATTTCCGGAGTAATTTAAGCAGGCTTCCTGGTGATATCGAAGAAGAGTACGGTATTCCCCAAGAAAAAACAAGACAGTGGATAGAAGATACATCAGCGATTGCAACTACTACTGCACTCGCGGGGGCTGGTCTAGCCGTAGCTGGAAAATCTATGCTTGCAACAAGTGATGCTGTGGCTGTAGTAGCAAAAGGAAAGCCTCCCACTTTTATAGAGGGAACCTATCGTGTCATAGAAGAGCCCTTGGCTACAGGCCCCCTTAAAGTGCTGCCTTCTCCTCGTCGTCTTCTAACAGCTCCACCTAAAGTCGCTGCTGAAGTTTCAGTGCCGGCTGCCGCCGCAGCTCCAGTGGCTACCACAAGAGATTGGGTAGTTACCAATATTGCAGCAAATAGAGCAGCGCACCCTACTGCTGCGTATCGCGCTTTTGATAGAGCCGTAACTGCTGCGTCTTTAATAGTAGATGCTAAGCCCCCCGTAGTAACTAATTCTTCTACGCCTCCTTTAAGAGTTCCGAGAGCTGATAGGCCTTTTCACGATCACAATACGTATGAACCTATGGAGCCATCTCGTATCCCGATAAGAGATACAGCACAACCTACTACTTTCCATAGACGGGTAGAAACAGTCCGCGCCTATGGTAATCTCTATGACATAGAGCTCGCTTGCATGAGACATGAGTGTGGTACATGGAGCCTGTTTGCTAATACCTTTACCCCACATAACCCTCAGGCGCTGACTAGCGCCTCATCAGGACGTGTCCTTGCAAAAGTGCGATCAGCACTCATCCACGTTGCTAGAGACCATCTTGAGGCGCCAGCTGTTGTAATACAATGGAATCCGCAAGCACTTCCAACAATTGCCGATTTTGCTGAGGGAGCTGCAAAAAGAACAGTTCACTATGCAGGGGAGATGCCAGCCATAGATACTTTATCACCGATGGGTTCTTTGCAGAGACTTGGAAATGCGGTTCTTGGAGCACGTCTCGATATTCCAGCTAAAGCAATGCCGATAGATGGTCAACAGTTACGCTTCGAAGATAAGGCTTTCAATGATGATATTCTTGGATATGCGGGACATTTTTTTGTTGATCCCCCCAGAGGAACTCACACGATTTCTGCAACTGATTCTCTTCTTACAGCGGTAAGATCTCTTAAATGGAAAGAAAGACCTGTTCCGACGGTAACCTTTGATTTGCAAAGAAAAAGGAAAAAAGATCCTAGCCTTCCTAAGGCAGGTCATGAACCTCTTGCCTTAGAAGATGCTGTGGCTGCAGCTCCTAGTAGGGCAGCGCAAGCGGCAGAAAGTGCTCCAAAACCTCTGACGGGAAGAGTATCTCTTACAAGCACAAGACCTCTAATTCCTGTAGTCCGTTCCACAGAGGAAACCGTCGTTGTTGTTCAGTCTACTTGGGATACGTCAGGTGCCTTCAGAATTCCTATTACACAAAGGTTGAAGCAGTTTGCTAAAGGGAGAAATCTCGTATATAGAGAAGTAGATTCAGCTCAAGGCGTTGCAGAGGCTATGCAAGTGAGTGGAAACGTGTCTCATGTTCTTGTAAGAGCACATGGAAATCCTCGCGCTGTTCATTTCGATCCTCGTGGGACGAAAGCTGAAGAATTAGCATATCTACTTCGCAAAGCTTCCTATATAGCAGGGAGGAGAGCTCAGCTATTTCTCGAAGCTTGCTCCACAGCAGCAGAGCCTTTAGACGGTTCTCCAAGTTTAGCTCATAAGGTAGATGGGTTCTTGCGGGAAAGAGTTTCTATAGTGGCTGCAAGATCTGCGGTAATTCCCAATTTTACTCGAATGAAGCCTGGAAGCGTTCAATTTTATGGAGAAATAGGAAGGGATCAGTTAAATAGAGCTATACCTGATCATCTTCGCTATCCGGAACTAACGTTTCGTATAGGACGTATCAATAATTCTGAAATTTATAAAAAGCTTATCAGAGGGGAAAGAATACCTTCCGATTCTAGATTATTACACTTTAGCGAGCCTCCTAAAATATTTAGCGGTGTTATTCCAAGGGACCTCGTATTTGTTCAGTATCACATAGGACATCAACCTTTCAATACATGGTTTGTTTCAGCTGAAGATGCCAAGGCGTTAACAACGATGGATGCTATAAGACGGCAGACGGTCCTTTCCGATAGCGCAGCTCCATTTACTCATATGACAGTTACTAGAATACCTGCTGGAGAAACTATAAATGCTCTAAGAGGAAATGTGACTTCCGAGGGGAAATGGGATACTACAGTGCGCTTGGGGCAGACAACTCAACATTATTTTTATGATTTTGATCCTAAGTGGGAAAAAGCAACTCTTCCTTGGCCCTGTTCTTCTGAAGGACTTGATAACTTTGATGCTTTACTAAAAGCTGCAACGGAGAGCAGAGACCCTCGCCGCACTTTATCACTCCGTCCTCAAACCAGACATGAAGAGGCTACAGCTGCATCTATTAGCCAACCTCTGGTAAATCCAGTGGCAGCTGGAGAAGGATCTTCTATTCCTCCAATAAGCGATGCACTACCTGAGACTTTCCAAGAAATACTAACAAATATCGAATACAATGGAGAGGTTGCTGATTTAAGAATTTCCCGTATTGCACATAAAGATGGAACATGCAGAGTTTTTGTTGAGCATCTCATAATCCAGGATTGTGAGGTTGGAGATCAGACTTTGACAAGCGGGCTTATATTTCAAGCTCTTTCCTCTATACGAGTTGATGCTGAAAGGGAACTAGGAGCATCTCGAGTGTTTATTCAATGGAATCCAATGAATCCCAAATGCCTAGCTCCCTCTTTTCAGGCCCATTTAGAGCGATATAGACATTATGTAGGTCTTCATGAGGCATATTCCGTTCATCCTGAACTGATGGAGAAGTTTCAAGCAAATGAGGAATTGAGGCACTTAAAGTATCCAACACTCGCATACGACTTAAAAGCTCCCTCTTTAGAAGAAGAGATCCCAGCCTCTGCCTTGCCTTCTCGGTATGATAATTCTGCTAGATATGGAAAATATTCAGATAGCTTTTTAAATAAGCCTAAAGAGTTCGATGGCGTTCTTGCCAAAGATCTTGTTGTGGCTCGATTTTGTGGGGGAACAGACACTATTACAGGGTATAACTGCACATGGTTTACTCCGATTACTTATTTAAATTCCCTTGCCACTTTAGAAGAGGTAATGGAAAGTGCTGCAATTCTTTCGAGATTTGGTGAGCGTAATAGAGTAATTGTCGCCCGCATCCCGGCTGGATCCAAAGTCCAGTTTTTACACGGTAGGGCGGCTCCCCAAGTGGATTCTGTTTCAGGAGAAATACGTAGCGGAGGAATTGTACAATATCAATTTAAAGATTTTGATCCAGCTTGGGTTAAAGATGTTCGATCACTTAACACTCCACCAGCGTCGAGTCATTTTGGTCCCTTAGTAAAAGCTCCTACAGAAGGTAGAGACCCTAACGGGATTTTATCCCTTGGTTCTATAACTCCTCCCAGTTCTCCTGAACGGATCTCAGCTACAGAGGTAGAATCTCTACCTACGGCTGGATCTTTAAGTAAACTTCTCAGAAAGCAAGCGGAGAATCCGCTTGCGCTCTTTTCTGCAGATGCAAAGCCCTATTTGAAGGTTCATAGGGAGTATGTCCAAGCGGTTATGAAAAAAGGAAAAACCTTCGACAGGGGATTTACCCCTAAATTCCCGGTAGAGGCGGCTCTAGAAAGAACCCGGCAAATTCTTTGTCCATCAAAGAGGTTTGCTGAAGTTTTAGCCGGTAGCGGGGCAAACCCTTTTGATCTGCAAAGGGGGGCAGAGTTCCAAGGGCATTTCCTTACAGATGGGAAGTCTTCTTTTTCAATCGTTGAAAAAAGAATGAGCGAGGTAGATGCCTTAGCGGAGCTTAAAGGCATTGCTCGCTTCAAAGAGCAAGACCTGTTCGATCTGCAGGTACCTGAGATCATCGCTGTAGAGATTGAGCCAAAAGGAGCTGCGATTTTTTCAGCTTATGAAACAAGTCCTACCATGATGCAGTGGGCAAGAGAAATATCTTCCGATCCTATTATGGCAAGAGAGGCTTTCTCTAAAATGGGAGTCGCTGATGCAGAGCTGCATTCTTCCCAATATGGTAGACACTTTGTACCTCTTGCAATGAGGAAAAAGTACATAGCAGAGCTCGTAGCAAATTATCACCTAGTTCGAGAAGTAGGTATGAAACTTGGAATTAAGGTAGAGCATAAACCTGAAGCTATTAGAAATCTTACAAGAGAGTTTGAAGAGAATGACCATATGGTAGCAAGCTTTGGGATAGATCCATCGGAAGCGGATCTTTCCAATCGCTCTTATAGCCCTAAGGAAGACGCTGTCATGGTCTTTAGTCTTGCAGAGTCTTCAGCTCTTATTAATGCTGGAGGATCTCCTCTAGGACATCCGATGTATTATTACAAATCGATGCTTTCACTGCTCAAAAAAGAAGCTATAGGCTTAGGTATAGATGAGGCAAAACTTGTGATGCCATATAAAGAAGCCTATAGAGAAAATTTTGAAGGGGATATTTCAGCAGAAGCAGCGTTCTGGAATGTATATACCGAGTATGAAGAGTATAAAAATCTTATAGAGATGCATAGCAATAAGCTTCCCGTAGGAGCTGCCTTACATTCTGAAGATTTAGAGGCGCTTTGGAGTAAGGTCTAGTTAGTTACAAAAAACAGTAGAAAAAATAGGAAAAGGAGTAAAAAAATGGCAACTTTAACAGTTTTACGACCAGATTCACCTTCAGTAAGCGGTGCACTACATGCTGCAGCACCTCGAAGGATATCTCTAGCAGCTGCAACCGAGAGACTAAGCGGTGTTGCTCTTGAGGCGTTTCAGGATCTATCTGCAAAAGCTTGCCGGCTAGAAGAAGAGAATATAACGCTAAGGCGGGATTTTGTAGCGCTCACCGCAGCTACTGCTGAAAAGGATATTGCAATAGCTGCTACCTTAAAAGCGCAATCAGACGCAATCACATTACTTACTACACAGCTAGCAGCGTTAGATAGGACTGTAGCTGTTTCTGTAGCAGGGCTCTCCTCAAGCCATGATGTCATGAAAGCAGAGTTTGATAAGCATGATCACTTAATCCATGAAAGTAACATGAGTAATACTTGGCAAGGATGGTTCCGTACAAAATCAGCTAAAGCAAGT
>JAPLSW010000027.1 GCA_026398435.1 Chlamydiota bacterium | reverse complement strand
AAGTAAGAAGATCCTAGAAGGGAGACTTTAATGCGTTCGATGTAAAATAATGTTTTACATCGAACTTAGACGAAAATGACAAATTTTTGGAAAATCGAGCTTATTTCTCTCTAGAATCCTGATTCACCCACAAGTGCAGCTATTCCTCTAATAACGAGATGTTTTTTCTCTTCAGGGGTGAGGTTTTCTAGTACTCTTTTAGCCATAATTGCTCCTTGACTCCATGCAATCCAGTTTACTACGCCGTCCCCTTCTACGCCACCTACTTTATCAATACATTCCCTCATCCACTTGGTTGTCTTATCAAGGGTTGAGGTGTGGAAACCTAAAAGTAGGGCTGCACTTTCTAGGGTGTCTAGAAGTAAGCCTCTTGTGCTGTTATGAAATCCCTGTACTTGCTCTCCACTAAAAGAGTCGGAAATCTGCTTGGATTGCTCTCTTGACTCCTTAGGGTCGCATGCTTGACCGGAGGAGTAGGCCACTAGTGATTTAGAATTAAGCCTTGTACCCTCAGTAATATAACTTGCCGAGTGGGCTTCTTTCTGAAGGTTCTTTCCACTGATGGCAGAACCTATATACCTTCCCCCATCACGAAGACCGGGGATGGGCACGCAGTGGTGAAAAAAGTTATATATCACCCCGCCAAGAAACTCTGTCGAGGAACGAAGGGCATTGCAACTGGCATTCCAGCTGCGCTGCCATAGGCTTGCAGAGGAGGTATCGGTGGTTACCGCCTCAAGTCCATAGAGATCGAGGGTGGTAAGGGGATTGTTAAACACGAACGCGTAGAGGTTCATGCTATCAGAAAATCCCTTGGGATCGCAGGTGATAAATCTGCCTACTTGGGGATCATAAAATCTTCTACCAAAATAGCTGAGGCCTGTCTCTTCATCTACTCTTTTAGAAGCAAAGCGCCAAAGGTTACCTAGAGAAGAGTTCTCAAGACGAGCTCCTTTACCGTTAAAAATCCTCTCTTCTCCAAAGGCGCTATATTTATACTCTTCTACTACCTGCTGGGAAGCCGCGTCGACAATAGCTATGACATTACCTCTAAAGTCGTGAATGGGGGCATAGAGATTGCCGTGGAGCTCTAGGGCGACAGCGGAACCTATCTCTGCAAGAGATGTGGATCCGAGGATCCGTAGCTCTGTTATGGAGCCTGAATCGTCTGTCGCTCCTATCTCATTTTGTCCGTCATAGAGATAGTGTTTTAGGTCTTTGAGGACAACCTCACCTTCTACATAGTCGTAAGAAGTAGTAGATGTTCTTCGATGGAGCCCATCGTACTCAAAGACGAGCTTATACTCGCCGTGGCTGGTAATAGAGATGAGACGCTCCAGAGCGTCATAGTCATAGAGAATTTCTTCATGGGAATTTCTTTTGCAGCGGAGGTTGCCGCAGCTGTCATACGTATAGTCAGAGTGACTATCTGATAAGAGCTCATTAAGATCATTTATTTTGTACGGAAGAGAGTCCTTTTCCCGTCTGTTGTACAGGGAGTCTGAGTCAAATACATGAGAAAAGGTCCCCATTTCTGAGGTGATCTGCCCGAGAGCATCATAGGAAAACTCTTCCTTGGTAGAGCCTTGGCTTTTAGTTTGGTAAGAAAGGAGGTGCCCCACTTCATCATAAGAAAAGGAATCCTCGGAAATAAAAGGGGTTACTAATTGCTCAACGCGGCCGAGGGGGTCAAAAGCCCTATTTATCACACCGAGATCTTTGATGAGTGTTTCTGTTAGAAGAGCGCCCGACTCGTCATATTCATCGTAGGTGTGCGAATAAAGACACGCTCCGGAAGGAGCGTGTCTAGTAACAGCGCGAAGGTGCATTGCATCGTAGCTATAGTCGACACTTGAGCCATCGGAGAAAATAAGCTCCTTTCTTCTACCCATGCAGTCGTAGGTATTTTCTAGGGATGCTCCGGAGGGAAGGATTTCTTTGGTCATCTGACCAAAAGAGCTGTAGCTACGGGAAATCCTTTTGCCGGTACGATTGTCGATGAGCTCTGTCATCTGATGCATCAGGTTATAAACAAACTCGTAACTGCAGCTTCCATCGGAAGAAGATAGCGCTACCATCCGTCCCATAGGATCATATTCATAACTTAAACATACTCCAGCGGGCTTTAGGATACTTGAGAGGAGCCCTTTGGGAGTATATTCGTAATGGGTGATCTTAGTCGTATCGCTTTCACTTGCTTCAATAAGTGTCGTAAGCCGTCCAAGGAGGCCGTATTCCCATAGGGTCTCTAGTTGTTTACTCTCCTTACCTTGGTAGTAGACGTGAGAGATCTTTTTAAGCGTATGACCGCTAGCGTCATATCGATTCTCTTCTAAGGAAAGGGTGGTGCCAAAGGAGTTTTTTTGCTCTACAGAGGCTATTTTTCCGAGTGCGTCATGAATTTCTATGACCTGCAAACCGGAAGGATCTGTAGTGATTTTTTTAAGAACCCTTTGTCCGAGCGTGTTGTAATAGCTCTCGTCATATTCGATATGGGTCTTATTTCCTAAAGGATCGGTTTGGGTCGTAAGACGCCCAAAACCGTCATAGGAAAAATATTCGGTGCTTGGAGAGCCTTGATGGTAGCTCGTCTTCTGCAAGATATGCCCGGCCGCATCGTAGGTGTAGGCCTGCTTGGAGAGGATCTTTCCGAGTGGGTCTTGCTTATATTCAGCGATAACCCGACCGGAAAGATCCCTTTCCGTATAGGTGATGAGATCCTCGGGATCTCCTTTAAGGGTGGTAGTCTGTATTCTACCGAGGGAATCGTAGGTGTAATCTGTCTGGCGAGTTTGCTCTTTACCGATCATCCCCTCACTCACAACCCTACCCGCTCCATCATAGATATAGCGGGTAGTATTACCTTCTATATCTGTTACAGAAAGAAGATGAAAAGCATTGTAGGTCGAACTCTCCTCCGAAAAGATTTCTCCAGAATTTGAAGAAACTATCTTCTTAGTGACCCTTGAAAGGTAGTCATACTCATACGAGGTAGATAACCCCTCTACATCGGTATGACAGCTAAGAGTTCCGTCGAGGTTGTAGATAAAGGTCTCTGTAGATCCATCGCAATAATCGATCTTTATCGGCTTACCTAGGACATTGTAAGAGATGTATTTCGTTTCTCCTTCAGGGTTTGTTTCTGATGTTTGTCTACCCATGCAGTCGTAGGTTCTTTTTATAATGGGATATATGGCCATCCCCTCTGGAGATAAAATAGAGGGGCTGCGCACTTGCAATGTGTTGCCAAAGGAGTCGGGAAGAAATTCTGTGGTATTGCCGAAAGAATCTGTTGTGGCAATTTTATTGCTTTTTAGGTCGTAGCGATTAGATGTGATATGACACTTTCCATCGGCATGCTCCTCTGTTTGGATCAAGCGATTGGAATAGTCATAGTCCATCTTAAGAGTGATCTTCCCATCAAATCCCGTATACCCGACTTTGTTGCTATGGATATCATAAGAGGATCTCGCTATCTCCCCTAGGACATTGGTTTCTTCTATTAAGTTGCCTTTTGCGTCATATTTATAATCTAGGGTGTATCGATAGTGTCCCTCTGCATCACAGATCCTTTTTTCTGATATCAGGCCACCTGTTGTGTAAGTATATTCGGTCTTTTGGAGCAGCACCTCCAAGCCGGTGCGCAGGTCTAAGTATCTATCCTCTACGCAAAGGGGAAGTCCGACATAGGCGCCGTCTGGTATCGGATGGATGATCCGAATTCGTCTTTCTGTAACACCGGATAGACTTGCAGGATGCAGATCTCTTCCATCATCTATAATTTCTTTGGCAAGAATATTGTCTTTGTATTCATAAATGATCCTCTGCTTGATTTCCCCTTTATCTGAGGTGGCCTTTAACGTAATAAGATCGGTATCTGCCAGGTACTGATAAATTACCTTAGAACCATTTAGCTCTATAGCCTCTTTAAGAAGGTTTTTTCCGTCATCTGTGTAGCTCATCTTTCTTACGCAGCATTCCACCCCATTACCGATCGGTTGATCATCTCCGCCGAGAAGGAGAGGCTCTGAGCTTCCTGTGATGTTACCCAAGAATTTATCTTCCGTGACATTGCCCGATCCATCATAGCCAAACTGCCGGGCAAACAGAGCCTGTCCCCGGCCATCGATAAATGATCTACAGAGGATATTTGTTGCATAAGGAGAGTCGGGACTGCCCCAGACAAACCTCTCTGAGCTATAAGGGATGTGATGGCCTTCAAAAGAGGCTGTGTCAATCCGGCTAAGTTCCATCCTTTCATTATAATGGTAGCGCGTCTCGGTGTTACACAGATCATAGACACTTGTATGACCTGAGTGTTTATCTTTAGTGGGTAGGTCATAATAAAAGCTATAGATGGTATGAAGGGAGCTATCGGCGCCAACGGGCGCAAGTAGCGCTTTGACTCTTCCATAGCGAGTATCGCTGTCATTTTTAAGATAAACAACATTCGGTCCGAGGGTATTATGTTTAAGATGATAGTAATCGATACCAAGCACTCTACCATCGGAAAAATTTCTTCTGTTAATGAGGGGAAATACTTGCTCTGATTTATCTGTATGGGAAAGGCTCTCCTCTGGAGCAAAGCTCGATTGGATACTCTCAAGCATCCAATATTTCTCTCCATTTTTCGCCTTTAGCCTATGGCTCTTATAAAAAAGGGACCTTCCATCACTTGTTTCCATACGAAAGTGATCGGGATCTTTTTTATGATCGGGATAGGAAATTCTTACAGAGGCATAGACCTTGTTTCGATCCGGGCTTTTGGTGGCAATGCAATCTAGACGGTGATATTTATCATAGAAATAACAGATTACTTGTTTGCTCGGGAGAATCTCCTCTTGCAGATGAAAGAAAACAGAATCTCCCGGCTTATTTTTGTCCTTCTGCCCTGATATAAGCTTGTAGATCCTTGTAGTCCCATCACCGCTAATAACAGAAAAGACCTCTCCTTCTACATCCAATTCAATACGGTTGTTTTTGAGGTTAGCCCGGCCGCTGATTCCTCCCTTAGAGCTATTGGCAAGACCTATGCTCTTACAACCTTCTGTTAAAATAAAATCGAAGGGTTTTACCCATCCCTTTTTTTTCAACTTGATCAAATGCTTCCGTTTTTTTCCATCCGTGAATCTTTTATGGTCTTCATTCGAGAGTCTATACACGAGCCTGGTTCCATTTGGCTCCTTGGTGCTGATTAATATAACTCCATTTACAAAAGATGCCGTAAGGTGCTCATAAAAGGTCCAATCCGTTTTATATTGCGAACTTACGTACTGTCTTTTGATAGATATCGGAACGAGCCCCTCCACATGGATATCTTCTTCTAAGATTACAAGATCTCCGGTAATTGCAGAAACACATCCCTCGATATATGAGGAAGGCTCCCCATCTGCTCTGGAAAAGACATCCTGTGACGTATCAGAAAAAAGGAGTGATACCTTGCAAACAGTAAGAAGAATCCAGAAAAAAGCTCGCATAAGCACGCTCTCAAGTAAGTTTTTTTAAAATGAGAGCCAGTAGAAATAAAAGTTTATTTATTTACCAATTCTTTTTTAAAAATTCACAAAGATTTTTTACCTGGAGAAAAGACCTTTAGAAGAAAAGCTCCTTTTCTTAACAATGGAAATATGGCAGAAGAAAAACTTAAAGCAATCGTACTGCGCGCAGTACCATTTAAAGACCGGCAATCCATACTTACCTTACTTTCGGAAGAAAAAGGGATTGTCAGTATGATTGTCAAAGGGCTTTCTAAAAGCCGGCCCCATCTGATTGCCTGCATAAACCCTCTCTGCCAGGCAGAGTTTATCTATACAGAGGGACGCTCCGATCTTCTTAAGTGTGTAGAAGCCTCTGTTATAGACACCCACTTTGCCTTAAGAGAAAAATACAGCTTCCTAGAGCAGGGGCTGCAGCTTGCTAAAATCCTTTTGGAGTCGCAGTATCCCGGTAAATCAACGCCTGCCCTGTATGCTCTTTTTTCTTGTTTCTTAAAACAGATCCCCTCTTTTAGGGAGGCGCTGCCCACTCTTTCTAGTAGCTTTTTACTAAAACTTCTAAAACATGAGGGGTTGCTACTGCTTGATGCTACTTGCAGCGCCTGCCTAGAACTTAAAGAAATTCATGTGTATGGGGGAGACATGTACTGTAAAAGGCATGCCCCTGTAGGGTCTTTTAGTTTTTCAGAAATGGAATGGAAAATCTTAGAGCTTCTGGCTCAGGCGAAATCCTTTGAAGCTCTTAGACAGACTAGCTTGGAAAATGCTTTCCGTGAAAAAATAGAGCTCTATTTCCAATCTAGAATGAGACAAGTATAATCCAAAAAATCCCCAGAAATATTAATTTGAAATTATTTAAAACACACGTTATTATATAAATATAAATTAAATTGATTTAAATTAACCTGAAATTTATAATATCTCTATCATTTATAAAAAGGAGTTATTATGAGCGCAATTCCCACAACAATCTTGAGAACAGAACCTCGTAGTTGGGGTGCGACTCCAACGACTCCCAAGGTTACAAGAACACCCCTTGATGAAACTATTGCAAGCGTTGTAGGAGGCTCCATTATCTGGGAATCTACTCCTGCATCTTCTGTTAGTTTTTTAGATAGCCCACTGAGCATTGGGCTCTTAAGCGAAGAACTACAACACAAAGGGGAATCTATTCGAAGACACCTTTTTCCTGATATAACAACAGACCTACCTATACCAAATGCAAGCTATTTAGACATCAAAGGAAATAGCCCTCTTCATTTAGCAGTTCTTAATGGAGACTTGGAGCAGGTAGTAAGACTTCTTGGCATAGAAACAGAACTAGAAGCTAAAAACTTTGAGGGATCTACTCCTCTTCAACTTGCAGCTGCCAAAGGTCATGAAGATGTTCTAGCGGAACTTCTTGGAGCAGGCGCAGAACTAGAAGCTAAAGACTCGAAGGGAGCTAGAGCTCTTCACTACGCAGCTTGGTATGGTTTTAAAAATATAGCAAGTAAACTTCTTAAAGCTGGTGCCGAAGTCGAAATTATAGACTCTATGGGCTGTAGACCTCTTCACCACGCAGCTTGCAAAGGCTCTGAAGAGATTGTAAGAGATCTTCTAGCTGCAGGAGCTGATAAAGAAGCTAAAGAAATCTTTGGTCGTACAGCTCTTCACCTTGCAGTTTGGAACGATCATGAAAATGTTCTAGGATGCCTTCTTTCGGCTGAAGCAAAACTAGAAGCTAAAGGATACCAAGACCAAACATGCCTTCACCTGGCTGCTTTTAAAGGTTATCGAAATATTCTAAATAGGCTTATTAGAGAAGGATCAATCATAGAAGCTAAAAATTCCGAAGGACTTACACCTCTTCACGAAGCAGCTACCGGAGGCAAGAAAGATATTGTTAGAGATCTTCTTGCCGCAGGAGCGGATAGAGAAGCTAAAGACCATTATGGGCATACTCCTCTTCACTTCGCAGCTTACTTTGGTAATTATGATATTGTAAGAGATCTTTTGGCAGCAGGATCGATAATAGAGGCTCGAAATTCCGACGGTAGAACACCTCTGCACACTGCAATGGAAAAGCATCATAAAAATATCTCCGAACTACTTATTAGTTATGGTGCAAAGATATAGAATCTGTAGATTATCATAGAACTTAGCCTTTGGATTATTGCCTGGGACCTAAAAATAGAGCAAGAATCTAGAAGTGTAAAATCTACCTACTTAGGATTATAGACATAATATGCTTTCGATGGGATAATTAATATTTTGACCATCTTTAGAGGTGTAATGCAAAACTGTCCCTGTGGATCTTCTGAAAAATATAGCCATTGCTGCGGTCCCTTTCTTGAGGGACTAAAGGCTCCGGCAGCTCCAGAAGAGCTTATGCGCTCGCGCTACACAGCTTTTACAAAAGCAGATACTGAGTATCTTGAAAAAACTATGAAAGGCAAGCCTCTTGAAGGTTTTGACGCAAAAGCCACGAAAGCCTGGGCGGAGTCTGTGACATGGCTTGGCCTAACAGTTGTTAAAACACGTCATCCTGGAAAAGATCTTGGTACTGTGGAGTTCATAGCCAGGTTTAAAGAAAATGGCACTGCATGCGCAATCCACGAGCTAAGCACTTTTCAAAAAATTCAAGGCAGATGGTTCTATGTCGAAGGGAAGCATATTGAGTAGGAAAACTTCCAAAAAATAATTCAATCTCTTTTTACGACAGATTCTTGTTAGATTTTTCCTAAAGAACTTTCGAAATACAATCTTTTTAGACTTATTTTTTGACTTGCCAATTTCTTTACGAGACGCCTATAAACGTTAAGATTTCCAGCTATATATTAAAATTTTCCACTGAATAAAAATAAAAAAACCGAAGGTCTCTTTAGAAACCTTCGGTTAAACAATGCGGAGGGGGGGACTCGAACCCCCAAGAGGAAAACCTCACTACCACCTCAAAGTAGCGCGTCTACCAATTCCGCCACCCCCGCATGATCTGGGATAAATTAAGAAGCGACATGATAGTTTTTTAGGGCAAATCTCTGCAAGATAAAAGAAAACCCTTTCGAATTTTCAGGGTTATATTTTTTTTTATAATGAAAGGTTCAGGAGATTTCAGAGGAATTTTCCCTTTTAATCATTAATCGAGTATAAGGAATCTATCTACTATCTACCCTAAGTAAACACCTATGCGATGTACTTGTTACTGCACTGCTTCCTCATTTGATATACCGAGACTATTTCAGTCTTTAATTGCGCTCGGACCTGCCCAACTTTTTCGAGATGTTGTCCATGTACAAATCCGTGAAGAAAGAAAGATCAAGGGAGATGTCTTTTACTTTTCCTATGGAGCTATCGTCTGCTGGGGATTTAGCGACGCAGAAGAAAAAGAGATCTTAGCTACTACCAAAGAATTTGAAAAAGAGCCCAACCCGAAAATTGAGCTCGATGAATTTTCTTTTGGCTTTGGTGATAATATGAGGATTGAAGAAGATGAGATCCTTTTGCAAAATAAAAATACCCTGACAAAGCTTGCAGTCTCCCATGGTCTTGCCCAATCGGTAAAACTGACGACCTTTGAAGAGCTTATCCAAAAGACCATTGACACCACCAAGCATTTGCCATCTGAGCTTGCTATCAAAGGAAAAATCCCCCTATCCAGAAAACAGATTTCCAAAAAGATGGGAGAGCTATTCATAGAGCGTAACTTCATCAACTTACACTCTGAAATCTTGGATACCCCAGAATTTTTCTGGGACTACCCCGAACTTGAGCCCTTCTACCGAAAAACAGCTCACTACCTCGACGTGACAAAGAGAGTAGAAGTACTCAATAAACGGCTTAACGTCGTGCATGAACTCTTCGAAATCTTGAGTGAAGAGCTCAACCACCAACACTCCTCAAGGCTAGAGTGGACGATCATTGTCTTGATCGTTATTGAAGTCATACTTGCTGTGCTTCGTGACCTCTTCCATCTGATATAAAAAAACTCCCCAGATCCTGTCTTAGCTTAGAAGCAGAGACATGATCTTCTGCTGCGGGGGATTTTTCTATGCCTTCTACAAGGCTGCCATTTTCCATAAAGAAAACCTTATCTAAAATTTTTTCATAAAAGCCCCTATCATGGCTCGAGATAATAAATCCTATCCCCTGATTTTGCAGCTTTTTAATAATACCAATTAAAAGCGCAGTGTTTTCTGGATCAAGTGCGGAGCTCGGCTCATCTAAAAGAAGAAACGAAGGACTTAAACCTAGAGCTCTGGCTATAGCCACTCTTTGCGCCTGACCTCCAGAGAGCTCACCTGGCCTTGAAAAAAGATACGGTCCCATATCCAAAGAAAGAAGAATCTCTTCTGCTTTTTCAAGGGCCTCTTTTTTCTTTAAGCCAAAATGAACCATTAGGGGACTGGCGCAGTTATCGATACAGCTCATGTGAGGAAATAAAGCAAATGACTGAGAGACATAACCTATTTTTTGACATCTGCTTGATGAAGACATAAATGCCACATCCTCAGAATCATATTTTATAGACCCTATATATCCCTTTTCTATCTGGGCAATGCATCGTAAAAGGGATGTTTTACCAGAGCCACTTTTCCCGAGTAGTAGGGAAATTCTTCCCGGCAAAAAATCTGCAGCAATATTTATAAGGATGGGAACTTCTTTTCCCTTTTTCTTTTTACCTAAACTCAGTTCATTAACTTTTAACATAGATCAGCCTTTGCTCTAGTTTTTTACAGAGGAAATTGAGTGATGCAGACACTAGCAAATACATAAGAGCAATTGTCAGATAAATAGGGACAGGCTCCATCTCACGAGAGACAAGGTTCATCCCCACCCTTGTCAGCTCAAGTATTCCAATGGTTGAAATCACGGAAGTGCTTTTTAATAAAGAATCTAGTTCATTGTTTAGAGAAGGCAGTACGATCCTTACCATCTGAGGGAAAATGATGTGGATCATACTTCTCATAGGTGTATACCCTAAGGCAAAGGCCGATTCCCATTGAGATTCAGGAATTGCGTTAATAGCGCCTCTTGCCAGCTGCGCTACATATCCAGATGAACATAGCCCTAAAGCCGCAACAGAGGCTGAAAAGGGATCTAGGTTGCATCCTATGATGTCAGGAAGAACAAAGTAGACGATCAGCAGCTGCACATAAAAGGGAACTCCCCTTAATACAAAGGTGAAAACCTCAATGGCCGGGGTAAGCGCCGGAACCCTTATACGATTAGAGCAAAGGGCTCCCATAGCACCTCCTAGTAACATACTAATTACTGAGGCGCATAAAAACACTTGCAAGGTCATCGATATCCCCTTTCCAAGCAAGGGAATAGATTTACTGAGTAGACTTAGATAGTTTTCCAAAATAACTCCTTACGAATCCAAATTCCATTTTTTTTCAAGTTCTGCAATTTGTCCTTCTTGGATAAGGAAGGCAACCGCTTCCCTTACCCTTGATGCAAGCTCTTGATTTTTCTTGTTTATAGCAATACCATTTCCAAAGAGCTTTGCACTCTCGGGTATCGGAAGATAAACAACTTTTAGTTCAGGGTATTTTTTTACATACCCGGCAATGAGACCCGGATCTATCGTTGTGGAAAGACACTTTCCATACTTAAGATCCATGATCACATCAGCGACCTTATCTACATTTTTAACAGACAATTTTGGGAAAACTTTTATAATATCTTCTTGAGAAGAACCTGATTCTACACAGATGATATTGTTTGGCACATTTTCTAGATCAGCAATGGATGAGATCCCTTTAGGAATACTTTTCCAAAATACAAAGGGAGCTGTATCCACTGTTTTACCTTGGTAATAAACCATCTCCAGTTTCTCCATCCTCTCCTTGGTTATAGAAATAGCCCATATAAGCATATCAGCCTTCCCCTGCTTTAGAGCGAGCATCAGGCTTGGCATACTTCCAAAATCTTGAAAAGTAATTTCCCTATTAAGCCTCTTAGATAAGAGCCTAGCAAAATCTATATCGAACCCTTCGTATTCCCCACTGGGAGATAAACTAATATAGGGAGCGTAGCCTGTAGTCATCCCCACAATGAGAGGCTCCTTATTCTTTTGATCGCTTGCTTGCATAGAGCCTGTAAAGGCTCCAATAAATAGAGCTATCCATACTAACAGTTTGTTAAACATGAAATTCCTCGGTAAAGTATTTTTTAAATTACCGATCTACATAGATAAAAATATCCATGTAGATCAGAGAAAATAAATTTAGAGCTTAGATGCAAAGCATCTTAAGTCTGAAAAAGTAACGCTATAATGGTTTTTTTAAATAAGAAGGCCAGCAATCATCAGCAATGATGATGGGCCTGAATATGATGAGAAACGGGATGGTGGATAGAAAAAATAACAGATGTAGTACAACGCATAAAATTCTTTTGGGTTGTGGCTAATTGGTTTTTCATAAATTCCTCCGGAAGAATGTAGTATTCTTCACTTAAGGCAAATTATACTGATTTATCCTGATCCAAACAACCCAAAAATAATTACGTTTTTTCTTAAAAGGAAACCGCTGCGTCAAGAAGTAGTACGAAGGCATTATTTACCCCACTTCCACCGGGATTAATAATATATTGAACATCCGGCTGGATGTTTAGCCATCTTTTGGGAATATAGACATAGAACACCTCGAGATCGACTTCAGCGGGTTTTACATATCCGGAACCAGGCTCTAAAGAAAACCTCTCCATAGAAGCTCCAAAACCAAAGACATCATTCGGCCTTTTTGGAAACATCCCGATCCAACTCATGCCAGCAGCATAGGCTTGTTTTACGGGATTGGGTTTCGGACTTGTAAAACCTATCTGAAAAAAGGCTCCTATTTCACTTGTGCTATTTTTTACAGAGCTTTGCCAAACAGTTTGATCTACGACAACATAGCCCCCCTGGACTCCCTTAGAGGTTCCTTTGTTATAGTTAGGAAGATGGGCGGTATTATGCCAGCCTCCCACTCCAACCCGTCCTGTTAGCCCCGATTTCAAGTTCCAGCTAAAATCGATTTGTCCCACCATAAATGCATGAGCACTTAAATCGGTAAAAAATTCCCCGAAAATCCCTTTAGATCCAGTTTGATTGCCGAGGATGAGAGATCCATCGAAAAGACCTGCTTTAATCGCTATAAAATCAACAGGAGTAGAACCTACGATGACTCCCATAGAGGGATTTGGATACGCAGGAAGTATCCGGATGGTTGAAAGCCCTTCAAAACCGCTGTTCTGAAAATAACTTCCGTTATTTGCGTAATCGAAATATAGAGAGCAGTCATTTTTACCCACTTTAAACCAAAATAGATCCTCTCCGAATGACTGTCTGTACCATAGCTCTGAGAGCTGCGTGAGATTATTTGCTTCAATAAGAGATAAGAATTCAAAGCTGCCTGCATCTTGAGCTGGATGTCCCCCTCTTCGAAGCTGAAAGTCAGCGGAAAAGATTCCTCCCTTAAAACCCGCAATTTTATCACTTTGCAATTTTAAGTTCAGATCTAAAAGATACTCTAAATTACCGTCTGTCGTTCTTTTTCTTCCACCTGCTACATCCCAACCGCTACTGGCAAATAAAGAGGGACTAAAGTCGACCCCTTGATCTCTCATCTGAGCCAGCATACTCTCTGTATCAGTTTGTTTTGGGATGTTTTTCTTACGAAATAAATGTAGTAGCGCGTTCGTATCAGAAGCATAAGAAGAGGCAGATAAAGCGAGAGAAAAAAGAAATAAACGGATAAATTTTTTCTGCATAAAATCCTTTAAAGGTTAAGCAGAAAGATAAAGTGTTAAAAAAAAATATGTCAAGGATAAATTGTAGGATTCCCACCTTCTGCATGGATCTTATTTAAGCGCGCCATAAAGTCTATAGGTAAGGTGCTATGAGCGTCCCACAAACACAAACGAACTTCTTTTCCTTTAGGCCAGGTTCCATCAACTTGACCCCTTGCCCAATCTACTAATTCTTCAAAATATTCTTTTTCAAACATAAAATTTGCTGCCTGCGCAACTTTTGCAGCAGATGCTTCGCTTGCAGCTGGAGAAGCCGAAGTTTGAGCAGTACTTGACTGAGGAGCCGTTGCTCCATGCTTAAATGTAATAGGTGAGGCCATAAAAAATCCTTGGTTTTGTAATTAATCACATATAAATTATATAATAAAATCATAAATAAATACAATTAATTAAAGTAAAATATAAATTACAATAGCAAGCAACAGCATGGTAGATTTTACGCTCAAGGATCTTCAAAAGATAACTTCATAAAATGCCAATCCTGCTCTATACTTTGCCTCTCAAAGGATAGTAGACCACCAAATACAAGGAAAATTTTGATTAAGAAATTAGCGCAGCTACTCATACGGTTATACCAACTTACGATCAGCCCTTTTTTAGGCTCATGCTGCAAGTTTCATCCTACCTGCTCAGATTATGGGATCGAGGCTATTGGAAAACATGGGGTGCTAAAGGGCTCATTTCTTACTGTGAAGAGAATTATTAAATGTGGCCCCTGGAGCCGGGGCGGGCTAGACTCTGTTCCTTAAAAGCTCTCTACTTCTCCTTTGGGGCTTTCTTTGATTTTGAAATACGAAAACAGAGAAATAAGAGCGCAGGCAAAAAGAAACCAGCAGATAGATCCTCTATTACCAGTTGTCCTTAACAGGACAAGGGCTATAGCCGGAGTAAATCCTCCAATTAGCGCATCTACAACATTAAAACTAACTCCTACACAAGTAAATCGAGAGTATGTCGGAAAGACATCACAAATGGCATAAGGAATGATTGCAGAGATGCAAGCAAAAAGCAGGCTAAAGAAAAAAACTGTGATACTCATTAAAAGAAGGGATGCGGAGTTCATTGCAAGATATAGTGGGAAAAGAAGAAGTATCGAGCCGATCGTAGAATAGATGAGCATCTTTTTATAACTATACTTCTCTGCAAGCACCCCAAAAAAGGGAAGAGGGAGTGTGATAATAAGGAGAATCACCGAAGTTACTATAAGCCCAAGCCTTGAATTTGAGGCAAAGATTTGAGAAAAATACATTGGGAAATTAACAGTAATTAAATAAAAAGACGCTGAATTCAATACACAAAAAAAGCTTGCCCTAAACAGATTTACCTTATTCTTTCTAAAAACAGAGATAAGAGGCTCCCTGACTACCTTTTCATGCTTTACCATCTCTTGAAATAGGGGCGTTTCATGGAGTTTGCATCGAAGAAAAAGTCCTAAGAGGCCAATGAGGCCTCCAACCAAAAATGACACTCTCCACCCCCACTCTAAAAGATCTTTAGTGGGCAAGAAGCGCTCTAAAAAGAAACACTCCAGAGTGCTCAGCAAAATCCCCATTTGAAATCCGACAGAGCTCCAACTGGACAGGTACTTTCTGTTATCCCTGCGGGCGCTTTCATAAAGGTAGCAAGCAGCACCGGGAAGCTCTCCCCCCGCTGGAAAGGCCTGCAAGATGCGCATGAGAGCCAAGATACAGGGAGCAAAATGACCTATCTGCTTAAACGTTGGTAAAAGCCCGGTTATGAAGGTCGGAAATATCATAATGACGAGTGAAAGGATCATCGCTTTTTTTCTTCCGATCCTATCTCCAAGCCTCCCAAAAAAAACGCCCCCTAATGGACGAGCTAGGAATCCCAACCCAAAAATGAGATATGTATAGATAAGACCCATGAGGTCGGAGCTACAATGAAAGAATAGCTTTGAGATGATCGGTGCCCAGTAGACATAGAGATAAATCTCATACCACTCGAGTAAGTTACCCACAGAGACTGCCAGAACAATGGATCTTCTTTCTTTTTTAGAAAACTCTACAATTGTCACTATCTACCACTCTGCTTTTTAGGTTTCTTGGGGCTTAAATCTAAGGCTACTTGGCTTACCACTTGATCGATTGTCTTATACGATAAATGGGTGAGCGTAATGATATGGGATATGGGACCTTCTGTTGCCAGCTGCCATCTCTTAATCGTTTTTGGCGAAGGTTTTGGGAAAATGACTATCACAGAATTCTTATTGCGCCAGGCAGCAATCCCATGCTCATTGAATTTTTTGACCGTATACCCTGCCTTATCAATGCACCCAGAAATAAGCTTTTCAAAACCCTTTTTCCGAGCGCAGCATAGCTCATGCCATAAAAACAGAGGAGCCAGTCCATTACGCGAGCCCGAAATTGTACTATCTTTACTTCCTGTATATTCTATATGCGATCCCATCCGCTCGTGATTTTTTTTATTTGTTAGTATGACACCACAAGGCATTGGCGTGCCTATCATCTTATGACCACTGATAGCTATGCTATCTATGTTCATACGAAAATCAAACGGCTGCACTTCAAGCTCTGGTAAGAAAGGAAGGATCATCCCAAAAAATGCTGCGTCGCAATGGATATAGTACTGTTTAATTTTGAGATCAGAAAGGATCTCTTTAATGCGTACCACATCATCGACAGCTCCTTTCATCGTTGTGCCAATATTTGCTACAATGATGGGGGTCCTTTTCTCTATAAAAAGAGCTTGCTGCAACGCTTGGTAGTCAATCTCTCCATTAACGGATGCTGCCACCTTAACATGGGGCATACGTAGTATATGGAGATTTTTTTCTATACTGTAATGGGTCTGATCTGAAAAAAATACAACACCTTCTGGATGCAGCTCGCGCGCCTGGTATAAGCCATATAAATTACTTTCGGTTCCCCCATTTGTGACATAGCCCCAGTACTCATCTTTAGGCGCATGGAACATCCGCGCAAATTCATCGATCACTTCCCTTTCAATTTCCAACGTATTTATCCGATAGTTGGAGGGACCAAGGAATGGATCTCCGATGTTATTGATATGATAGGTAAAAAAATTGAAGAGTTTTGAATAGTCAAAGAGCTGCCTTGCAGGATAGCCTGCAAGTTCCTTAATTGCCTTTTTAAAGTAGGCGTCTAGTGCTTTAAGCTCTTTGGCTTCACTTTTTTTAGGCGGCATGGATTCCTCTATGGTTAATCTATATGTAGTCATCTCCCTTTAAGTTGTAAATTATTTTCTTGCCATGCTCCCCTTATAAATGAATTGCTTTATAAGAAAAACGGCGTATCATTCCCCAAATTTTACAACGAGGAATCTTTTCAATGGCATCCATTTCTCCCTCCTTAGCAAGCCCCCCTCCACATGATTTCCCCTCCCTATTTGCAGGCATTCAGCAAATGGAAGGACCTCTTGAAGAAGCTGAAGAAAAAAGGCTATATTTTGCAACCAACGAAAAAAATCCAGAAAGGACCATAACAACACTTGAGCAAATGCCTCTAAGGGGAAATACAGTACTTGCTGTATCTGGCATATTCGCCTTAAATATCTTAGCCGCGCGAATACAAGCAGCTAGAAGATATGGAGGAGAAATAACCGGACTTATACTAGTAGATAAAAGTCCTGTTGTGGAAAGCTTCTGGATAGATATAAGTAAGATTATTGCAGGTGAGCCTGGCGGACACAAGCCTGGGATGGAAGAAGTTGTTTTCAAAATCCAAACTCTCATTACAACTAAAAAAGACTACTTTTTCGATAGCCCATTACAAAGCGATCGCCGCCTTAGATTTCACCTGGGTAGATTTCAAACAGAAATTAGAAACGGAAGTAGCTTTGCCTCTAGCATAGAGAAATTTGTAAACGTACAAAAAATCTTTAGAACGGGCCGCTTTAAATTTCTACGCCTTGACCTAACAGAGCCGGCTTCCTTTCAAGCACTCGGCGCTGTTTTACGAGAAAATCGTTTACCAATAGATACCGCGTATTTTTCCAATGTACTTCAATTTACTCGTAGTCCTGATGTAGCCCATTTTCAGGCATCGGCCGAGGCCATCATGAATACTAACACCCTCATTGTTGATGCAGAGCCTGCTTGTCTCGGCCAAATAGATCCACAAGAATACGTGCAACGGGTAAGAGAGCGAGGAAGCTCTCCTGCAAGCGAATTATTTATTCCAGCAGCACACGACTACGGAATCCTTTCAAGGGCAATTGCTGTCAGGGATCGAATCGGTTTTGTCCTGCAAGTTGCAAGAAGAACTATTGCTGCGACCTATACATACTTTATGGCAACGCCTAAAACCCAGGTAGAAGCTAGAACCTAGCTTCTACCTGTAGCGATTGTTATACAGCTAGTAAAGCCGGAGCCGCGAGCTCTTCAGCTCTTTGAGCTTCAATATACGCGGCCTCCTCTTCTGCAATTACTCTATTGATAAGAGCTCTGTCAATTCGAACGCCAACACCGAGTTCAGCCGCTTTTTCTAAAAGCTTTTTTTCCATGGAAGGCGCTATGAAATACGTGCAAAGAAGAGCAAAATTCAACTCTTTTGTATCTCGAGCAGAAAGAGAAGTTTTAGCGATGATTTGACATACTTTTCTTTGGAGAGATAAAAGAACATCTCTTTGTGTAAAGAGCTTTTGCACTTGATCTTTCTCTTCTCTAAGATTTACTTCTAAAGCCTGTAACTCTCTTTGAGCCTCAGCGATCTGGGAAGAGAGCTCTCTATCTGGCAATGCAAAAATCCCTGTAGATGTTCTGCTCGTTACAAATCCTTGCACTCTTTGACGAAGGTCTTCCACCCTTTCTTCTAATGGAGTTTTCTGGGATTTTGCAACATACTGGATGCATTTAGTTAAAACAGTAATAGAATCAGCCGGCTCTTTGCTTCTAGATCCAAAAACATCTCGCACTCTCTCAGCCATATACTCTAGGGCCCCTTTTTCCAGGATTACTTCAGGCGATTCTGAAAGGAGAGTATTGTGGAGAATTTCTACCGTCTCAGGGATATCCGTGCTTTCTAAGGCAATAGGTTTAAAGCGCCTTGCAAAAGCCCCTTTTATATGCTTTTTGTATTCTTCATCAGTTGTCATGGCAATTACGTAGGGGAACTTACCTGGACCTGGATCAAGCATTACTTTGAGCTGCTCACTCATAGAGGCGCTTTCTGCTTTCTCCTTTGCAGCTTCATGGATCTCATCAAAAACTAGGATGATATTTTCTCTGTGACGGCCAATTACTTCATTGATCCTGGAAAGGATGTTATTAGCTCCCGAAAACATCTCTCTTGCATTTACAAGATTGCCAGTTGAAAAATAAAATACCTGCTTGCCTTTAAGTTCTGGATAATCTCCTCTTTCAACAGCTTTTACAAACGCTTCGACCGCTTTTGTTTTACCGATACCCGACTTTCCCACAAGTAAGGGATGTTTTTTTACCGATTTACTTTCAATGAGCGTTCTCGCTATTTCATCGAGAGTTTTTTTTCTTCCCTCAACTCCTCTTAGCTCTCCCATTCTAAACATCCTGCTATAATTTTTTGCTTCAGGCAATTGGCTAGGCATAGGTTTAAATAAAGGAAAAATCAGACTTAAAACAGCAATGGTAAGCAAACCACCACCGACGGCTATAGCAACTACTGGCGGGGCGAAAAACGCAACGAGCGTTGTAGTTAAGAAACTGGCAAAATACATAAGAGACATGATTTTTTGGCTTTTTATATCCCCAGAAAAAGCGTTATCGGCCGGTTTGAAAAAGTCTGCCACACCAAAACTGCTGAGTATGCTTTCTATTATCGATATCATCACATCAAAGCAATAAGAAGCTGTAGAATAGGCTGTCGGTGTTGCAGGCCCCTTAGTTTTCTCTAAAAAGTCTTTGGCTATAGCTATTTTACTTTTAGCATCCGTTAGCGCATCCTGGAAGCTCGGATATTTCTGTCTGACAATGTCTTGGAGCTGTTCAAGAGGCACCAATGCAGCAAAAGCCTCTATTTGCTTTTCCGGATCGTCGATAGAGCTCATTTTTTCAGTGACAATAGTGAGAAGCTCTTCAATTTGTGTCGTGGTAAGATCTGTAAAACTACGAGAAAGATTGGTTGCTGTAAGAGTCGTAAGATCTGAAGCAATTCTGCTTTTAAGATCTGTGAAGGCAATCCTTTCAGGACTTCTTTGAACGCAAAAAGGATTTGTTAAAGAAAAAGAACGCAAACTAGTTAGTGGACAGCAAGACATAATATACCTCATTTATTGAATTTTGAGATATTTTAGGTAGCAAACTAATTGCATTCAATAAATAAAAAAATAATTATACCGGCACTTCGAAATTAAAAACTTAAGATTTTCCATCAGGTATTTGGAGCTTGCGTCCGGCTCTTAATTTTTCGGTATCCATGCTATTTAGCTTTTTAATTTCTTCTATAGAAACCTTATATTTACGAGAAATCTTCCATAGACTATCCCCCTCTTGGATGACATGCACCCTTGTTTTAGCTTGAGGGGAAGGAATCTTTACGGCTTTTGTAGTTTCAGAGGCGACAGCTTCAAGAGCAACTTTAGCCTCCACAATCATGAGACTTGCCGGCAGAACAGGCTTTGGCATAGCTTCAGGACAAAATCTCTCTACTGCCACAAGATGGTCATAGAGCTCTGGAAAAGGCTCACCTGCAGAAAAGTAGAGCAGGCTCGCTGCTTTTTTTCTAAGCTCATCTCCACGCGGGCTGATGAGAAGTTCCTTGGCCATTTTAACTAAAGGCTCTTTTTTCTCTGCAATCAGATCGAGAAATTGAAGGAGCGATGTATCATCAAGGCGTTTTGTGACGTAGTCGAGATCAAACTTGATAAGTAGGGATGCCGCTGTTTTGCTGCGATATTTTTCAAAATAAGAGAGTAAAAAGGACATTCTTTTTTCCGGAGAAAAATCCCCACTGAGTCTTTGCTCTTCACAAAAAGCTGCTAAAGGCTCCCACTCCCCTTCAGAAATAAGGGAAATAGCTACATCCTTTTCTACATCGAGCCCTACCTTTTGAAGGAAAGTATTTACGCTGTAGTACTCGGGAGTTGTATAAAATGCTTCTAAGAGGACAGGATCGGGATGCAAAACAGCCCGTTTTACTTCAAAAAACAGCCCCTTACTAGTAAGCGGCCATTTCTCTGTTTTTGCATAGGACAATATCGCATTAAATTGATCGCATCCAAGTCCCGGAAAAACTACGACATCTAGAGCTTCTGTTGCATCTTGATTACGGAAGAAAACACTCCTTTTCTGAGGTAGCATCCCACCGAGTGCTTTATCGATATTAAAATGGTGAAAAGCCACAAGGCAAGCTAAAGCTAAATCTCTTTTAGCAAAGCCTTCTTCTACCAAGTCTTTATTTTCTAATTTCAAGAGAAGCTCCGAGAAGGGCAAGCTGCAATAACTCCGTAGGACTTGTTCATTGGTAACGTAGATCGAAGGGTCCTTAGGTAGAATCCTTGGCGCTACAGAAATCGCTGCATTTTTATCTTTAAGAACGAAATATACGAAGGTCCCGATCAGTCCGATATTTATATAGGGAGTTTGTTATAAGAGTATCTCTTTACTCTATAATTTTGAAAAATTTTATGAAAGCCCCTTTATCTTGGTTAAAAGAATTTTTAGATTTGTCGCTAACCCCAGAAAAAATTTCTGAGGTACTAACACTTGCTGGCCTTGAGGTCGATGCAGTGACTCTTATCGGATCAAACTTTTCCGGTGTCGTCGTAGCAAAAGTCTTATCTACTATCCCCCATCCCAATGCAGATAGACTTTGCGTGGCAACTGTTACCGATGGAACTGAAGAGCTACAAATTGTTTGCGGAGCTAAAAATTGCAGACCGGGGCTTATTACAGCTCTTGCTAAAATCGGAGCGAGCCTTCCCCCAGATGAGAGTGGCAAACCTTTTAAAATCAAAAAAGGCAAACTACGCGATGTGGAATCTTTTGGCATGCTTTGCGCTGCAGATGAGCTAGGCTTATCCAAAGAAGGAGAGGGAATCATGGAGCTCTCGGAAGAGTTTCCCCTCGGAACAGATATTTCTTCCCTTTTTTCTGATGCAATCTTTGATATCTCACTCACGCCAAACCTTGGCCACTGCCTAAGCATCCAAGGAATAGCAAGAGAGCTTTCAGCTCTCCTTGATATCCCTTTGAAGAAACAGGCTCTCTCTATCCAGGAATCGAGCCAGGGTGCAAAAGAGCTTTTAAAAGTAGATATCCAAGATACAGAGCGCTGCAACCGTTATATGGCGCGTGTTGTTAAAAATGTTAAAGTAGGACCCTCTCCCGACTGGCTAAAGAGAAAAATCGAATCGTGCGGCCTTCGTAGCATCAATAACGTTGTTGATATTTCTAATTTTATTATGCTTGGGTTTGGGCAGCCTCTACATATGTTCGACTATGATAAAATCGCAGAGCATAAAATCATCGTCGCATCCGGCACTCCCCATAAGCACCTAAAAACTCTCGATGCAGCAGAAAGAGCTCTTCCAGAGGACCTTTTACTGATATGCGATCCCACTAAGCCTTTAGCAATTGCAGGGATCATGGGTGGTGATAGCAGCGCGGTATCTGAGAGCACAACAAACATCGTAATAGAAGCCGCCTTATTTTCCCCTAAGGCCATACGCAAAGGATGCAAGGACCTTTCCCTAAAAAGCGATTCTTCCCAGCGTTTTGAAAGAGGGGTCGATGCAGAAGCTATCGCTTTTGCCCTCGATAAAGCCGCAGAGCTTCTCTCCTCCCTCGCAAATGGAGAAATTGCAAAAGGAGTCATCGATCACAATGTCCACCCATTCATTGCAAAGAAGATCACCTGTAGACTTGAAAGAGTGCAATCCCTCCTCGGCATCGATATCAGCCTTCGGGAAGTCGCCACCCTTCTTCAAAGACTACACATTAAAGTAGTCAAAGAACACGCTTCTTCTTTAGAACTTCTCATTCCGGCTCATCGCAATGATATAAATGCAGAGGTCGATCTTATCGAAGAAGTAATGAGAATCTACGGGTACAACAACGTTCCTAAAAGAAAACCTCTGCACGTATCTTCATCGCTCATGGATGCTCCTATGTATCTTTTAGAAAATGAGGTAAGAGAAAGACTGATTAGCGAAGGGCTGCAGGAGCAAATCACCTGCGATCTCATTAGCCCGGCCCTATCTGAGCTTACCAAGGAGCCGAGCAATAAAGATTTCTCAGCGCTTCATGTACTACAGTCCAAGTCTGCTGACTACTCGGTTCTTAGAGGCACGCTCCTTGGGGGGCTTTTAGAGTGTGTTAAACATAACAGCTCCCACCAAAATATGAATCTCTCTGGTTTTGAAGTAGGAAGAGTCCACTTTAGGCAAGGAGATAAGATCGAAGAGCTTTCGTGTGCGGCTATTGTTCTTACAGGACTCTGCGGCCCGCACCATCACGACCCCAAGCCTCGTATGGTAGATTTCTACGATCTTAAAGGGATTATAGAAAACCTCTGCAGCTTTTTTAAGATAGAGGGGATTTCTTTTGAACCCTCCCACCTCCACAATTTCCAACCAGGCAGGCAGGCTCGGATAAAACGGGGAGATATCACCCTTGGAGTAATTGGGCAGGTGCATCCAGCAACTCTACAAAAACTAGATTGCATAGAAAGTGTGTACTACGCTGAGATAAACCTACATGAGCTGTTATCAATGCAAAATAGGGAAATTAGGATAGAATCACTTGCGCAATTCCCCGGATCGGAAAGAGACTGGACACTTACTGTAAAAAAAGAAACTCCAGTAGCAAGCCTATTGCAAGCAGTTAATGAAGTACCAAGCACTTACCTTGAAAAAGTGTATATGCTCGATCTATTCGAAAGTGAAAAACTGGGAAAAGATCGGAAAAATGTGACTCTACGCTTCAGCTATAGAGACAAAGAAAAGACCCTTTCTTATGAATCTATAGAGGCGGAGCACATGAATCTTACACAAAAGGTAGCGGAAAAGTTAGGTAATTGTTTATTGTAGATTTAAGAAATAGTTTCTTTCTCAATAACACTTTGCTCGGATACTAGAGGTCCTCATGAAAATTAGATTATCTTTACTTTGCGGAGCTCTCGCACTTCTTGCAAGCTCATGCCACAAAGACAACAACAATAGCCAAGTTGTTTCGCAACGCTATGTACACAAATATGGCTACGCAGTTTCTCAAGAAGAATGGGCCTCAAAAAATTATCCCGGCCAAGTCATAACAGCGCTGCGCAGCGGTGTTGTTGTTACTGCCACCTACGAAAACCACGAGCTCCATGGCCCCTGCACCTATACCTACCCTAATTCTCAAACTGTAGAGAGATATGTACTCTACAATCGTGGAGAAACGGCAAAAGAAGTTCTTTATGACATGTCCGGAATGCCTATGAAGGAAACAGTCCAACTCTCTCCTTCACGCCACTCTCTTACACTCTGGTATGCTGATGGCGCTCCAAGAAGCGTAGAAGAGTTTGCAAATGACGAACTTCTAGAAGGGCAATACTTCAGCGTCCTTAATGAAGTGGAGTCACGCGTTGAAAAAGGCCACGGGGAAAGAACGATGCGCGATGCTAAAGGGACTCTTCTATATAGAGATGAGATCGACCGTGGCTTTGCTGTAAAAAGAGATTCTTTTTACGCAAACGGATCTCCAGAGAGCGTAACATACTACTTAAATAACCAGATGCATGGGGAAAAAACTACATTTACTGCTAACGGGGAACCCCTCGCTGTTGAAGAGTGGGTAAATGGACAGCTCCACGGCAAATCTACCTATTTTAAGAATGGAACAAAGTATCTGGAAATTTCCTATCTCTTCGGCAAGAAAAATGGTCTTGAAAGCTATTTCGTTGATGGAGATAAAGTATCGCATCAGATCGTCTGGGAAAATGACAGAAAGCACGGCCCTGAGGTTTACTACGTAGATAGCGCTGAAAAAACAGCCTGGTTCTATGCCGGCAAAGAAGTCAGCAAGTCTAACTACGACGAGCAGATCCGTTTAGACGAGATCGTCTCTCTAGTTCGTCCAGAATCCAATTATCGTTAAAAACCCTTAGAGGAAGAAGAGACCTCTCTTCTTCCTCTTTTTCTATGCAAAGCAATTCATTTACCTCTGGCCCTCACATCAAAGTAACAATCCTTAGCAAGGAATCATCCCTTCATAAGGTGCTGCTTAGCCATAGTGACCATTTCTCCTGTGAAATTCCCCACGACCTTGCCGAGAAGATAGCAAAAGAGGTCTACTCTTGGCTCTTGGCCTATAGCCTAAGGAAAGAGACCAAAATCCTTCATTTTGACCTAAACACCTATCCCCCCTTTACTAAAAGAGTACTGGAGGAGATGGCTTTGATACCGCTTGGATCTTTTGAAAGCTACTCTGGTCTTGCCAAAAGATCTGGCAGTCAAAGAGCCGCAAGAGCCGTCGGCAATATTTGCCGAGGCAATCCTTTCCCCCTGTTCATTCCGTGCCATAGAGTACTATCCGCAGATGGTTCCATCGGAGGATTCGCCTATGGGCTCAAGATGAAGCAAGAGATTTTACAGTTTGAAAATGCTATCTAATCGACTGATCTTCATCATTTTCAGTAAGTGGCAGCTCTTCTGGACTAAGAAGTCCAGAAACAAGGCCTGCATCATTTGGAGCTTTCCATTCAGCAGGGTCTTTTTCTTCCACTAGGTGGACGATCCTATCTAGATCCACACCCTCTTCTTCTTTTTCTCCGCAGCCTGATAGCAAAAGCCCGGCTCCAAATAATGATATCCACAATTTATTCATAAATCCCTCTTGGCAAATTAACTAGCCTTGTAACCCATTCTATGGACCCTAGATTTTTTTGCCAAAGGAATCATCTTGGCACGCTTCTTGCATTCTATATAATTACCAAATCGAAGGAGGCATCTATGGAACAAAATAAACTGCTTAAAAGAATTTCAGAGTTAGAATCACTCAATGACCAGCTTATTTCAGAGCTGCGCTTTTTAGATACGTTACTTAGAAAAATCGGCTTTGAAGATGGTCTCAAGACCCTGAAATTTGCCGCCCAGGAGATTTTAGAGCAAGACACGTCCAGTAAAGAAGAATAAAGAGTTTCCGTTTGTTTTCTAGCATCTGAAGGAGACCTTTTGGTATTTTTAGCGCCCAAGTAAGTGGACCTGGCCGTTAAATCCTTTCATACCAAGGGGGCTTCTTCAAGCTGCTTTAAATACATCGCTACATGTTAGAATCTATAAATTTTTTCACATATTCCGATTGCCAATTATTAACAGATCTGTTAATAATATAGTTATGAAAAAGACCAATTTAAACCCCTTTACCTTTGGAAATCCTGTTGAAGGCGATTACTATCTGCCTATGCCCGGTCTTGAGGCTACGGTATCGGGATTTTTAGAAAACAGAATCCATGTCGTACTGATTGGTCCTCGCCGCTTTGGTAAAACCTCTTTTGCCCTTAACTTACTAAGAGACCTAGAAAAACAAGGCCACTACACCTGCATTTTCATCGATATTTTCAATATCACCTCACATAAAGATTTTCTACAGCAGATGCTTCGAGCTCTTAAATTGAAATCGAGTTTTTTTAAAACAGTCCTGAATACCATCCCAAAGCTAAGACCGAAAGTCTCCGCTGAAGTTGACCCTCATACGGGCGGAGCCTCTTTTGCTCTAGCTCTGGATAAAACATCCTCCGAAAAAGACACAAAGGAACTCATCCAGGATGTTTTAGCTGGATTTGAAAAGCTTGGGGAAAAAGTCATTATTGCGATCGATGAATTCCAAAAAATTACGGAAATTAATGATCAAGGGTGGCTTGAAGCCACTCTTCGCACACATATGCAACAACTCCGAAATACCGCCTTCCTGTTTACCGGATCTAGAAAAAGCATTATTTATGACATGCTTAACAACCAAGCAAGACCTCTATACCGCTCCTGCCAGCCGATAGAATTCCCCTCCTTCGGAGAGGAATTTGTAGATTGGATTATTAAAAGATTTGCAAGCGTCCGAATAGATTGTGAAGCAAAAGCGATAAAGCACCTTATGCGTCTTGTGCAAGATACACCGAATTACGTACAAATGATCTGCTTTCACCTCGTAGCTGAAGGCAAAAAAAATATCACTGTAAAAGAAGTAGAAAATACTCTTGATACAGTCGTAAAACAAAATGCCTATGCATATCAAACGCTTCTGAACTCCTTAACCCTCACCCAGCAAAGAGCTCTTAGGCTCGCTGCTAAAGAAGGAAAGGACGTATTTAGAAAAGAGCTTCTGGAAAAGTATGAGATTGCAAGCGCTCCAGCGCTCGCCTCTTCTATAAAATCCCTAAAAGAAAAAGGGATTCTTGATGAGCATGCAACTGGAAGAGGAACTGTGATCTTTGATGACCCTCTTTTTGTGTTTTGGTTCAAAAACTGCTTTTAACCAATTAAAAAAATGACTAAAACCAAATAATCTGACTACGAAGTCGACGAAACAAACATTTTTGCTGCCATTGGACGAGAAGACGAAAGTGAGCTTATCGCTAGATCTGAGCTTTTAGACCAAGTCGGCAATCTCATAGAAAAAAGCGGTTTAACTCCACAAGAAGTAGCCAAAAAACTTGATATTGGGTAACCGAAGACTTCTATGCTCGCAAATGGGCATTTTTCAGAATTTAGCATCGATACTCTTCTGCATTATTTGGCGATTCTCAAGTAAAAGTTAGCAATTCGGATCAGAAAGCCTCAGCTCCAAAATATTTTTTTCCAATAGAGGCCTTTTGGCTATTTGGTAAACCTACTTTAGCATCTCTAAAAGATCATCCATGGTAAATGAGGATAGCTCCCCATCCATCTCTATAAGACCTGTAGCAATAGCTGATTTTTTTTCTTTGAGCTTCATGATTTTTTCTTCAACAGTCTCTGCCATGACGTAGCGACGAGCGACTACCACATCTTTTCTTCCCATACGGTGCGCTCTATCGATTGCTTGCCTTTCCGCGGCATCATTCCACCAAGGATCACATAAAAAGACGTAATCGGCAGCTGTGAGATTAAGCCCTACGCCTCCAGCTTTCAAGCTCATAAGGAAAATTTGGGTAGAGGGATCTTCTTGGAATGTTTTTATCACTGATTCCCGATCCTTTGTAGAGCCATCGAGATAGACGTATTGTAGATCTAATGCCTCTATGTGCTTTTCAAAGATTTTGAGCATTCCGGTAAACTGACTAAATAAAATCACCTTGCGCCCCTCTTGCACCACCTCTTGCATATCTGCAAGAACCCTTTCAAGCTTAGCGCTAAGCTCTGGACTTGCATCGAGGGATTTTTCTACGAGATGGGGATGGGAGCAGATTTGGCGCAGGCGCAGTAGCGCCTCAAGCACTTGCATCCTCTTACCAGACATCCCTTGGCTCTCAATCTCTTTGAGAAGACCTTGTCTGTTTTTGGAGAGGTAGGTCTCATAGATCTCTCGCTGAGATGGACTCATCTCGACCCATACCGTCTGCAATACCTTCTCAGGTAGATCGATTGCCACCTGCTCTTTAGTTCTGCGAAGAAGGAAGGGCTTGATCTTTTTTTTGACCCTCTTAAGATACCTGTCATCAGACTGCGCGGCCATCATGCTAGCATGAAACTCTTTTCTTTCTTCTAAGAGCTCTGGTTCTAGAAAATGAAATAGTGACCAAAGGTCGTCCCAGCGATTTTCCACAGGCGTTCCCGTGATGGCAATCCTCATTTTAGCTTGAAGCTGATAGGAGGCCTCGGCTATCTGGCTTTCCGGATTTTTTATCGACTGCGCCTCGTCTAAAATAACGCATTCATAAGAGAGCTTTGCAAAAACTTCTAGATCAATCCTGAAAAGAGCATAGGATGTTAAAATCACCTTTTTTTGGAGTAACTCTTCTTTAGTTTTGCATCGCTCCTTGCCACCGTGCACATAAACCTCTGTTGAAGGGAGGAATCTTTCCCACTCTCTTTTCCAGTTAAAAATTAATGAGGTGGGAGCTACGATAAGAATTGGCTTATCACTCTGGATTCTGGATAGGAATCCAAGCACCTGCACAGTCTTACCAAGACCCATGTCATCAGCTAAAAGTCCTGAAAGCCCTCCGTTGTACAGAAAGCTTAGCCAATTGACCCCCTCTTGCTGGTAAGGATAGAGCACTCCTTGAAAATCAGAAGAAGGCGCTGCCTCCTCTAAAGAAGAAATTTGCTTCATACGCTCTACCAAAGAGGCGGATCCTGCATCGAGCTTGCAGTATTTTTTTTCGAGTAGGCTATCTAGGAGTCCCGCTTGATGCTTTTTTAGTTTAAGACCATCTTTGGAACTTTCAGCATCTAGCAGATCTCCTAGGTCTGATTCTATCTTTATAGAGTCCATAAGACCGACAGCATAGGGGCTGAGCTCCACAAAGCGATCTCTTCTATTAAAGGCCCCAACTACATTTTGTAGATCAACTTCGTGATCTTCATAAGCAAGCTTACCTTTGGTAATAATATCTTCATTCACCAGTGACACTTCCAGAGCGGTGGATGTATAGCGAAAAACTTGCCGGCCTTTTCCATCGATGATCTTCCATCCAAGATCAAGTAGGAAGGTGAGCGTCTTTGTTACTTGATCAAGGGGGCAGTAGTAGTGAGAGCTGCCCACGATCTTTTTCTGAAATCCTGTTTCTAAAAGATCTTTTTCCCAGCTTTTTTCTAAGGAAAAATCTCTGAAAGAGCCCGCTGGCATAGAAAAAGGCACTATGCCACGAGATCCATAATCCATAGAAAGATTGGCAAAAGCCCCTCTTGCATCTTGCAGCATGAGGATTGGTAGAGCTTGAAGAGGCGCTGGAACCTTTTCTTGGGTAAGCACTGGAGCGCTATCCCAAACAATTCCAGCTTCCTCATCATCCAGGTACTCTTCTATGAATTGCTCTCTTTTCTTCCCTTCGAGCAGTAAGGGAGAAGGATAGACTTTCAAAATCAGGTTCCTATCTATGTCTTTTGGAAAGATAAGAGCCGTCCGGTCTATAATACACCACATAGGATCTGCTGGAAAAAGTAGATCCAGGGAAGAAAAAGATTGCTCCTTACCATCTATCGTAAGACAGCCTGAGACTTCCAGTTTACCCTCTATTTCTTTAGCTTTAAAAAAGACAGCTACTTTGGCAAAAGGATTATAAAATACGCTTTTGTCTTTCCAATTAAGCTTTTTGGCAAGGGCCAAAAGCTTGATTGCCTCAAGAGAAAAATTGGCAGGGATACGCATTTTAGCTATTGATACGGCTTGTAACTTATCACTTAAGGAGGAAATTCCTGAACTTTTCAAATGCTGTTTCAATAAAAAAGAAAATAGATCTTTTTCTTCTTTAGACCCCCTTTGCAGCGCGTCAGCGTAGACAATACGGGATGGCCCTAAGAGTTTGTCCTGGGTGTAGATGAGGAGAAAGAAATCTTTTTCTTTTTTCTCTAGCTCTAAGGAAAAAATCAACTCAGACATTAAAACAGCCGCCCGTTATACTTATGCTCATGAATGACAAACTACATATCTTTAAAGAATCCCTTACCAATTGGGATGAAAGGGCAAAAAAGCTCTCTACAATCTCTCCCATTAAGACCCTATCCCATCTTCCTAACATCTGTGGAATAACCAAGGATACGGCCCGCTTTCTCAAAGGAAAGAGTCTATGGTATCTTCTGCGCTATGACAAAGACAAGGTATTCCTCCGCTACTTTTTTAAACGCCCTGTGCGTTATGGATTTTCTCTGCTAAAATCTTATCTTAAAAAAAATAGCTACCTAAGAGAGGGGGATTTTTTCTTCTACGGGATCAAAACCGAAGAAGAATTTAAAGAGCTCTTAGAAGATCCAAAAACTCTTTTGGTAGTGGGATTTTCCTACTGCCACAAGCCTTTTGAATGCCCCTCTGGTAGATTTTCAGATCAATGTATCCGAGATCCAAATCATCCTGTCTGTGGGCAATGCTTCATAGGCAAAGCCTCTTTGCACCTACCGGAAAAAAACGTGATCCCCTTATTCATACCGACGATCCACTACATCGGAGAAAAAATCTTTGAAATCGTCCATGCAAATCCTGATAAAAAGGTCCGCTTCCTTATTACCGCATGTGAGATGACCCTGAAAATGTTTAGCGACTGGGGTAATATGGTTGGTGTTAAGGGGATTGGCGTAAGGCTGGACGGCAGGATCTGCAACACCATGAAAGCCTTCAAACTATCAGAAGAGGGGATAAAACCCGGCCTTACTGTTGTCACAGAACCTACCAAGGAAAGAATACTCTCTATCCTTTCCTTTTTACAGTCTCGTAATGGTACCACTTCCGAAAAGGCTTAGGCCTATCTTCCCCTTTATGAAAAGGTCGAGTGTGTGGGGCTGTCTCACAGTCTGTGCAACAGCAGCCTTTATTTTTTTCAGCGCAGCTAGGGCAGGATAAAAAGAGCTCGTTGCAATCCATATTCGCGCAGTTATAATAGACATCGGAGGCCACTGCGCAATATCTGCAGGAGCTGATGATCTCTTCTTTACCATCTTCTGCAATCGGTACAGAAAGCCTATCATCAAAAACAAACAATTTCCCTTTCCAATGATCGTTTCCTTGTTTTTGGCCGTACTTAATCACCCCACCATCAAGCTGATACACCGTATCAAATCCTTCATTTTTCATAAGAACTGAATAAAGCTCGCAGCGGATTCCTCCGGTGCAGTACATCATCACTTTCGTTTTCTTAGGATCATATTCCGCTTTAAGCTTATCTACATACTCGGGGAATTTTCTAAAGGTATTGAGCTCAGGCTTAAGAGCCCCTTCAAAATGACCTATAACCCACTCATAATCGTTTCTTACATCGATCAAGATCGTATCTTCATCTTTTTGCTCTAGCATCGTTTTCCACTCTTCTGCAGAAAGGTGGTCTCCCCCATCTTTTGGGTCAGCCTTTCTATCGAGCGCTACTAACTGCTCTTTAGCCTTAACTGTGACTTTAGGAAATGCATGCTCATGATACGTATGGATTTTTACATCGATATCCTTAAATCTCTCATCGCTTTTTAACCAGTCAATATACTCCAAAGCGTGGGTCTTTTCTGCGCTCATCTGCGCGTTGATCCCTTCTTTAGAAATATAAATTCTCGAGCGTATATCCCGAGTTTTGAAAAATCTATGATGTTTACGAACCTCTTCCTCTGGATTTTCTATAGCGGTAAAGACATAAAAAGCGAGGATATAGTAAGTATTTGAGGTTTCCATAAACAGTAATCTCCCTAATTAAAAAAGGGAACTATAGTACGATTTTTGGAAATTCTCAAGGAGAAACCTTTCTGCACTTGTGGGTGAATCAGGATTCTAGAGAGAAATAAGCTCGATTTTCCAAAAATTTGTCATTTTCGTCTAAGTTCGATGTAAAACATTATTTTACATCGAACGCATTAAAGTCTCCCTTCTAGGATCTTCTTACTTT
>JAPLSW010000078.1 GCA_026398435.1 Chlamydiota bacterium | reverse complement strand
CGGGTAGGGGTCATTTTTGCAGTAAAGGGATATTGTTTTAAGTAGGGCCTTATCTTCTGATTGGAGTTAATGTCATGTAAGAGCATTTCTGTCAGTTCCACTTCCATCTTCCGCGCTTTTTCTAAGGAAGTTTTCTTGCGAGATACGAAAGTAAAGGCAACTTCTTCGATCCCATCGGTCATCTTTCCCCCGAAATTATCACATTGAAGGCCATACTTTTTATGGGCTTTTTTTACAAAATTATTGCAAAGTTTATCGATCTCGTTTTCGAACCCTTGCTCTTTGTGATAGCGCATATCATAAGGAACGGGATGGCTTTTTACGATTTGCAAAGCTTCTTCGTAGGGTTCCTCGAAAAAGTCTATGAATCTTGTATCAAACACATCTCGTATTTCATAAAAAATTTTATCGCGGGCATTCAGGGTTGAACAAACAGTTCCATCGGCAAAAAAATCATCGGTAATTTTTGAAACAAACATAATCGAAATATCGGTAATTTTTGAAACAAACATAATCGAAATTTTCAGGTCATTTCTAGGAAAGGGATGGGTTAATAGATAAGGCTTGATTCTTTCACTAGTATTTAAGATCTCTAAGAACCTCTCAACGGCATTCACTTGAATTTCTCTCGCTTCTTCGAGCGATGCTCTTCTATTAGTAGATAGCTTAAGAGAAATGATCTCTATTTTCTCTCTAGATCTTCCTCCATCACCGACACAACAGAGTCCATATTTTACATCCATTTCATTGATAAAAAGCTGAATATGTTCTTTTAGAACTCTTTCATCCGCTCCTTTTTCATTGGGGTGATTGGTCACAGAGTAGCTCCGGGAAGAGGATAGAATGAGAAGGAAAATAAAAAGTTTTTTTATGTAATTAACGTATTGAACCATTAAAAAATCCTATGTCTTTATTATATTCAAAGTTGGTGTCATTGGTGTATTTACTGTAGGTTTTACCTAAGTAAGCGTGATCGGAAAAAAGGGGATTGGAAAGTCTTTTCATCCAAGTAGTTTCACATTCAATAAAAGTGATATTGTATTCTGAGTTATTGATGAATTTTTTTCCAAATTTCCCCGTAATGGTATCCTTGTCTGAGTATACATTATCTGTCATAAGGGCGCAGCTTTTAGCCATAGGAACAGTGGGAGCGACTCCTAAGTAGATCAGGTTTTTCTGCATGAGTTTTTTTTGCTCTGCGGTCATCCCTTCGGCAGCTCTAGCGGCAATTCCTCCGCCTCTACTATGCGCTATGTGCATCCAGAGAAGTTCTGGATTTACTTTGCAAAGGGAGGTGCTTATAGCTGTGAAATACTGCCTTGTAAGGGCAACCATGGGAGTTTCTTTAATATTGGCAATTTCATTGCCAGCCTGGTTGAGATCGCTCCATACTGATCCTGAGGGGCTATAAAGGGACATTACCAGAGTATCCTTGGGTAGAGTAGTGCTTGTAAAGTCTATCATGTTCCTAGTTTCTTTTAGAGTTGTTTGTATCCCATTTTGTAAGGAAACAAGTCCTATCATCCCTCCTTCGGAGGGGAACATCTCATGGAAATGATTAAATAAGTTGATCTTGCCACAGTTTAATTCTTCTTGGGAAAACTTTATTTTAGACCAATTTCCCCCTTTTACGAGCCAGTCTACATTGACCCCATCGATGCTCCCTTTCAAGGATGTTACATCTTTAAAGGTCGGAATATTTGATGTAATCATGTGAATTGGAACTTCTAGATGTGCAGTAGGAAAGAAAAAGTTGCCCTCAGATGTTAAGCCAAACAAATCAAGACGGTTTATCGGAGAGTTAAGCACATATACATAGAGATTGGGCCCATCAGAAAAGCCTGTAGGATCGGGGGTGAGCCATCGGCCGATCGATGGGTCATAGAAACGGAGACCGAAGAAGATTAGATTCTCTTCAAAGCGCTTGGAGCAAAATCTCCAGGGGTTATTCAGGGACTCTTCTCCTTGTAATGTTTCAAGGCCAAAGGCATCGAGATCATACGATTCGATGATCTCTCTATTTGGAGCAATCAATGCCACAATATTACCATTGAAATCGTGAAGGGGAGCAAAGACCTCATTTTTTAGCTCGATAGCAATTGTAGCTCCAATATCTCCTTTGATTCCAAGGCCGAGGACCTTTAGCTCGAGAATTTCTTTATTGGAGTCTGTAGAACCTATTTCCCATTCCTGATTGTAGAGATAGAGCTTTTTGCCAAGGGGCGTTTCTTTAGAAGTTAACCTGGAAAAAGCGTCGTAGGAAAATAAGGTTTTCCCCCCATTTTCAGATTGGATGCAGCGCAGTCTATCTAAAGCATCGTATTCATAATAGAGTGTGGTATTTTGGCTTTTCTTCGAGGTGGGACGCCCATCTTCATCGTAGGTGAATTCAAATTCCGGTGTTGTGATGATTTCATTACAAGCTCCTATCTTAGAATTCGTAGGATTGCCTATTGAGTCAAAATGATAGTCTTTTTCCCCTTCTTTTAAGAGTTGATTCAGAGCGTCATATTGATAGGTTTTATCTCCGAAAAGGGTGTTACTGGTATGAGTTACAAGGCCTGATGCTCCATAAGAAAGGGTGCAGGTATGCCAAGGGGAGATTTGGTGTAAGGGCCTTTCTAGAAGATCTCTGTCTGTTGTAATGACTCCAAGGTGATTGATAAGACTTTCTTTTTCGATGTGTCCATTGGGATCGAATTGTTCATAGGTATGCTCATAGGAGTCTCCACTTAATTTGTGTCTTATGACAGATTGTAAATGCAGGTCGGAATATTCATAGTTGATGCTTGAGCTATCTGGCAAGATAAATGACGCGCATCTTCCTCTTGAATCATACGCCCATTTATAGGAGAAATTCTCGCAGCTAATTTCTTCGGTTATCGCTCCAAATAGATTGTACTTCCTGGAAAGTATCGATCCACATGTTAGATCCTCGATCATAACAGGACTTTCTCCTTGTCCATAGGTGTAGACATAATGAATGGTATTATCTGAACTCCTCTGTACTATCAGCCTTCCCAGTCCATCATATTCATAGGAAAAAGATCTTCCGCTTGGAAAGATCTTTTCTGTGATCCAGCCACGAGTATTATATCGATAGCTATATGTTTTTTTATCAGATTCCGTCTGCTGTACTAATCTACCGCAAATATCGTAGTCCCAAGAAATGCTATGTGTAGTGGTGGGCTTATTATCTACATATACCGTAGATATCTTTTTAGCAGTGTTGCCAGCTCTGTCATAAAAAAGCTGCTCTTTACCGACCGTTTCTCCGTTAGCATCTTGTCTTACTATTTCAGCCAGGTGGTTTTGCATATCAAAAATTTCGATTTTGATAAGTCCGAGAGGGTCAATGGTTTTTTTTTGCAAAACCTGCAGGCCTTGTTTATTCAAATAGTTATCTGTGTAAATAAAGCGTGTCTGCTGAAGTAGAGGATCGATGTGAAGGGAAAGCCTTCCCTTTCCATCGTAGGTAAAGCGATCTTCTGTCTTCCCTTTAGAAGTTATTCTTTCTGCAAGGATTCTTCGGCCCTCATCATCATATGTATAGGAGATCTTGTTTTCGATATGGCCATAACTGTCTTCATTCCACTTTGCAACGACCTTTCCAGCGTAATCGTGGATTTGCACTTGGCAGGCCCCTTCTTGATAGGTCCTTTCTAAAAAACCTAAAGGGTCATAGGAATAATATTGGGAGCGATCTTCAGATCGCTCTTCGATCAGCCGGCCGGCCGGGTCGTAATAGTAATTTGTAGTAAGGCCTCTTTCATCAGTGTGCTCAGCAAGATGAAAGGCATTATAGATCGAGCTCTCTTGTTGAAGGAGGTCTCCACGGGCCGATATCACAGACTTTTTAATCAACCGGCGGAAGTAATCGTATTTAAAGTGTTCTTCAGTTCCATCCGGATGGATCGTTTTTTTGAGTGTTTCATTTTTGTTGTATACATGAGAGGTAACGGCTCCATCGGCATGAATAATTCTGTAGGGCTTACGTAAAGAGGTATATTCAGTATAGGTTACTTCTCCTTTAGGATTTGTTGTTGAAGCAAGGTTCCCGTGAGCGTCGTAAGAAAATAAGATTTGAGGAGTGTAAGTGTCTCCGCTTTCGTCTGTAGCTTCAGATAATTCACTGCTGATACATTGACCAAAAGTATCATAGTTTTGTTTTGTTGTTCTCCCTTGTGAATCGGTCTGAAATAGGAGCTTTCCTTTTGAGTCATAGGAGAAGGTTTTAATCGTCTCATGACCTGAGAAATCGATCTCTTTTTCCATCGTGGGACGATTAGCAAGATCGTATGTCGTTTTTTTTCTTGGCTGCCCTACTTCCTTAGATTCAATCAGATTGCCAAACTTATCAAATATATAGGTGTTTTCCTCTCCTGTCGGAGTGGTTTTTCGTAGGACATTTCCTTGCTCGTCATAATCTGTATAGATCGTATAGCAATAGGTGCCGAGAGAATCATAAACTGCTTCACTGTTAATTCTTTTTTGCGGTGAGTAGCCGAAATCTACTCTTTTTATCATTTTTTCAGTGCCTGCACCTAGATCCAAAGCCGATTCGGTAACGCGAAGAGGAAGTCCATTTTGCGAGTCAAGGTCATATCTTTTGATCTTTCTTTCACTTACACAGGAAAGATCGCAGCTGTTATTACCACAGCCATCATCCGAGATTTCTTCAGTTAGCAAGTGGTCTTCATTATAAATAAAGAATTCTCTTAAGAGTATTTTCCCTTCGAATGAAGTCCACTTTGCAGTTAGGAGGTTAGTGCCCGGTTTGTATTGATAGTTGTAGGTAAGACCATTTTCTTCCCGTTCCTCTGTAAGAACATTCATCGAGGGATCATAGCAATACGTCCTTGTGAAAGATTCTGCGTTAGAAAGGGCTCCATTTGATTCTAAGGTGTATGGCCCTGGGCAGCTTCCTGTAATATTGCCCCAAAAGGTTTCTTCTGTGATATTTCCTGTTTGGTCGTAAGAGAATGTCTTAGAAAATAGGGGAGCTTTATTTTGATCAAGTTTAGCTTTACAGGTCATTTTGTTTTCAGACCACAGAAACTTCATTGATGAAGTATATTGTCCTTGCTTATCAAAATATTGAATGAGAGTCAGATGCCCATTTTCGTGGAAGTATTGGGTTAGAAGGCTTTCAGAGTCTCTTACTTCTGTAAGACCAGAATGATAAGTAAAACTTGCATAGGTAATCACTTCTCCACTCGGACCGAGAGGCCCCTCTATAGATCTTACCTTATCGGCTGAGAAGCTTTTTTTATCCGGTTTTTTTTCCCAAAGTTTATCTTCTTTTTTATTTTCTGGAAGATAGTAAGAGATCTTGCAAAGAGATTTTCCATCAAAGCAGAACTCATTGATTCGAGCTCCGATTCCTCCTCTTGCTTGTGAATAACCATAGTGTTGGTGTATTCCCCATTTGTTTCCTACATTTTCTAGGTAGTCTCTATTTTTGAATTCCATAAAGCAGTAGTCAATCTCTTTCCCGTCAGAAGTATGAGCTTGAAATCGATAAGGGGTTGAAGTGCACTCTAAATTTAATTTAATGTAAGAAAATGTTTTACTCTCCGATGGGTTTACATACCGAATTTGTAGTAAACGACCTTTGCCATCATAGTCGTAAAGAATCTTATGTTTACTGGGGAGCTCTTCTTTCACCAGAGCATAGTATGTGGTTAGATGGGCACCTTCCATTTTTCTTCCGCGGAAGCTTCTACCTTCATAGTGAAGCTGTGATCCATCTGCGAGATAAAGAGTTGCCTCGCCGTTTAGTTCATGCAGTCTAAGATAGCTTTTGTCTTTGCTGTCTTTTCCGCTGATTTTTCCGAAGGTTTTTGATGAGGAGGGTTTGGCTTTCAAGATGACTTCGTGCTTGCCTCCCTTGTTTGAAAACTCGTAGGTTGTAATTGCTCCTGACTTATCTGCTATATAAGCAGTATAGTTAGCGGCTCTCTGGCCCGGACGGATAAGCATGTGAGTATGGGGAAAATAACTCCATCCACCTTGAATAATGAAGCCCCTTTTGACCCTTTTTAAATATAGATCGATATCATCCTCGTCTCTTTCTAAAGCTCCAGCGCTTGAGTATGTCCGAATAATCGGTAAAGTTTTGGCTCCTTGTACGACAGTGTCTTCTAGTATTACATTGAGATCTCCAGTGATGACATTCACATGATGAAAAAGAGCCGGATTCTCTTCGTCATCTCTGGAATCAAATTCAGCGCGGATAAGGGATGTAAGGAAAAGAAAAAGGAAGAAAAGCCGTTTCATTTTTTTGCCTAGTAAAAAATTGAAGCGGCATAACGTAAGTAAAAAGTTAAATTGTCGTCAATAAAATATCTAAACAATTTTTTTTCTAATCGATCTTAAAAAACTGAGTGATTCATACTTATTATGGACATTCAGTGGTCGTTCTCTCAAGCAATTCGGATTGACTTATACCGCTTCCCTAGGTAACGTTTAAACTAATTAAAAGAAGTCTTCTCTATTTTTATTAATTTTGTTTGGCTACATGGAAAATAAAAAGCGAATTTCGATTTTAGGAAGCACAGGATCCATTGGGAAAAGCACCCTTGATGTGGGGAATGGATGATGTACTTATAAGGAAGGTGATCGACAGCTTATTTGGTGTCAAATCTTTATAATGAAAATGCCGTGCGTCTTAAACCTCTTTGGGAGCTTATTTTTACTTAATGTGAACTTTTTCGAGTTAACCTATGAAATAGGATCTGTAAATTACTGCCACTATATGCAAGCTGTTTATCAGGTTGACCTTTTATAATATGTTCAAGATACAGCTTTTGCATTTTGGCAGCACCCGCTTTGGGACTTGTAAACCACGTTTGTAAAAATTTAAGCTCCTCCTCTTTAAAATCGCTTTGACCATTGAGAAATTTAAGTTTTACGACTTTTTCAAAAGCTTTAGGAGATAATTTTCTTTCTGGGTCCTTAAATCCAAGGCTAAGATTGTAGTAGTTAGGGCTATCAGTAATATCTTCTAGTTGAGAATACAGTGTGACATTTTCTTCAATAGATTGAGGTTTCTCATAATAATGTGCGCTATAATTATAAGCTGGTTCAATTAATAGGTGATGAAACGGGATCCTATGGGGTCCTAAAAAGCGTATTTTATCGATTAGTCCCGTCTCCTCTGCTTTCCACTCTAGAATGTTTGCCGAGATATCAATTCCTTCAAATAGATCCATATAAGATTTAAGACCTGGTTCCCGGCTCATTTGACTCGATAAAGGGAAAATAGGCGTGCAATATGGATTATGAAATAATTCAAAAGAAATATCGGTGTAGCGATTCCAAAATCTCGCGCGTATTGCCCCAAGTTGTATCGCCTCTGAGACGCTGTTCCCTTCTGTTTCAATTGCTGTACTTACCTCTAACTGGGTTGATTGTTCTACCTCAACTGAGCTATCTGTGTCAGATAGCGGGGAGATTATCCGGGGATGAACACTTGCTTTAGCACGAATTTGAAACTTTGGAATTTCAGCTTTAAGAGCATCTATTTTAGGTTTAAGGAAAGGAAGGCGTCTACTAAAGGCATCTAGCTGAGCTTTACATTTTTCTGCGGTTTCTTTGATAACATCTTGAGAAGGTCTCTCAAAGCTGGGCTTTCCATAAAGCTCAGAGGGAGTTTGATTTGCAGGTTTGATCCATGTGCAGGATAACTCTGTAATCGCCTCACTTTTTTGGTCTGCTGTGTAATCTTCACTTGTCAAGATTTCGAGTAGGAGGTTTTGAGATAGATTATCCAGCTGCTGTTTAAACGCCTTAAAGTTATCATCCCCCTGCTGCGCTGCTTGGTTTTGGATCACAAATTTAAGGATTTCTTTAAATCCGATTTTCTCTTCCGCTCCAAGATGGAGCTGTGCTTTAATAATGGATTCCACTTCTTCATCCATGACAAATTGGACGGTTTGTCCGTGTTCTAGACCTCTAAACCTCCAGACACTTTGTAAAAGATCTCGTAAAAGCATCTCTCGACCGACCGTTACAAGTCCTAGGGCCTGTTCCTTTTGTTTGATATCAGAACCTGTCGTATGGCTTTGGTCGTAGAGGGTTAGCCGCTCATCCTCTTTCAGTGGAGAGGTGCTCATGGGAGTTTCAGTTCTTCCATCTGTGATCGTTTGGACTCCTTGGGAGTTATAAAAAACAACAGGTTTTTTATATTCAATAGCCATTTTTCTAGCGATTGCTAGATTGCCCCCTTCTTTAAAATATCCTCCTGCATCGATGATAGCATCATGGGTGGGTAACCGATTAAACATTGTATCCCCAGTAATCTTAGGGATGACAATAGCAGGTCCTGTACATTTACCCATGAGCAGGTTTATGGTTTTAGCGTCAGTACCTGCTTCGGGCCGGGCTTGAATACTTGCATTCATGCTTCCAGCGTTCCAGAGGGTTCCGGTAAAGCCAGATACTCTGCTAAAAATAGAGGTAAGATTGATCGGGTTACACGAGATTTTATTTTCAAAAAGCTGCATCTCTGGGAGGAAAAGTTTTTCAATGAGATCTTGGCGGACTTTTGGATTAGAGTTAATTCTCTCTAGAATTAATTTAAGGTGATTTGAGCTGATATCATATCTAAAGGGAATAGCATGAGTGTCTTTAAGTTCTCCTATTAAAAGGCAGAACTCCTTATATGCAACGGTTTCTGCTAGCTCAATTTGGTTGCTTCCAGATTCGCTATCAGCCTTTTTTCTTAGCCGGTGTATCAAGCCAACAATGGTATTTTCTTCAATGCCATTTTTTGCATGGATCTGGTAGGTGTAATTCATCGTGATATAACGATTAGAAAATAAGGAGCCATGGCTTGGGGTGTTAGCAGCCTCAAACGGAATGGCAAGCACTCCCTGATCTAAACCATATCGCTCATCACTTGTTTTTAATAGCGTATGGGGAAGAAGAGAGTCAAGTTCTTCAGCGGCTAGCGCTAAGAGGTTTTTAACCTCAGGGGATTGACTTTGAAAGAATATTTGAGCAAGAACTGCTTGTGATTCATCATGACATAAGTAGGCTAAAATTATTACCCGATCAACTTCTCTTAATTTTCCTTGCTCAATTAATTTATTCGCTAGAGCTATAGCTAAGGGTCGTTTTAACTTTTCGTGATAGAGCTCTTCTGATAGGGGGGGAGCTGTGGGATTGGGATGTGGATCACTTTCTAACCGTGCAATTTCTTTTAACTTGGGATCAGAATAAAGGATCTGGTAGAGGATTCCAATAAGATGAATCTCTTCTGGGTTAGGGTCGACTTTTTCTCCTAGGCTAAAGCTTACCTCATGACGGACATTTAAGATGGTATCAACCTCATCGATTAGAGGATTACCTGTTTTTTTCAAGAGGGTTAAAATCTCGATTAGTAATTTAAGCTCTTCGCTTTTAGCTTTATCTTCAGGTTTAAGGGAATTCGCAAATTCAACTAATTTTAATATAAGGGTCTGAATGCTTTTAGGAGTCATAATCAGGCACTGTTTTTCTTTAATAATCGTTTCTAAAGAAGATTTAATTTCTTCTAAATCGATCTTGTTAAAGGGTGAGTTTCGGTCAAGATGGAGGGTTTTTAGCGATTTAGAGAATGTTTTTTGTAGTATCGCTTGTGTATCACTTGAGGCGCTTTCAAAAAGAGCCGAGGGCATGACAACCATAGATAGCGCTTTTCCATCGGCCCTTAATAGGCCAAGCAGAGGTAGTAGCACTTTTGATTTACCCGATCCCATGATCATTTCCATGATGAGATTGGAAATTTCACCTTGTAAAAAGGCGTTTAATTTAGCTACCTGATCTCCTCGCAAGATCATACCTGAATAGTGCTCAAAGACAAGATAAGCTGGATGCTCATCAATATTATAGCACCTGGTTGCATTAAGTTGCTCTCCCAGCTCTTGCTCTAGTTCTTTAGTAGGTGCTTTTTTGATTTTTTCGCAAAGAGCAAGCGATCTATCAACTTGGGCTCCTTGGCTAGAGAGCTGAAGATAGCGGGCTGCTAGTTGGTATAGATCATTAAGGTTTTTTTGGCTCAAATAGGGATTTTCCTTGAGAAGGCTTTTGGGATCCTTTTGAGCAAGGCTTATAAAGATATCATCGATTAAAATTTCTTTAGCAAGCCCCCCTCTTTTTTTCATTGCGAAAAGAGCTTTGTCTTTGGGGCTTGTGGGTTCGGTCGCTACTAATTTAAGCATCCTAGTTTCTAATATAGAAAGCTCTTCGGTAATGGCTGCTTTCTTTTCTTCTAAAACAGGAGTGATTTCAGACACTTCTTTATTGAGAGTATAAAGGGTTTTAGGAGACTTTGCAGATAGAGCTTTAGCATCCTGTTGTAAACGGGTCCATTCTGCTAATTCAACAGGGTCCTCTGATCCTTGCAATGAGAGAAACTCGGTTAATTGGGTATTCACAGAGGGGGGCTCAGAAGTTGCAGTAGTCCATCTAGAAGCAGTTGTGTCTTGAGATAAATCGGCAACAGGTTCGGAGGAAAAGATAAATGCACGCTCAGGGATCACTATTGGGCGTTGCCCTGTTGGGTGTGCTGCTACTCTGATAATCGGTGCAGCTAAAGGGCTAATAGGCGATGGGGCCCTTCTAAATGTTAAAAGGCTCGCTTTTGTAGAAATGTCATTCCACCATAAGTGCAGTTTACGTGAATTATTATCAGGAGTATCGAGTAATTTCGGAGGTGGAGTAAATTTGCTTGGGTTTTTAAGAATTATCTCGAGGAAAAACGCCAAAGAGGGTTCTGTTGTATTAACAAAAAAGCAAGCTTTTTGTATCCATTCTTGTTCTTCCGGAGACCCTTCAATGGCTAGTTTAATAATTTGAACAAGGTGGTTTTGAATGAACTCAGTCGGCCTTGTGATGAGAAGGTCATTTTCAAAGTTAGGAGGTAGGGACTTGGCTGCTTCTTCGGTAATTAGGCGATTAAACCTCTTAAAGTCTATTTGTACAGGGTTTAGAGGATCCGTTTGAGGGGTGACACTTCTACGGATCTCTTTATACGAGGGATCAAGTTCTTTAATCCTTGTGGTAAATTGATGAGTTAACGGTTTGGGAAGTAAGCTTTTGATGAGATGGAGCTCCTCTTCTTTGGGCAGTTTTAACACTGTCACATTGGACAATTCAGGAAGGTAGTGTCTATAGAGATCTGGTAGATCTTTAATTGCATCAGGATAGTGTATTTCATTTGTGGCGAGTAGGTAGGTTGCATAAAGGGCGATGGCTATTTGATTCGGAGAAGTATCTCCTGTGACCTCTTTGATTTTTGCTAGATTTTTTAACGCCTCAATTTCTGTTGGTGAATAGGCGGCTAGCTTCTCCCCAAAGCTACTTAAGTAGTGGGCAGCTTTTTCATATTCACGGTGGACTGCAAGAGTTTGGGCTAGGTAGATATAACCTTCTCGAGAGGAACATTCAAGATATCCATTAGGCATTAGGTCATACGAGAAGTAGGTGAAATCTACAGAGTCATCCTTTTTTAGGAATTGATTCCTTTTAAATTGCGGGCCAAGTGATTCTGAAGAGCCATCCCCTTCTAAAAGTTGGTTAGGAAGAAGTACTCTTGTTTTACCAGCTGCATTTTTTAAGACAAGGGCATACTTGCATGAACCTATAGAGCTCAAGTTCTGATCTTTACTTAAGAAAAAGCCTGGATGCTCTTGGCACTGAAGGGCTCCCTCTTTATCTGGCTTAAAGGAGAGTTTAAAACGGGGGAGCTCTACCTCAACACGTTCATCTCCTTGGTACCACTCTTGTATATAGGTAGGATCTTCAATATTTGTTAAAAGAGTTGATGGTTTACCTAAAATTGCTCCATCTGAAGCACGTGTAAGTAAAGTAATAGCTGCAGTATATCCCCATCCCATAAAGCACTTAGCTGTATAGGCTATACTCCCGTTTTTTTTATCGTAGAGGAAAATCTTGTCTGGATCTGTTATTGAATGCCAAACTTCATATTTATCGGCAAGATATCGAGATTCTAGTAGGGATATGATTGTTCCATTATAGTTTTCTTGCATAAGTAGAGTTCTTGGAATAAATTGAAGAGAGGAGCCTTTTTTACATTGCTCTATAAACACACAGCTACCTGATTTTTTCACAAGAACTCGGGTCTCTTTATCAGTAAATTCATAAGTGTCATTGGCTCTTACTATCGCTGTATTCTGATTGGGGTAGAGCTGTTTAAAAGCAAAATCATTGCAGATTTCTGAAGGAAGAAAGGATTCTAGCCCGGTAGTAGTAAACCTACCGCTTACAGGATCATAAAAATCGTTGTGATTTGATTTAAATCTGGGACTCATGCCGGGCGAGCCAATAGGTTCCCATATAAGATCCTCGGGCGGCGATTTTCGATTAATTAAGGTGTAGATTTCATTTAATAGGCTTGTGTTAATTCTCTCCTTTGGAAAGAGCAGTTTTATAATAGCTTCTGAATGCTTGGAATAGACTTGTTTTAAATCGTATTCGGTATTTGGATTTTTGAGCTCTGTAGGTAATGGAAGATATTCGAGCCATCCTTTAGCTTTGAGAAGGAATTTAGCCTCATCCTCGGTAAGAGTGCTTTTTTCTCCTAAAGAAGAGGCTAGTTCTGCGTAAATGAGGCCTTTTTCGGCAGGGAGTGTAGTAGGTTCATCAAGGATTTTTATAAGATATGTTGTTCCGTCAGGAGTGTCGCAACCATATCTTTTAAAATAGCGTCCCATATGCTCTAAGAAGGCTAGAGTCTGAAGATTTTGATCGATCTGATTTGCTTTTGTTTGGTTGTTAAGAAAGAGGGAAATCTGCTGTTTAAAATTGCGAATTTGATTGCAGGATTGAAGATTAAAACAGGCCATTTGAAACAGTTGCTGATAATCAGGATCTCTTAACAGCTCAGGATGCTTTGTAAAAAATGTAAGAGCATTAATTACGGAGTAATTAGGACATGAAAAAATATCCAGTAATTCCTTAGTGGTGTTTTCAGAAGATTCGGATAAATATTTTTTTCTGAACCCACTTAAGGGAGTATCCGTTTCTGTTGTGCTATAGATGACCTTTTCATCAAATAGATTTTTAGAATCTTTCTCTTGAAGAACTCTCATCTCTAAAATTACAGAGACTAAGTCTTTGATCATCGGATTTTTTATCGGTGCCTTATAATCCGTAGAAGATATTGCACCTGGTAAGTAAACCCCTAATATTCCAACGTCAGAGCGTGCGTGATCTATAAAATTTAAGTCTAAAGGAGCAGAAGAAATGATAATGGAGGAAATCGGTGCGGTTGTAATGTATTCTTGAATGAGCAAAGTTTTTTTAATAGCTTGTATCCAAGGAGGTAGGTCAGGACTTTGAAAGATCAATTTTTTTTGGATGACGATATCTTTAGAATCAAAACCAGGATTTTTTTGTTTTATCTTTTGTAATATTTCTGGGTAGGTTCTTTCGATTAATTCTTTCAGTGGATAAGGGATGTTCAGATTATTAAATATAATAAAATTAAAGGTGTCCGATATAAGATTTTCGTCATAAAAGAATGGGACTCCATATGTGCTTTGCCTGTGAATAGTTGCAAGTTCTTCTGTAATTTTAGGATCTAATCCTTGTCCAGTAAGACTTGTAATTGACCGCCCATGTAATGGTAAGGAAATCTCTTCCCCACGGCGTCGAGCTAATTGTTGTTGGATAAATAAGAGTTTAGTTAAAGCGTATTGGTTTTCAGAAAAAACAACGCTAGAATCTACAGTCCGGCAGCTGCTTTTAAAAAAGATCTCGGAAACTATACCAAGGTTAGATATCGCTGTTTCAAGATTCTCATGAGATGTATGAATTCCTGTAAAAAAGTCTTCAGAAATCGGAGTTTTTTTAATGAGGTTAAGAACCACAAAATGAACAGATGCGTAATCATTTCTATCATAAGCTACTTGTAATAGTGACGTTACCTTTGCGATATTATTTGTAAAGGTTTGTGGGTTATTTAGAGGATAGGAATTAATTTCACTCGTCAGGTGGGAGATAGGAGTTTCGTCAATGGGTATGCTTTGAGGATCCGTAGAGGGGGTGAGCAATGAGGAAGATAGAAAGGTACTAACATCTATATCATTTTTGGGGGGACTAAACGTATGGTCCGTCGAAAGAGTGGTTTGGGGGATACTATGTGCATTTAGCCAGGCATCTGCCTTTTTCAGAGCTTCATCAGCTTTAAGTAAAGTGGTGTCTCCAATAATTCTATTAACAGCTAGTTTATTGACCCTTCGGCTGAGCATTGCTCTGCTTTCTTGAATAAGATGATATTGAACTTCATCAGATATGCTAGGATCTTTTTGTGTTAATAAATGCCCGGTCAGCGCTTGAATTCTCAGATCGAGTTTCATTCGTTGGTATTCTCTTAAAGGTAGCTTGCTTTTCAAAAAGGCAAAAAGTGATCGGCAAGCACAGGTTCCAGCTCTTTGAGGCTGCATGAGGGGGGCGTCAAGGCCATCCACCGTAGAAGTAGGTTTTAAAAAGTCTTTCAACCCTTCATAGAGATCTTTTGCTGTATACTTTGTATATTTTCCAAGATATGACCCTTCGGTGGAATAGTCAGTTTCCTTATTCATCTCAGTGATGATTTTCGCAAAACTAGGATCTTGAAGCCTTTGTCTCGAGATCCCTTTCCATTCTACAAAAGCGACTTTTTGTTTAACCCCTACTTGTACTATCTGATGATAATCGTCAATTCCCGCTCCTGTATTAAAGATCCTGAAGTTCACAGTTCCATCTGCCTGAGGGATTGCCTCGTAATAGACAGAGTGTCCTGCAGGAATGCCTATCCATCCTCCTGGAATAATAAACGGTTTGCCAGCAGCTAAAGCCGCAGGGAGTACGTTTGATAGCCCCTCTGCGTATATTTTACAGGCCATTTCAAGTTCTCTAACGACTTCTGGAAAACTCGATACAAGAGATTTTTGCTCTTTTATATAGCTTGTCACATAAGCTAAAATTTCACTTGGACTTATCCCTTGAAGTTGTGAGTTCGCCCCAAATTCATCCGCTAGAAGATTAAACAAAACTCTTGCAGAAGTATTATGAAAAGGAGGAATTGCTGGGGTTGTTGTTGCTGGGGCTGCGCTTCCTTTTTTAGGAGAAAATTTAGCTTCTGCTTTTGCTGTTTCAGCGGTTAAGAGCTCTGTGAGTTTAGATCTAGTAGCTTCTTCTGGTATTTTATCTATTAGTATTTGAAGTTCTTCTGGATCATAGGATTCTGCAGTTTCAGAAAAAAAATCGGGATATATTTTTAGAGTTTTTTCAAACACATGAGCTAGAGAACTTGGATGTAAGGCCTCTAAGATCACGATAACATTTTCTATATCATGCTCCTTTTCGGCTAAAGCTTTGTCTAATTGTAATTCAAGATATTTCGTTTCTTCTTGTAGTATAAATTTCTCGGCTTTTTGTTTTGTTTCTACATTTGCTATCTTGCTGACTAATTCTTTTATTTTTTGGTAGTTATCTGTTAGATTTCTTGGATCAGAGAAAAAAGTGGGATATTTTTCTAGAATTTGATTGAACGCATCTGTAAGAAGATCGTCTCTTAATGAGCTTAAAAGGTTAAGTGTCTTATCTGTATCTGAGGCAGCTTTTGCTAAAACTGAAGTAACTTCCTTTTCTACTAGGAATTTATGAATTTCATTTTTCAAAGTGCTCTCAGGGAGTTTCTTTTCAAGTTTATCGAGAGTGGTGGTGGTGAGGGATATTTTATAAATATTCTCAATAATTCCTGAAAGAATTCTTTCAGGGATCGATTCAAAGGGTAACTGGCTAAAATCATAATTCTCAGTATTAGCAATTTTATTTAGTTCCTCAAACCAGAAAGAGATTTGTTTATCATCCCAGATTTTTAGTTTGTCATTTTTAATTATAGGGTCTATTATTTTATTAATTAATAGGGGTATAGTTTCGTGATGAGCGAGTATATTATTTTTGAAAAAATTAAAAATATTGGTTTTTTCGTCTAATGCATCGGCTAGGAATTCTGGCGGTAAACATTCTAGAACCTTTAAAAGGATTGGAGATTGATGTTCTAAAAGAAGTTTAATAATTTCGTAAAGTAATTGCTTTTGTAATTTTTGCACAGCTTCAGATGGTGTTTTTATCGCAGTGAGAACTTCAATAAATTTACTGGTAAATGCTTCTTCATACATCAATGAAGTCTTGATGGGAGGATCGTCAAACGTGTTGAAAGACTCAACTAGATTATGTAGCATGAGCTCAAGAACCTTTTGATCTTTATTGGATTCTAGAGATCGTAAGATCAGTTCTTTTTCCTTAGAAGAGGAAGCTTGTGCAAGACAAGGCCCCCCTGTTCTCTCGATTCTTATATATTGCTCTGAAGTATTATATTTATCTGCGAGTAAACTATTTAATTCCTCTAATGTTTTTTTAGTTTTTCCATGTCTTAACACTCTATCAAAAGCATGTCCTATAAATTTTTTTTCAATATAGTTTTCTCTAAAATTACTGTATTCAGAAGGATCAATTTCTATTGTAGCGTGATTTGGTAGCTCTTTGATAAGCATTTCACAAAGAGCTTGTAGCCTTCGGTTAGTAGTTGGGTTGTTCTGATAGGTTAAAAGAATGGTATTTATTTCATGTATTTTTGAATTGATCGAACTTTGGCGATCCTTAAATGCTTGTTCTAATCTGTTTAGTTGGGTTTCCGTTTTACTTGTTCTAAAAACTCTATTAAAAGTCCTAGCTGTTCGCTGACTTGACAGACATGTGAAAAATTGATCTAATATAAGGGGATTAAGATTTTCCGCAGCGTGATTTGGAAGGTCGTTAATAATCTTCTCACAAAGTTCTTGTAGTTCTCTGTTATTGGTTGGGTTGTTATGATAGTTTGAGAGAATATTATTTATTCTATCAAGGCTCGGCTTGATTTCCATCTTATTTCCTGTCTTAAATCCTTTTGGTCCATTTGAGTTAACTTAACAAAGAGCCTAGTTCATCCGTCCTCGGGTACATCTCTATTCCCATCTATCCTGTCCCTTATTTATAGAACTAGGTATGCAGGAAAAAGGTTTTATATCAGTTCTATCGAATTGTTAATCAGCTTCTTATAATTTGCATTAAGTTGACTTGCGGGGTATTTAATATGATTAAACCGTTAATTACCTTTAATCATAATAACATTTAACGTTCAATTGTTTTTATTTTTTACAGATGTCGGTGTTTTTAATATAGAGAGATACAGGTGAGGATAGGGATTCACGATTTAAGATGAATTTTAAGGGAAGGGCAAGGGTGATTCTTCCTTTAAAAAGTAGGCTTAAGAGCTTATATCGTAGTTAAGAGAACGGGGATTTTAACTGCCATTTAATGTTCTACTCGATTTAAGAGATTGATGCTCACACTTCCCATGTCGGAATTCTTTTCCTACGCTGTTTTATTTCTTTCGAGACACAAAAGTGGGGATAGGCTGAGCCTATCGGCTCTAAAGATGTCGTATCATTGGTGATATAAGGGTCTTTTCTCTCAAGCAATTCGCATTGACTTATACCGCTTTCCGAGGTAACGTTTAAACTAATTAAAAGAAGTCTTCTCTATTTTTATTAATTTTGTTTGGCTAGATGGAAAATAAAAAGCGAATTTCGATTTTAGGAAGCACCGGATCTATTGGGAAAAGCACCCTTGATGTGGTGCGCAGCCTCAAAGAGCAGTTTACTGTTACAGTGCTTGCGGCCGGCTCGAACATCGATCTTTTAGAGAGCCAGGTAAAGGAGTTCTCTCCAAGGCTCGTCGCCGTCTTTGATGAAGAGAAGGCTCTAGAGCTTAAAAAGAGGCTCCCTCATGTTCCGGTAGTGGCTGGTATGATCGGTCTTATCGAGGCTGCCTCTTTTCCGGATGTTGATATAGTTATGTCGGCAATTTCCGGCGCTATCGGAATTAGGCCGACAGTTGCTGCCATCAAAGCCGGTAAAACGATCGTTCTTGCTAATAAGGAAGTACTTGTTGCCGCTGGCGAGTACGTAATGGCTCTTGCTAAAGAAAATAATGTCTCTATCATTCCTGTAGATAGTGAGCATAGCGCCATTTTTCAGTGTCTGCAAACATCCAAGGCAAAAGAGGTTTCTCGTTTAATCATTACCGCGTCCGGCGGTCCTTTTTATAAATATTCTAAAGAGGATATGGAATCGATTACGGTGGAAAAAGCTTTAAAACATCCTACATGGTCAATGGGCGCTAAGATCAGCATCGATAGCTCAACACTTATGAATAAGGGACTTGAAGTAATAGAAGCTCATTACCTTTTTCAGATGCCGCAAAACCAAATTGATGTGATCATTCATCCTCAAAGTGTTATTCATAGCATGGTAGAATTTATCGATGGCTCAATGCTCGCCCAGATGTCTGAGCCTTCGATGGTAGTTCCTATCCAATATGCTCTGACCTATCCCGATAGGAAACCGGGGATCATTCCCCCTTTTAACTTTGTAAAATATCCTGTTTTAGAATTTATTCCTCCGGAGCCAAAAAAATTCATTTGCCTGGATCTTAGCTTTGAAGCGCTAAGACAGGGTGGCACTATGCCGTGTTTCTTAAATGCAGCAAATGAAGTGCTCGTCCAGAGGTTCTTGGACAAAAAGATTAGCTGGCTCGATATCTCCCGCAGGCTTGAAAAACTGTGCCTTTCTCATAAAGTGGAAAAGGATGTAGATTTAGATAAGATCTTTGTCGTAGATGCAATGGCTCGAGAGCAGGCACAAACTATTTAACTCAACTAAAGGCCTTTAAGATTATGATATACAGTATTATTTACCTTTTCCTTGCAGCTTTAGCTCTTGGATTTCTTATCTTAATCCATGAGCTTGGACATTACTTCGTAGCTCGTAGAGAGGGGATGATCGTCGAAGTTTTTGCAATCGGCTTTGGTAAGCCCATTTTTTCCTGGCAGAGAAACGGTGTTAAGTGGCAAGTATGCTGGCTCCCTTTCGGAGGCTATGTAAAAATTGCTGGTATGGAAAAAAAGGGAGATCTTGAGCCTTACCAAATTTCTGATGGCTTTTTTTCTAAGTCACCAGCGGCCCGTATTAGAGTGGCCTTAGCTGGTCCCCTTGTAAATATATTCATGGCTTTATTTCTGTTTACAGTGATCTGGGTTTGTGGGGGTAGGCTTAAGCCTTTTTCTGAATATACCCATTTGATCGGCTGGGTAGATAGATCCTCTCAGGTTTATACCATGGGAGTTAGACCCGGTGATGAAATTTCCAAGATTAATGGACGCCCCTTTACCGGCTTTAATGAGCTCATTTATGCTGCCTTTTTGGATGCTCATGCGCCAGTTTTACAAGGTAGTACCATTAATTATAGAACCCATCAGAGCACCCCATTTTCTTTTACCTTAGATGCTGGGCAAAATCTTGAAGGGATGAGTAAAGCAAGAGCTACAATTGGTCTTTTAAGCCCAGCGAGCTTTTTGATCTACGATTCCTTTAATGGAACTAATCCCATTGAGGGATCTCCTTTAAGAGAGATCGGTTTGCAAAAGAATGACAGGATTATCTGGGTTGATGGGGAAGTCATTTTCTCCCAAAGACAGCTAGTAAATGTTGTCAATGAGCCAAAAGTTCTTCTTACTGTAAAAAGAGGAAGTGAAACCTTTATCACAAAGGCTCCAAGGATTCCTGTGGGAGATCTAAGGCTTACGTCTGCTGAAGAGTCGGAAATTGAAGATTGGCTTGTAGAAGCTGGACTTCATGGAAAATCTGAGGAATCCTATTTTATTCCGTATGATATTACCCTTGATGGATCGGTGCAGGGCTCTTTAAGCTATATCAACGACCATTCTGAAGAAATAGCCCCACAGCAAAGTCCAAGGACAGTCCTCGATGAGCTCCTTTTGCCCGGTGATAAAATCATAGCGGTCGATGGAGAGCCAATATCCAATGCATATGAGTTTGTCAAAAGACTGCAAACACGTCAGGTCCAGATGATCGTCCAAAGAGGGGCCTCTTTTCCTGCGATACCTTGGAAAACAGCAGATAGCACCTTTTTAGAAGGGGTGGATTTTCAAAAGCTAGATACACTCGCTGCAAGCATAGGAACCTCCCAAAGAATGAGCTGTGACGGCAGCCTTTGCCTTCTTGCTCCAATTGTTCCTAAGACCCTTTCAGAATATCCCCTTCCTGAAATGAAAAGAGCAGAGCTTGCCCAAGAATTTGCTGCACAGAAAAAACAAATAGAAACTTTAAAAGATCCAGAGCAGAAAGAAGAAGCGATGCGTCTTTTAGAGGACAATGAAAAGAAACTCGTGCTAGGCATACAACTTCATGATAGACCAGTGGTTTACAACCCTTCTCCCATCAGACTATTTTTTAGTGCTTTTGATGAGACCTGGCGTACAGTAAAAGCCCTTTTTACTGGATATCTTAGCCCTAAATACATGTCGGGTCCTGTAGGTATAGTACAAGCGATACACCAAGGTTGGTCGACAGGAGTTACGGAAGCTCTTTTTTGGATTGCTGTGATTAGTTTAAATCTCGGTATTTTGAACCTGCTACCACTTCCTGTATTAGATGGAGGGCATATCTGTCTTTCTATCTGGGAAGCGATAACAAAGAAAAGAATCAAAGCAAAGACTATGGAAAGGTTGATTATCCCTTTTATAGTCCTTATGCTTCTGTTCTTTTTGTATGCCACCTATAACGATATCCTTCGTTTAATCACGAAATTCTTCTAAAAAGAAAAGGGCGCCTTAAAAACGGCGCCCTTTTTTTACTTGTTATCTTAAGTTACTATAACTTTCTGCTTAATCTATCGATTGCAGTATCTAATTCTCTAGTGGCTTCGGCGATAATATCCGTGACGATATGGGATGTCTCTATAGAAAAAAACTTTCTGAGTGCGTGCTCTTCGGCTTTTTCTACTGCAGCTACTTGATAGGTCAATTGGCAAAGTTTCGTTCTTAAGGAAACGTCCAGGTTATTAAATATCTCAAGCATTATCTTTGTATCTTTTGTACCTGCGGCTCTAATAAGCGGATTAAGTAGCGCTGATTCTTCAGGGGTGAAAATGTTCTCAAAGAAGGTTAATGTTTTCCCTTGGGTATATTTTTGTAATACACCTAAGAGGACTGAGAAATCTTTCCCTAGTATTCCTTTTCCATATATTATGTCATCTACAACCTCAGGCTGTTTATGAATGTCTTGCATCGCTAAAGGCATTCCATATGTTCGAGCAAGAGCTGAGATGAGATTTTCTTTTAGCCCCTCAGGTAAGCGTTCAAAAATATCAGAACAAACCTCTGGACTTTGGCCTAAGAGGATTGCTTCCTGTAAAATTGCGAGCGTTTCTTTATGACCTAGTAGTTGCATCATTTCTGCCTGAGCTTGATCTTGAGGTGTTAAAGGAGCTGCTCTGCTGGGTAATGCAGTAGCTGCAGATGCAACTGCTGGTCTTGCCGATGAAGCGCTGGCTGGGTGGAGTAAAGTGGAAGCTGCAGCTTTAGCTGGCTGTGGTGCAGTGAGGGTGCGGGCTGCCACTCCAGCCGCGGCTGCAGGGGAGGGAGCCTCTCTTTGAGCTCTAGTTTGGAGAAGAAAAGCCCCAGGGTCTATAGCTGGTAGTTTTTTGTAGTGCTGAAAATAGCTGTCTTGCAGAGCCCGTTTTACTTCATCGGCCCCAGCCGGATGACTCCTGGAATCATTAAAGCAATACCAATTACCATCGATTTTCTGGTAACTTATGTAGTGACCACCGCCTAAGGAGCCACTGTGGCAGACAAAACTATCTACTTCGTAGGTGGCCCGAGCTCCTGCATATTCTTCTGGAATCGTAAAGCGTTGTAAAATTGGGGCTTTAACATCGATTTTATGACGCATACTTTGCGGCGCACCTTTGGAATCATAATATAGTCTGGAAGTAAAACGATTTAGTGAAAGAATAAATTCTTCTGGAGGAGCGGTAAATTGGATAGTTTCTCTCTGCAGCTGATATACCGAAAGAGTTCTTGCACCTGGATCTTTAAAAGATGTTGTGGTTCCATTCTCTATATAGGGTTCGAAATAATTAAACATAAGTTCATTGAAAAAAAATGCTTCATTATGATCTAAATCAGCAGGTTGTAGGCCCCTAAAGAGGTCTGCGTGGGGCCCAAAGGGGATAAGAATGAAGAGCTCTCTAACAGCTGCGCTAGTTTGTTTATTGCCCTCGCTTAATTCGGAAAATTCAGCATCGATCTGTGTTGGGCTTTTTCTTCTCTGGGGATCTGTAATTGAAAGATCTGGTCGGGGAGCATAATGCCCGGTTCTGTTAACTTGGATGTCTAGAGTGGATGTCTCCTTGAGGTCATCAAAAGCCGTCAGAATATAGCGAAGCACTTCAAAGGCATCTTCTTGATCCAAAATAGATATAGCGCGAGCTTGATCTAAAGAACCTCTTATAGCTAAGCGGAATTCGTGCGAATTAGCCGTGGAAACACTAGTGTGACTTTTGCGATCTTGGATGAGTTGATTTAGCACATTAAATACGGGAGCTGCAGGCCTTCCGCTGCGAGCTAGCGCGCTTGCCACTTTATGTGCTATTATTTGTAGGGAAGGAACTGTCGCCATCATTTGTAAAAGAGAGTTGGCCCAGCAATCATTACCGCAAGTGTTATTAAGCCCTGGAAAAGTTTGTACTGGTCCTGGCAGCGCTGCGGCCACAGGGAGAACTGCTCTAGCGGAAGAGGCGATGTCCAGATGAAGCGCTTGCTGGAGTTAAAGCTTGCCTCTGAGGGGCAGAAGAAGCCGTTTCAAGAGGGTGATGAAAGGCAGCTTGAGGCTGAGGGAGTAATCTTATAGCCAGAGCTGCAGCGGGAATTGTAGTACTTTCTTTAGGAGTAGACATTACTCTGGAAGAAAAGAAGCTAACTTGGCTATCGAGGGCTTGTGCCTGGTCTGCAAGGGATGCCGCTGGAGCAATAGGTCTGGTTTGCGCTACAGGAGGGCTTCTCCTATCAGCGAGAGGAGAGGCGAAAATATGGGCGGCTATAGCAGAAGTAGGTGTGCTGCTTGGAGGGGGGGCTGCTGGGGGGCTTCTGCCGGTGGTTGGAGCTTCTAGGGGGTGCCGTTGATTCATTCCTTGTATGGTAGGCGGAGTGGTCATATAATATCCTTGTTTTATAGTTAATTAAGTAATATTATATCAAAAATAAACTATAATTGCGATTATTTTATTCGCTATTATTAACTATGTATTTTTATTAATGTAAAGTAATCGTTATTAATGAGATAGAATGTAAGGAGCGTTTTAAAGGCTGAAAGAGGGGGTTTTAACCCATAGCTAAAATCCCCTAGGTTAGTATTTTTTAATTATATCCAGCCAAAGCCTTAAATTTCTAAAATGGAGGTAACACCCTTCAAAGGCGCGCTGTGACTTGGGCAAGTTCTTCTGCCAAAAACTTTTTAAGGGTGGGTAGGGCTCCCTTACCTGTTACATATTTTAGGATCTTTAGTACTTCAGTGTAGTAGTCTATAGAAGGGGTGTACTCTAGAAGCATTTTAAACTCTGGTTTTTCTGTCATCTCAATAAAATCTCCCCACTCTAGCACTATTTGCTGTAGATCTGTTTCTATCTCAGAAATCCTTCCTTGAGCCTCTGCAAGAGCCGCACCATCTTCTGCTGGAATTTTTGTAAGGGCTTGCTGTTTAGATTCTTCCCATACCGCAAGAGCTGCAAGTCTTTCGCTTTGGAAATCATTCCTATTACGTAGCACACGCATAATTTCTAGAACATCGGCATCGTGTACAAGACGCTGCACATCAGAGATAAAGATAGGTCTGCCTGCAGCATCTTTTTCTGTAGGATCTTTTTCGATGAGCGCGTGAGCATAGAGTTCACAAGTTTCTTTAGGATAGTCCTTAGAGGCTAAATAACTATAGAATGCCCTCCCGCTTGCCCCATCCCAATGATCTATCCCTTCATCTTGCCTTTGGGCATCGTGCGCGGCGGCAGCAAGAGCTAAAAGCTTTCGGTCTGGAGCTACTGTTTCTTGTT
>JAPLSW010000082.1 GCA_026398435.1 Chlamydiota bacterium | reverse complement strand
AAGCCTGAAGAAGCCTTCGAAGAGATTAAAAAGTCGTTGGAAATGACGATATCATTAGAGAAATCAGAAAAACACATGTCTCATCGAGGTTTTAAAGGAATCTTTAGCGATGCTGCCTAGCGACCTTAAAAAGTAGAACATCGAGAACGCGCCAACCTAACTGAAAAACTTATACCTTACCCTTAAAAGATAAGTAACCGGCATTTACTAAGGTCTTCCAGGTGCCTGGCTAAGAGAGAAAAATCCTTTATGCTACATAAGTTAACTCCACTAAATAAGGAGTTGAATGCTATGGAAACTAAGAATCAACCTAAGACTCCCTCGAGAGAAGATGTCTGGAAAATGTTCGATCAGATATCTCCGACCTATGACAAAGTCAATAGAGCCATATAGAACGTTCAGGAGCTTTTTTTAAGCTTAAAGAGAAAATTTAGTATTTTGGATTCACTTTGCAAAACTATTTTAGTAAGGGGAGGTTATCACCTAACCTCTGAAGCTAGCCTAAGGCGCATAGGTTCATCCGTTTTTACTCACCCTCAGTTAATAAGAGAGATTTGCGGGATGGAGGCTAGCTGAAAGATAAGACAGTATTATTGCCTATGATTCTGCAACAACTGTAAATTCTAGTAAGCTTGAGCTCGAGCTAAAGCGAATTCCAATACTCGGGCATCAGCCTCAATTATATCGGGATCCGAGCTTATCTGACTACCAGCATCACGGGCCTCTTGCCCAAAATGTGTAATTGCAAAAATCATAAAAACTTTATCATTACAAAAGTATCGTGCTAAGCCGGGCATCCAAGCGCTCGCAGTCTCGCGGTCAATTGTTTCCTCAATCACTTTAAAAGACTACACTATAGCAAACTCATAAGAGTGACATTTATTCTTCAGGAACTCTTTCTAATAATTCCAGTATCTCAGGAGTTGGACTGAGGCATCACTCCAATCAGATCTAACGATTCTTATAGCGGCAAGAACCACATCTTCATCATCTCTTAACGTATTACTTGCAACAGAAAGCTCAATCCCAAAATTTGTAATTGCAAAAATCATAAAAACTTTATCATTACAAAAGTATCGTGCTAAGCCGAATATCCAAGCATTCGTAATCTTGCGGTCAATTTTTTCATCAAGCACTTTATCAGCAAGGCTTCTTAAAGCTGCCGGCCGGGCCGCTAACAGAGCTACATTGGTAGGATCTATATTCATTTGGATTACAGTATTGACTATCTCTTCTCTTAATAAATCAGGGTCAATAAGATTAAGTGCCGCTGGATTTGTTCTTACCGCTGATGTTAAGACCGCTGACCCTACTAGTCCTTCTTGAATCTTTGCAGGAACAAACCTTAAGAATAGAGGATTAAATTCTATAGCACGCTGGGCTCTCTCAAGGGTGATTTCTGCCTCAGGCAATAACGGAAACAAGGAGGGATTTGCATCTATCTCAGCATCAGCTCTCGGAATAAGAGCTGCTGGAACCCACTGCCTTGCTTCTGGGTTTTGCTCTACAGCCGCACATGATATCTCTATGGTTCTCAAAGCTTCTGGGATGTGCTCAAGAACTAAGCCATTTCGAGCAGCAGCTTCAAGACGGAATGCAGGGTTGTTTCGGAGTCCTTCACTAGCATACCGAAGTGCTCTGCCATTTTGTTATCGGGAGGTAATTAACATGAAAAAGGGACATATCATTATGAGTATTAATGAACTAGAACGCTCGGATGCGTTTTTAAAGCTAAAAGAGAAAATTTTAAATCAAACACAAGTCGCTGAACTTCTTGGGATTAGCATTCGTCAAGTAAAGCGAATATTCAAGAAATATAAAAAGCAGGCAACCGCAGCCCTAATTTCCCAAAAAAGAGGGCAAAAAGGGAATCATAGGCTAGCTGAATCCCTCAAGGATTTAGCCCTAGCCTACATCCGTGAAAAATATCGCGATTTTGGCCCCTTATTAGCCCATGAAAAGCTAATAGAAATTCATAAGCTGAAAATCTCCCTTACAGTAGTCCGAAAGCTGATGATTCAG
>JAPLSW010000019.1 GCA_026398435.1 Chlamydiota bacterium | reverse complement strand
TTCTCTAGGGTCTTTTCTTCCAAAAAGCTTTCCATAGGGAGTTGAACCGGCATCACAGAAAACCCTTCTTTATCCACGAAGGCGTACTCGCTAAAGAAAAATACTCGAGAAGGATCTACTTTCATACCATAAGTATAATGAGGTTTAATCCGAATGCTCTCATCGGGCGTGAGAAGTATATCGATGAGTACTGAGTCGATGGGACAATGGGCCGCAAAAAATCCTGTTACATGCCTGAGCTCTGCTGTATTTTTTCTAATAAAAAGAGAAACCTCTTCCTTAGGAATTTTTAATCCCGAATAAATGGTCATCCCCCCTTTCTCTTTCTCCTTTTGAAAAAAGCCCTTACCGGAGATATATACCCACTCTCCAAAATCTAAGATCCCCCCAGCGTCTTCTACGAGTTCAAAATAAGATTCAAAACAAAGGCTCATCTCGTGATCGACAAAATACTCAAGCTGAGATTCTATTGTCATAAGATGGGTCTGAAATCCATCAATTGAGTTAAGCCATATTCTATGCTTATTGACGAAGTCTCCGACACGATCTCTTGCAATGACAGTATCCACCGCTGAAAAAAGGGTGTTTTCTACTTCGTAGAACCCTTTGTCTTCTAAGTAGACCCAAGAGGTAAAGTAGGAAGAATCTTTGCTTTGGAGATCCCCTGGCTCAAAAAGGTAAGAAGATATATGCAGGCTTTTATTCTGATCGAAATGCAGATCATACCGAATGGGGTAGCTTCCATCATGCACCTTGTCTTCTGTGAGATATTTCCTACAGATAGTGCGGTATTTATGTAGGACGCTTGCGATTCTATCTTCGTGAACAATCCCTTGAGAAAAAAATGGATCCCTCTTGATAGGAAAGAATCCGACCGATGAGACATACATATACCCTTCGATTTCAACACCTTTTTCTTGAGAAGGGGTACTGTTTTTTACTTTCTCGCTTAACTGGATACAAAAGGATTTCCCCTTCCTATCGTAGGTCATCCCCTTAATACCACTATCTCCTTCTTCCTCTACTTTAAGGGGAGAATGAACGGTTTTTAAAGAGGGAATGATGGAGGGCCAATTAGCCCGTGCTATGTAAAAACCAACTTCTACTTGGGGAAAGTGAATTTCAACCCAGCGCGGCAGATCTTTATCCTCATCAGAAAAAACAATAGTATAAGGCTCTTTTTGCTGAGCTAAGAGCATCCACCATTTCGCAAGGTCCGCCCAAAAGGAAAGCTCGTAACGGAGGTTGTGACTGGGGCTGCCGGACTTCCACAATGAAAGCTCTTCTTCAGGTAGATTAAAAAATTTAAGAGAAGTTTCTTCCGTCTCAATCGGACGGGAAAGGATGATTTCCGAGAGTTTTTTTTTGGCAGCCGGAGTTTTCGGCTTCATGTGAAAAAGAAGTTTGCCTGTAGAAGATAGAGCCTTATATTCCCCCTTGCCCTCTAAACACTCCGTATCATACCCATGTCTTCGCGAGGCCATCTGCGCGAGCTGATTCCAGAAGCTATCCCGAAATCTGACATGTAGGGGTATATTTTCTTCTCCCATGATCTGCAAATAGGTAGAGGCCAGATGAGAGCATATAGCGCCAGATGTTTCTTCTGAGCAGCTGCAAAAGCCGTCTTTCATCTCCCCTTCATCGCTCATTTGCAGAAATGGAAAGAGGACATCTCCCTTAATAACTTCTATTTCAGATTGATATGTTCCTTCAGAGAAAATAAGATTCTTCACCTTCTTGGCTGAAAGCAGCTTTCTTCCGGCGTCTAACTCTTTTTCTGTAGGGCGGCCCTTAGGCATAAACTATCTCTTTTACAATTCACGAAAGGGCATGGATGTCCATAGAGTCCCTCTATTGCTGAGGATGCATGGTTTTGAGTAAGAAAGCAAGTAGTTCAAAAAAACAAATTATGTCTTAAGAAGCCGTAATGCATTTAGACATCAAAGAAATTGGCGGCAGCGCGACCCGACCCTCAAATACACAAGCTGCATCCCCTATAAGCTCTAG
>JAPLSW010000057.1 GCA_026398435.1 Chlamydiota bacterium | reverse complement strand
GGAAGACCTCTGATGCCGTGCAGTTATGCACGTGCAAGAAAGCTTCTTGACAATGGAAGTGTAAAAGTGGTGCGCCGCACTCCCTTTGTCATTAAATTTATCTATGGCACATCAGGTTACAGCCAAGATGTAACTTTAAGTGTTGATGCAGGATCTAAAACAATAGGTGCTGCAGCCGCAGCTAATGGAAAAGTCGTCTATGCAAGTGAAACTACAACCCGGACAGATATCCCTAAAAAAATGAAGCAGCGAGCCGCTTACAGGAGAACTCGCAGGTCAAGAAAATGTCGCTATAGACCGGTAAGATTTTCTAACAGGAGCCGGAAGGAAGGGTGGCTCACACCCACCATGCGCTCGAAAGTGCAGGCGCACTTAAGAGAGGTGGTTTTTGTTAAATCCATTCTGCCGGTCTCAGATACCATCATTGAAACAGCCTCATTTGATATTCACAAGATTACCAACCCTTCTGTTACTATAGAAGGGTACCAAAAGGGTCCTCAAAAGGACTTTTATAATACTCGACAGTACATCTTACATCGAGATGAGCACATCTGCCAAAAGTGCTCAGGGAAAACTAAAGATGTTCACCTGCACGTGCACCATATAGTCTTTCGGAGTAATGGGGGCACCAATTCACCAGAAAATCTCATCACTCTATGTCAGACCTGTCATGATGCATTGCATGCACATCCTGATGCCGAGAAAGAATCCCTAAAATTGCAAAAGAAACGAAGAAATACAACTGATGCAACACAGGTATCCACCATTGGATCGTTTTTAAAAAGGAACTTAGATTTCACTGAGACCTTCGGATATGAGACTAAGTTTAAACGGGAAACATTAGGCCTGCCCAAACATCACTACATAGATGCGATTTGTGCCGGGCTTCAAGAGGGACAAAGGATCCAATTGCCGGATACTATTTATTACAAAGCCTGTGTACCCCTCGGAGATTATCAACAAACTCGTGGTCAAAGGTCAGAAGAGACCATCCCTACAGGCAAAATCATGGGATTTAGAAAGTTTGATAAGGTCTTATGGGAAGGGCAGGAATGCTTTATTAAAGGAAGGATGTCCACAGGCTATGCCATTTTAATGGATATCTCAGGAAAGAAAATAGATTTTAAACCCATCCCGAAACTCACCAAGTTAAAAAGACTATCTGCTAGGAAATCATGTCTTATATCCCGAGTCAATAGAGGAAACATGAATATATCTAGCTCTTTATGTAACCCAAAAATCGCAGTGATGAATGCCCCGTTTTCAAAGAATATTAAGAGAAGTTATGGAAAGTAATCTCTCAAAACAACATCTAATCCAAATAAGGGGCGCCATTCATCCCCTGAGCTGAAGACTCAGGGGTTTTCTGGCGTCCACAATATAAATTAGTCCACTTTCAAGGAGCAATGATTTGATTTCGATGTGTTCGTTCTTTGTTGCTAACGAAAGAGCACTGGCTCGATCCTTTGATGAAATTTCTCCGCTTTCAATGAGTGATTTTATTATCCCTGCTTGTCCATTTTGAGCGGCTTCCATAAGAGCTTGGCCTCGAACATCTTTTTCTTGATCTACGAGTATTTGAAGCTGGCTTATCGATATAAGATAGGTTTTTAAGGCTGTTTGACCGCTATGCTTTATATTTATTAATGACCAGCCTGCTGCAGCCAGATCGGGACCTGGGCCTTCAGCTGGGCCAGGAATCTTTTCAGTAATGAATAAAGGATTTAAAAGAACGGAAGCGATATTACGACCATCTCGTGATGCGATTTGAATTTTATTGCCATCGGTGATTTCTAGTAATTGATAAGTTAGGTCAATACGCATTTATACATCCTTTTTTTGAAATTAATAGTAATTATATAGATAATTTCTTTAATTGTCAGTCGTTAATGTTTTTTTATTTTGTGTAATCATAAACTTTATTTATNNNGCAGCTTGTATGAAAAAAAATAACTATTTAAGAGGTGAAAAATGGATAGAGAGAGCTCTATTATCTAGACTGGTTAGCGTCTATTAAATTATTGATTTTTTAGCCGTAGAAGGAGAATGTCTTGAATTAACGCAAAGCCCTCTTAGCCATGCAGACTTCAAGACGATTAAGCAGATTGAAAAGCAGCTTAGTTTTAGCTTAATCTGCATGACAGGAATTTTCCTCTTAGTGTACAAAAAAGACAAAATTTGCAAATAGCTTAAAGGGGGGGAATATGAAGATAATAGTTGGTTCTTTAAATCCGGTAAAAATCGGAGCTCTCCAAGAAGCTTTTGCGAATACCTCATTTTTAGTCAGTGGGGCAGCTGTCGATTCTAAGGTCCGCTCCCAGCCGCTATCTCATGAAGAAACAAGACAGGGCTCTATTAATAGAGCCAGGGCCTGTGTAAAAGAAGCTGGTGCTGACCTTGGATTTGGTTTGGAAGGGGGCGTATTTATTTCAGAGGGACTTTTGTATCTCTGTAGCTGGGGAGCCCTTGCCGATAAAGAAGAGACCATCTGTGTGGTTTCTGGACCCACGTTTCGACTTCCCTGTGCTTTTAAAAAACCTTTATTAGAAGGTTCTGAATTAAACGATGTAATGTTCAACATTCTTGGGATAAAAGAGCTTGGCTCTAAAGAAGGCGCCATTGGTCACTTCACGAAGGGTGTCACTAATCGCAAAGAAGTTTTTAAACAAATGGCCCAAATCCTTTGGGGACAGTATCAATACGGAAAAGAGATGAGTTTTTCTTAAAGCTAAACCTTAAGTGCAAAAGAACCTTATTAACTCACTTTTTTTAGATAGCTCAATAGAGCTTTTACCGTTCTTGAAGCAGTGACTTTGCATACTGATAAAGAAGATCTACTTGTTCTTTACTCTGTACAAACCTAGGCCCTCTTTCTGTTCGAAGGCAAAGTATCGTTTTGAGAAGATAATTTTGTAAATCAACTTCGTTTCTTATTCCAGCAGTCTTAATTTTCTCTTTTAAAATCATAGCTGTGATAAGTGTGCCGGTTCGACCCACCCCTGCAAGACAATGAATCCAAAGAGGGCTAGATGGATCTGAGGAAAAACCTTCTATCGATTCTACAAGTTCTGTTAGTTGTGGAAGGGTAATAGCTCCTCCGTCAGGCCATTGAGTAAAATGAAGCCTACTCACAATTTTAGTTATTCGATGAGGTCCTTCTACTTCAGCTCCATATATTATTTTGTACCTATGTATTTGACCACCTATCGCGAAGTCATTTTTTTCAACTAATGTTATCTGATAAGCTCCAAATTCTAAAATTTGATTTAATTTATCTGGGTAGTATATGTTTACTCCATGCGGTTCTGGTAATTCTCTACCCAATTCTCCAGTTAAATCAATAATATTAAAATCACCCCTAAAAATCGCCTGCCAAAATAGGTTTTGCTCTTTCTTTAACGGAGCCTGAGAGGCTACAAAAGGACGATGACTATTGATTGATTTACCTACTTCATTTGCGTGTAAATCATAATGCAAATTACATTGAACCACTGTGTTTTTAGGACAGGGTACAAAATTAAAAAAGCGATGGTCAATATGATATTCAGGGACGTTTTGATAAGCAGGGCGTAGACGAGCAGTTCCAGGAACTGGTATTTTCAAAGAGTGTAGCGATGTAAACAAAATCTGGGTGGCATTTTGCAGATACTCGAAGAAATTATTTATATCATAATCTTGAGGTGGAATAGAAAGTTCTCTTAAGCATTTAGCTGTTTCTTTCCGTGATAATTCTATTGATTCATTCTGTTCACTCTCTATCCTTTTATAAAAACGTGTTGCAGAGTCTTGTGGAGCAGCCGAGGCTGAACCAGTAGGGGGCGAGGTTAAAGAAGAAGCTGAGGAAGCTGAAGCAACCAAGGGTAAACAGGAAGAAGCCCAGGCTGAACTAGCAGGTGATCTGGGTAAAGAATGAGCCGCAGCGGCTGAAGCAGCAGAGGGCGAGGCTAAAGAAGAAGTCCAAGCTGAACCAGCAGGTGATCTAGCTAAAGAAGTAGGAACCGAGTGTAAAGAAGAAGCTGAGGAGACTGATGCTAGAGCAACCGAGGGTAAGGAGGAAGAAGTCCAGGCTGAACCAGCAGGTTGTCTAGGTAAAGAATGAGCCGCAGCGGCTGAAGCAGCAGAGGGCGAGGCTAAAGAAGAAGTAGTCCAAGCTGAACCAGCAGGTGAAGCAGCTAGAGAAGGAGTAGTCAAGACTGAAGCAGTAGGAACGGAGGCTAAATATTGATTAAATTGATCAGGCCATGCAGCTTTAACTGCACCTATAGCGACTTCCAGTGCCGCATTTGCGTCACGGTCTGTAGCTCTAGCTGCTTGGAGTGCTATAGCAGCTGCGTGTTCTGCTTCCTCTCTTTGACCATGATGTGTATTACGGTGTAGTTGAGCATCCAACACTGAAGCAAGAGCAACAGAGGGTAAAGGAGAAGAAGCCCAGGCTGAACCAGCAGGTTGTCTAGGTAAAGAATGAGCCGCAGCGGCTGAAGCAGCAGAGGGCGAGGCTAAAGAATCTGCAGCGGCTGGAATGTCCGTAGGGTCTTCATCTAGTTCTTCTGGTATTGGGGGAAGGTGAGATACTCTAGGATGGTACCCAGATAAGCCAGTGCTGCGTCCAAAAGAACTCATTTAAACCTCAATAAATTTATTTGTTTAGATTCGACAATATAATGCAGAACCTGCATTAAGAATATTGTATTAGTATATATTTCTACTAATTATAGATAGTCGTGTGAAATATTATCAAGTTATTTAAAATATTTATAGTGGTATTTTTTAATTCTCCGTTGATAAAATAAAATAAATCTTTTAAAAGCGCAGTAGTTTTCTGTAACGCGAAAAGTCATGCTAAATCGGGCAAGAAACGCCTAGAGTTAACCTTTTTTTGCGATTGCGCTATTTTGTAAAGTATTGTAAACAAAGCGATTGCGAATTTTACTCAACTTTATAGCAGTTAGTTTTTTAAGAGCCTGATTTTAATTTTGTAGGTTCTAGTTGATTTTTATTGAACAATTTAAAATTAGCTCGTTTATTGGAATTATTGATTATTAAATTTAATTTTAAAATTTCTAAATCGGTCATTACGGCTTCTTGTAAATAATTTATTTGAAATTGATTTCAATGTATTATTTATGTGATATTACGTGAAATTTAAATTTGCTTTGGATTAGCAAATTCATTTATTTTCATTAAATTTTAATTTAAGGTTGCATCATGGCGAGTCCAGTTAACGCAAATTCACAAAGAGAAGTTAGCTCAGATTTAACAGTTAGATATGGTTGTTATCACTTGGATGCAACGCCAGTTGTTGTTCAAGGTGTATTACACGAAGCTGGGCGTTTATTTACTGGAGCTGAATCAGGTATGGTTGTTACCTTATTTGATGCTCGAGGCAGATCTGCTATTGCTTCAGTGGAATCTGAATCATTAACTATTACTCACGTCCATCCCTCTTTTACTAATGCTCTATTGATCGCTGCGGAAGCTTCAACTCGAGGGGATTTAGCGACGATTTCCGACCTAATATCACGTGTACAAGCTTGTAAAGATAAGCATCAATTTCATCTTGATAATCATTCTTGCTCATATACTTTAAGATCACGTCCTGTCCATTCTTCTTCTGTAAGCGAAAGGACTATAAGTGTCAGAGGGGTTGTAGAAAGCAATTGTATCGAACATGATGCTCTTCTTCCTGTTTTACAAAACATATACATGCAAGCTTTAGAAAGACAAGGGATGTGTAGAGCTCCCGTAATGGCATTTAATTTATAATTGCGATTTGTTTATAGTTTTACGGAATTTTTATAAAACATACTAATAAAAGGTTGCGATATGTCAATTAGTGCTAAGGCGGCAGTCTCTCACGATGTAGTTGTTTATTACCATAGTGTAGGTGGGGCAGGGGGGCAACCACCGGTTGTTGCTAATTTACTTAAGCCGGATGTTGGGGATGGCTTTATTCCGACTATGCCTGGCAAGTCTATAACCCGCCTTTGGAGCTCTGTATATTCAGGTTCTTTGGATGTTCCTGTTTCTGAATCATTAGAGCTTCACCATAATCATCCCGCTGAGGAAGAGTGTCTTGCCGTGGTTACAGCTGCGCTGCAAACGGGGGAAGTTTGGAGGGTATCTGCACTTTTATCGACTTTGGCAGGGTGCAGGGATGCCATGTCCCTTTTTCATGATTCAGCAAGACTCACATACTCTTTAAAGTTAGTGACCCCTTCTCTAAGTGGAGGGATGCCGCAAATAACAGATAGTGGGATTGTGGATCTAAACGGAGCGTTGGAAAGTCAAATATCTGGTGATCGAGAAATTATAGTACGAATAGAAAGTCTATTTAGCAGGTGGGTGCTTGGCTTGGATCCTAGAACTCCGGTTATTACGGAACCACCATCGAGATTCTCAGCGGCTGCCCCAGTATTTGTGGCTCCACCACCATCGAGATTCTCAGCTGATGCAGGAGCCTTTGTCATGCGGTCTGCTAGGCCACCTGTAGATGTGGCCTTAGAAGGTGTTAGGGGTCCTGCATTGGGCAAGGCTGATTCATTCTTGCTGCAGCAATTGCACCGTTCCTTTGGACTTAGTGGGAGCTGTGTGGGGCGCGTAGGTCCTGAACCAGAAAGACTGCCTTTAGAGGTGGCTGAGAGTCCTGGGCTAGGATCAGATGAAGAGAGAGCTTTAGTTGGTTTTTCCTTGCTAGAGCAATTGCGCAGTTCCTTTCGCCTTAGTGGAAGTGGAGTGGAGGGCGTGGCTTCAGAAGCTATCGAAGCAGCTCCTGCGGAGCTTGAGATAGAAGCTGGAGGTGAAGTTGTTACAGATGGTTTACTGAAAGTGCAAAGTTGTGGTGATTTGCGGTCTGTAAGCGATCTGCCAGGAATAGAACATCCAGGCCATCAGCTGCGAAGAAGTAGCCTCTGAAGATTTAAAAAAACTATTTACCATTAAATAAAAATTGAATTTAAAGAGACCGGTAAAAGCGGTCTCTTTTTTTGAATTTTTTTCTTTGAATATAAAAAGGAAATTTTGTATTGTGGAAGGGTTTAAGCAAACCTCAACCCAGTGGCAAAGCATGTCTTCGGAAAAAAAATTTGGATTTCTCCGTTCTCTTCTATGGCCAGTACATCGATCAGAGCTCAAAAAAGTAGTATCTATGCTCATTCTTCTTTTTTTACTTTGTATATGCTACAGTGTATTACGAAATCTTAAGGACACGATCGTTCTTACTGCCAAACATTCTGGGGCTGAGGTCATCCCTTTTCTTAAAGTATGGGGGATGCTACCGGCAGCTTTCGCAGCCACCTGGATATATACTAGGTTATATCGAGTTTTTAACAGAGAAACAGTATTTTATATTATTATCTCCTCGTTTCTAGCCTATTTTATCCTCTTTGCGTTCGTTATTCATCCTAACAGTGACACGCTTCATCTAGATCGTTTAGGCGACTGGTTAACAGCGAATCTTCCAGCGGGATTTAAAGGTCTTATAGCGATGATACGCAACTGGTCCTTTACTACATTTTATGTGATTTCAGAGCTTTGGGCAGCTGTTGTTCTTTCGATCCTTTTTTGGGGATTTGCCAACGATGTAACCAATGTCTCTCAAGCTAAGAGGACCTACGGTATTTTAAATATTGGATCTAATGTCGCTCCCATTCTTGGGGGGGCTATAGGGATTATTTGTGGTAAGTTTCTCTCTTTATCACCAGCTTCAGCCTCAGGGGATGCTTGGAGACAAACCTTGGTAAACATTGTTATCATGCTAACGGTCCTTGGCATTAGCGCCATGATCCTTTTCTATTGGATCAATAGAAATGTGATTGATAAAGAAAAAGCATTAGATACAACCTATGTCCCTAAAGAAAAGATCAGACTTTCCATTCGCGATAGTATAAAATATATTTCTAAATCAAGATACCTCACTTGCCTAGCTATTATCGTTCTAGGGTATAACATCTCGATTAATATCACCGACATCCTTTGGAAAGAGCAGCTTAAAAGATATTTTACTGACCCAAATGAGATGCTCGTTCATATGAACTCTATTACTGTCGGTATTGGAATCGTTGCAACAGTTGGTGGGCTCCTTTTTTCCATGATGGTTAATCGTCTAGGCTGGACATTTACTGCGATTTTAACCCCTGCTATTATGGCTATAATGGCCGTTGGCTTCTTTACCTTCTTATTCTGTGGAAATGGCCTTACCGCCTTTGCCATGACTTTATTCGGGGCTTCCCCCTTTGTATTAACAGTGTATTTTGGCTCCATGCAGAATTGTCTTAGCAAGGCGGGTAAATATTCCCTGTTTGATGCCTCTAAAGAACTTGCATTTTTACCTCTTGATTCTGATGCTAAGACCAAGGGAAAAGCGGCAATTGACGGACTTGGCTCAGGCATTGGAAAATCCGGGTCATCTCTTGCCTACCAAGGTCTTATTATAATGCTTGGAAGTGTAGCCCTTTCTACTCCGTATATTGCGATTATCTTATTCGTTGTTCTGATTTCTTGGATCACCTCTGTCGTTAAAGTCGGAGGCCTCTTTAAAAAGGTCAGTGGCAAAGAAACTGTCAAACCAAACTTTGGCAAGCCTGTATTAGAAACAGCTCAAAATTAATTTTTAAGGGCGGGTTTCCCCGCCCTTATTTCCCCTCTTGAATATTCTTATTTTCTATGCGATTTATAGTGAAAAAAACCATTTTCTATCGTAAATTTATTGCCTTTTTTAACTCTAAAGAGCCTCCATGGTAACTAGTCCAACATTTCCTCTTATCCATACTTTCTGTGATCTAAGAGAAGAAGCGCCGACTCCTGTGTCTTCTGCTGCAACCTCACAATTTGTTATAAGTCCTGCAGGTGAGATCTCTTTAACAGAATTCGGATGGCATCAAAGAGAAATCGAGCGAATCAAGGTGATCTTTCAGGTTCGACAAGAGCAGATCATGCATCATTTCGAAACTTCAACTAGCCCTTTTATCTGGGAAGATGTGTATAGATCTTCTGTTTATTTTGTTTTTCCAAAGAACGATATTATCGTTCTTTCAAGAGTCCCTATTGGTAAAGGCTCTTTTAAAACAGTTTTTCCGGTTATAGATCTTGTTGCAGGGAAAATATTGACAGGCTACAGCTTTCAGAGGATCTTTGGTCCTTTACCATTACAGTCAGATTATGAGCCATATAGGGAAATCGCTGTTCTGGAATCTCATCGAGGTATGAAGAATCTTTTGTCCTTAGAGAGAACTATTTCCTACCGTATTCCTGATAGTAAGGGTATGGTAAATACTTTAGTTCTAAGCCCTTTGTATAATGCCGGTAGTTTATCTAAGGCGATGAGATTTTCCTCTTTAGATACAAGGCGTTGTAGCGCCGCTCTCCAAATGATTAGGGGGCTTATGACGATCCATGCTCATGTTGCGATTCATGGCGACTTAAAACCTGAAAATATTTATTTGGAAGTAGATATAGAAGGAAAGCTTAACTTAGTTATTGGAGATTACGGTTCTTATGCACACTTATCAGACGCGAGTTGGAGACGTAACCACAACACAACCGTCTGGTATTGTTCTCCAGATTATTTAGTCGCCCTTGATGCTATGGAAGATTTTACATCAGCTATGGCGGAAGTGGATTATTTAAAAGATAAAATATCTAGGGGAATACCTGTTCATCATAAGCACTTGGCTAGAGCAGATGCTGATTTTTTAAGGTCCCAATCGATTTACGAGGAAAAACAAGAGAGGGCTAATGACCATCCTTTAGATGTTTGGTCACTCGGGGTCATTTTTTATCAGCTATTTTCTGGAGAGCTCCCTCCTTGGATTGAGAATGCTGAAGATTCAACCTCAGCCTTATCTATTTTAAAATATATGGATCAAATCACTTTTAAACCTTTGCCAGGTGGGCAGGTGCCACTTGTCGATGTTCCGCCGACAGAGCCCCCGGAAATGCAAAGACTTATACAGCGGATGCTTGTTCCAAAAGACGCTCATCGAATAACAATTCATCAGGTTTACGAAGAGTTCATTGAAATACTTAGGGCCTAAGCCGTTGCATTTTTCATCAAAATTAGTGACGAAAATGGCTATAGTCTTAGAATGAGGCTAAAAGGGGAGTTTTCATGAAAGAGCCTGCCATTAAAATACAGATGAGGAAAGAGACTGATAGTTTAGGTGAGGTGTTTGTTCCCTCAAACAAATACTACGGGGCTCAAACGCAGCGTTCTTTAGACAACTTTCTCATTGGCCAGGAGAAAATGCCTCTTGCCATCATTTATGCTCTGGCCATTGTAAAAAAAGCCGCGGCTCGGGTCAATTGCCAGCTGGGACTTCTTCCTAAAGAGAAACGGGACATTATTACGGCAGTTTGTGAGGAGATTTTAGAGGGCAAACTAAACGATCACTTCGATCTAGTTGTTTGGCAGACGGGCTCTGGTACTCAGACAAACATGAATGTTAACGAAGTAATCAGCAATAGAGCTATTGAAATTCTAGGGGGAGAGATGGGCTCCAAAAAGCCCATCCACCCCAATGATGATGTAAATAAGTCTCAATCTTCTAATGACGTATTCCCAACCGCTATGCATATCGCTGCAGCGCTCGCTTTAAGAGATCAGCTCCTACCAAGTCTTAAGCTTTTGCTGAGCGGTTTCCAGAAAAAAGTAAAGCAGTTTGAGAAGATCATTAAAGTCGGAAGAACTCACCTTATGGATGCAACACCTTTAACGCTCGGCCAAGAGTTCTCTGGCTACGCAGCCCAGATAGAGCATGGAATAGAGGCAATTGAGAAGGTGATGAGGCCTCTATCGGAGCTCGCTCTTGGTGGAACTGCTGTCGGAACAGGGCTCAATACCCATCCCGACTATGCCAAGATGGTCGCTGCAGAGATTAGTGCAATCACTGAGTTTCCCTTTGTAACAGCCAGAAATAAGTTTGAAGCGCTTGCTTGTAATGACGCCATAGTTGAGGTCAGTGGCTCTTTAAAAAGAGTGGCCTGCGCTTTTATGAAGATCGCCAATGACATCCGCTGGCTCTCTTCCGGCCCTAGATGCGGCCTTGGAGAGATCTTCATTCCCGATAATGAGCCGGGCTCATCTATTATGCCAGGTAAAGTTAACCCCACTCAAAGTGAAGCTATGACGATGGTTGCGGTCCAAGTGATTGGTAATGACACAGTGATTGGCATTGCAGGGTCTCAAGGTAATTTTGAGCTTAACGTATTTAAGCCTCTTATGATCTATAACCTTCTTCAGTCGATCACCCTACTTGCAGATGTCGCTAGAAACTTCCATGACAAGTGTCTTATTGGTATTGAGGCGAACACCGCGAGAATAAAAGAGCTGCTCGATAACTCTCTAATGCTCGCAACCGCTTTAAATCCTGTGATAGGATATGATAAAGCTACCAAAGTCGTGCAGAAGGCCTTTAAGGAAAATAAGACCTTAAAGCAAGCGGCAGTTGATATGGGTGTTTTAACAGCAGAGCAGTTCGATGCATCTATCGATCCATCGAAGATGATTAGTCCTTCGAATTGATTGTGATCCCAATTTTTGTAAGAAGAAACCTTCCAACAAGAAGGGGATGCTGCAAAAGGAGCTTAATTAGCACCCAGTAGGTAACACCCCGAATTTCTTTTCGGATGATCTCCATTTGACCCAAGAGGGCATCTTCTATCCAATCTCCAAACGGTGGAGGCATCTCTTTAGGTAATTTCTCTACAGGGAAAAAGCGGATGTCTTTTGTTTCTTCGCCAGTTTTTTTCTCTCCAGCAAGTATTGCACATTCGTAAAAAAATGACACTTGAGTGAGTTTGTTGACGGGTAGGTACTCTGCTATCTGCCGAACGATCCTCACCGTATATCCCGTTTCCTCTTTCATTTCCCTGACTACAGCAATTTCTGGGGTTTCTCCAGGATCTATCCCTCCACCGGGAAGAACCCAAACGGGAACGTCCCTTCGCTTTATAAGAAGGACGGTTTCCCGGTCTTTACTAAAGATAATTCCATAGACTGCAGGCTTTAAAGAGGACATAAATACCCTTTTTTTTCTTTGGCAAAGTGAAATTTTTAGCGTCAAAATTGGCTCTAAAGTATAATCTATTTATCATGAGAACACCTAGAAAAAAAACCATTTCTGTCCTTTGCTTTTTAGCTTTAACGCTCCTACCTGGCTGCGAAAAATATTATTTGTCACTTACAGAGCAAGACATAAACGTAAATTACCTAGCAAGTATTACGGCTGCTACCCCGGATAAAAGGCAGCAGAATCCCCCCTTTGGGGAGATGATCGTCATGGACTGGAGAATCCCTAAAGAGCTTTTAGCCAAAAATCCAGTGATTGACCTCCATGTGGTCTATGGTAACTATACGGAAAAGTCTTTTCAGTATCCGATACGAAAAAAAATGGGATATGTCACCTATAAGGACCTCAATGATGAATTTGCCCTCACCAAGGGGATCATCACCTATAGCGCGGACATTCGCCTAGATGATGGGACTCTTTATAAGAGCTGGAAGCATCAGCTATGGGCAAATTTGATCTCCCTTAATGATGACCCTCAAACAGAAGCCTCTGTTCCCTTAGTAGAAGAAGATGGGCCTTATTCTGATGATTCCCAAAAAGGGGAGGAGACTGAAGATGAGGATAGTGGGGATCCCGAAGAGACTACCTGGGCTGTTCCCTTAGTAGAAGAAGACGGACCCTATTCTGAGGATTCTCAAAAAGAGGAAACTCCTGCATCTGATGATGGATCGAGCTCTGATAGTGAAGATTCCACTGATACAGATACCTCTGAATAGGACATTTTCCTAAAATAACTTTCCGTGCTTACTATTTATTAAGAGTAGAAATAGCTTGATACAGGAAGTCTATCCGCATAAACTGGGACCTTCATTTTCACTGCGGACTCACTTTTTATGGAACTCACACTCGATAGAATCGTTTTTTGGCTTAACCGAATTGATAGCTTGCTATGGGGGAACTTCCTCGCTTTTTTCTTGGTTTTTGTAGGACTGCTTCTTACCATCCGCCTTAAAGGGATGCAATTCCGCTACCTTGCTTATTCTTTGCATCTGGCTTTTACCAGAAGTGATGATGATGCAGAAGGGGATATCAGCCAGTTTCAATCGCTCATGACATCCCTTTCTGCAACAATTGGAATTGGAAGTATTGCAGGAGTTGCCACTGCCATCATGTCGGGCGGCTTTGGGGCTATTTTTTGGATGTGGGTGATAGCACTCATTGGAATGGCTACAAAATATGCAGAGGCGATACTCGCTGTTAAATTTAGAAAGGTAGATGACAAAGGGCGGATGTGTGGCGGACCGATGTACTATATAAATGCCGGTCTTAAATGGAAGTCTCTCGCCATTGCCTTTGCTATATTTGGAGCTCTTTCCAGCTTTGCAGGTGGCAATATCATCCAAGCCAATTCGATTGCTTTAGCCCTTAAAGACCTTACAGGTCTATCTACTGCTTGGTCGGGTTTGTTTTTCGCAATCCTCACAGCCTCCATTGTTCTTGGAGGCATTAAAAGTATCGGCAAGGTCAGTTCTTATCTTGTTCCTGTTATGGCTATACTCTATGTAGTGGGCGGACTTATTATCCTTACGCTAAAAGCCTCTTTAATTCCTTCTTGCCTGTACCAGATCGTAGCCTGCGCTTTTACAGGGCAAGCCGCTGTCGGCGGCTTTCTTGGCGCTGGAGTCATGGCAGCTATCCAGATGGGAGTTGCAAGGGGAGTATCATCTAATGAAGCGGGTCTTGGTAGCGCGCCGATAGCCGCTGCCGCTGCAAAAACCGATGTGCCAGGCAGGCAAGCCCTCATCTCGATGACAGGGGTGTTCTTATCAAGCCTTGTGGTTTGTTCGATCACAGCCCTTGTAATCGGTGTTACAGGAGTCATGGGAGCTACAGGACTTACTGACATACCGTTAAATGGATCAACTCTTGTGATGCATGCTTTTAAAAGTGTGATTCCCCAAGGGGATGCAATTGTCGCTATAGGGATTATTCTCTTTGGATATTCAACGATTGTCGGCTGGGCCTACTATGGAGAAAAATGTATCGAGTTTATTGCCGGTGGTAGGGTGCTGCTTTTGTATCGCCTTGTCTTCTGCGCTGTCGTTTTTTTTGGTGCAGTGATGAGCTTTGATATAGTTTGGCCACTAGCAGATATTATGAATGGCCTAATGGCCCTTCCTAACCTCATAGCTCTATTTGCTCTTTCTTCCCTTGTTGTACGTGAATCTAAAGAGTTTTTTGCTTTAGTTGAAAGGGAAAAGGCTTTTAAAAGAGCATCTAAAGTTAAAAGTGTTATGTGATTTATTTTAATTATTGATGCTAATATCTGTATTTTAATACAATGTTTCTCAAATTATTTTATTAATGAGGGAATATGAGCTTTTCTGTGATTTCAAAAAAGGGCGGCAGTTTAATTCCGGTAGAGGCAGTACAAAAAAATACGGCTCCATCCACAAAGGATCCTATGTCCTTCTTACGAGAAATTCCCCCTTTTAAGGGGGCGGCAACCAGTATGTTACACGGTGCCTCGAGTGATAGTTCCAGTTCCCTGGTTGCTTTAACAGATAGATTTATATCAGTATCTCCATCAAGACATAGAGATTCTGCTGTAGAATTCTCTTCATGTCCCGTTCCAAGATCTCCCTCTCCTGTGTTATTACAATATATTGCAGAAGAAGATCGTTTGGATGGTAGTTCTTCTGAGCATGAAGAGCTTCATGCGTTAAATTATTCTCGTCAGGTAAGTGCTGATTTAGCAGAAGGAAGAGTTATTGCGGCTCTGGTTAAGGTTAGTATAATAAGCATTCCAAGTGTGAGAATTGCAGTTGAATGTGAAATTTTCGAGCAAGTACTTCGTTTATCAGAAAGTTATCCTAAGGACTCAGCAAAATTTAAAGAATATGAGGATATTGCTTGGAGCTCTCTTAATCGGGCTTTTGATTTTCTCAAAAAAGCAAAGCCAGTTCTAACTCCTGCAGCTTATAGCGAATTAGAGGGGATGCTAATTCGCTGTGCTGGGCATTCTTAGGTTCAGGATTCTTGGCTCAAGAAATCGCTCATATTTATGGTATGAGCGAAATATTGAGTTTCTTCTAAAGCTTCACTTAGTACATTCACATGGATTAGCACCGGTCTATAATAAAAGTTCTTTGGAATTTAAAAACTCTTACTTATGCTTTAACAGCCCCGAGAGGGAATCCTGCCGCTTTTGCAGGTTCTATAAACCTCACCTCAACTCTTTTACTGGTTTTATTTTGCAGCAATACGGTAGAACAATCTTCGGCCAGGGTGTAGCCTACGAGAAGTTTTCCTTTTAATCCTGCATCGCAATGGATAGCTCCTTTTTTAGTATAAACAGCTTTCCCATCAGGTATGCGATAATGTCCACTTCCTGCTAAGGGAAGATGGAAGTGAGGCTTGTCATGATGGTATTCTAAATAAAATCCTCCTCCAGCATCTGTCATAAGAGTATCTTCAACATACCGTTCTCCTACTTCCATAAAAAAAAGAGGGAATTCATTATCTGGAAACTCAATGAGGTCACCCTCTTCGATTAAGGTCGCTCCATAATAGCCAAGCAGGGCATCTGTAGCTTCAACTGCGGGGATTTCTATCAAAGAATGTTCTAAAATCAATCTGCCGTTATCGCCTAGGATATTACTGCCAGAGCCAGAGCTAAGTGTTTTATCATCCCATGTAGCTTCAATTTCTAAATATGGAGGACTCTCTATTATTCTAGAGAGATCACTAGCCTTTGTCTCAAGATCTATGGAGAATGTAGTTCTACCTTCTGTAGCATCTAATTTACCACCTTTGAGTATATAGGCTTCTTTATTTGTCACAGCCATTACAAGGCCAATTGTTGTCATGTTAGCTCCAGGTTCTCCTCGATTTACATTAAGCAGGCTTTTTACAACGGCTTCTGTAAGAGTTGGCAGCATGCTTGTGGCTGCACTTAAATCAGAAGTGTAGTGGGCCTCAGGCATTCCAGCTGCGGAACCCGACGTTCTTATTGTGCTTGCTACTGACATAGTATCTCCTGTAGTTATTACTACAATTGTAGTATTTTTGGGCGTAAGGGTTCTCTTTAGCTATCTGTAAGACAGCTATTAAGAGAGGGTTTATTTGCTACTACGATCGTAGTAGCTTGTTATAAAAAAGGGGTTAGCTCATCAGCAAATCCTAAATATAATCAGCAGGATTATGCTAAGAGTTGCAGCTATAATGCTGCGTTTTACATAAAATTTAAGAGGAGGAGCAGGCTTTATATTTAACAACTCCTCAAGTCTTCGTACAGTAAATGGTTTGCTATGGGTGAGATAACAAAGAGGTCCGCTCATTTGTTTTTTATTGTGAATAGTTTGAGAGATTTTCAGTACAGCAGAGGCCAGATCGTGATTTTCAAGTCCATATTGAGAGATGCTTGCATCGCTTGAATATTCTTGTTCTTCTTCAATTTTATTTATCCAGCGCTTCGTTGGCAGCCACCAAAAGAAAGATCCTATTAGTGATGAGGTAAACTTAAGAATAGGATCATGCCAGCATAAATGCTCAAGTTCGTGAGCTATGATTGCTTCGAATTCTTTTTGTGAAAGGGTGTCATACTGCTCTTGAGGAAATAAGATATAATTCTTAAGCGCAGCAGTTGGAACTACTACCTCGTTAGAAATACATACTGTGACTTTTTTTTTAAAAAGCCGATCCTTAAGTCTTTCATTAGTTACTCTTCTTATAGAGGGAATGGATGCTACGCAGATGCTTTGCAATTTGGTAAAAGACTTAATCACGACAATAAATTTATGGATGATCATGCCAAGCAACACCGAGCCGATTGCCACAGCTGTAATCTGCAGCCCTAGCATTGGAAGGTGTTTGGAGAGATATTCTGCAAAGGGGTGCGTTGTGTAGATCGACCCGGTTACTTGTACATCGAGATGAAAAATACGCACAATCATGTTTTCTACATAAGATTGACAGCTTAATGGATTGAAATTTGTAAAGTGAGCGCAGGCAGATAATATATAAAGAATAAGGTCAAAAGGGAGTTTTACTATTGGGACGTATCTAAAAAGAGTGCGTATTCTGTTATTTTTAATTTTAAAAAGAAAAATGCTTATCTCTACGAGCAAAGCCGTTGAGACAAAGACCACAAGGCTGCTCAGAATGAATTGCAAAGTTTGTATGAGTAGTAAACTTTCTGTCATTATTTTTTTCTTTGGGCTTTAGCTGTTTCTATCATCGTTTGCATCTCGTTTAAATCTTCATCGGAGAGATCTTCCGCTGAATTAATCAAGTAACTAACAAGAGATGTTGTTTTTACGCCAAATATCTTCTTTTTAAACTGGTCTAAAAAAGAGGGGATCTGGGTTTTAGACTCTTGGATCCAGTAGCTGTTTTTCATCCCTTCACGTTCTGAATGAAGCTGCTTTTTTAAAACCAGCCTATTTAGCACGGTTAAAATCGAGGTGTATTTGTCTTCTCCTCCGAGGGCTTTATGTACGTCGGAAACAGACTTCCGTTCTCCACTTTTTAAGATCTGTAATATGGCAAGTTCTAGTTCGCCGAAAGCTCTTTTTGACATGGGTGTTTCTCCTAATTTATAGCTATAATACTACAATCGTAGTAATTGAGCGAGAATAAAAAATACTTTATTATAAAGGTTGTTTTATAGTTGAGAAAAGTACTAAAAATCAAGGGATTGCGTTTTCATAATTCGCTCTTTAAACTGCGAAATGCGCAGGAAGAATAAACGAATTTCTTTAAATAACTTCTAGTGCACGGTGACTTGTACGCATGTGAAAAGCTGAGCATTTAGGCCGGAGTAATTGATAGCAAAGTGCTATTCTATGTCTATTGTTAAGGCATAATTCGACTTGCTTCACTTCCTGTGGTAATAGCGCGATATTTTTTAGGCTATCAACAGCTATAGAGTAGATTCAGGGCTTAAGAAATCGCTCATATTTACTGTGTGAGCGAAATATTGCGTTTCTACTAAGACTTCTCTTATTACATTCACATGTATCAGCACCGGCTGGCAAACCGATCTCTAGGGGGAGGAAAGTCTCATATGTATTAATGACTACCATTGAGTTGAAAAGCAAACCTCTAGGAATTGCGTTTTCGCGATTCCTAGAGGTTTGGTCCTTTTAAAGCATAGCCGACTTTGTTTCTATTTCTTGGAGCTGCTTATCGAGAAGCTCTAGCTGAGAGGAAAGTTTCTTTACAACTTCAGCAGGTGCTTTCTCGGTAAATTCAGGGTTCGCAAGCTTTTCCTTAAGAGAGACACTTTGGATAAGGAGTTTCTCTTTTTCTTTAGCGAGCCTTTGCTTTTCTTTGTCTTTCATTTCCTGAGGTAGTGGCACGATAATTTTTAGGCTATCAACTATTGCTTCCGCAGAAAAAGACATCGAAGGGGCCTTATCCGTGATCGTAAGGGTCTGTATTTTTACGAGGCCCTCTAAGATAGAGCGGCTTTCAAGAGCGCACAGCCAGTTAGGGTCTGCTTTCTCTCCAATGATAAATACATCAGTTCCTGCAGATGGTGGCAGCTGCATCTCAGCTCGTATATTTCTTACTGCATGGACAAGAGAGTCCATAAAGGAAAAAGTCTTCTCTATCTCTGGGTTGATGTCAGCTTCTTTGATAACTACCGGATAGGGAGCGTTCATACAGCAGCTGGCATGTAGAGCTAGGATTGCCTCTTTCGTGTAGGGATCTGCTTTATCACTTATGACGGCGGGTCCAAACTTCTCTTTCATAAACGCAAAGAGCTCTTCGGTGATGAACGGTGTCATCGGATGGAGAAGTCTGAGCGTTGCACATAAGATGATGCTTAAGATCTTTTGCTTATTCTCTCTTTGCTCTGGAGATCCCGATTTTCCGGAGAGGACGGGCTTGGAGAGCTCTAGATAGTAAGCGCAAAGCTCCTTCCAGAAAAAGTCATAGGCAGTAAGAGCTGCTTTATCAAAGGAGTACTCTCCTAAATGGAGGTTCACTTCTTTAATCGTCTTGTTAAGAAGAGACAGGATCCATTTGTCTTCCAAAGCTAGGAGCGACTCATCGAGCCCTGAAGAAAAACTATCGACTGTTAGACTGTCGATATTCATAAAGACAAAGCGAGCGCCGTTCCATAACTTGTTGGCAAAGTTTTTAAATTCTTCGAACTTGCGCCGATCTAAATCTATCTGGCGCGCTTGGGTCGCGCTTGCACATAGAGCCATGCGCATTGCATCTGTCCCAAAGGAATCGAGGATTTCTAGGGGGTCGATGACATTGCCTTTAGATTTGGACATTTTTTCCCATTTGAACTGGACACCAGGTGGCAAAGGCTTTCCGAGTTCATAGGAGAGCCTATCATCTCCTGTAATGTAAGAGTTAGCTCCGTCCTTACCTGTTTTCCAATACGACTTTCCGTAGATAAGGCCGTGGAGGAAGGTTTCAGCAAAGGGGGGAGTGTCCATTACATAAGATCCCATAAGGACCATTCTAGCTACCCAGAAAAAGAGGATGTCATGGCCGGTGATAAGTGTTGATGTCGGATAGAATTTCTTAAGCTCAGGTGTTTTTTCTGGCCAGCCCATTGTGCTAAAGGGCCAAAGAGCTGAAGAGAACCATGTGTCGAGCACATCTTCATCCTGGCGCCATGCCTCTGGATTTTTAGCTACCTCTGGAGGGAGGCCCTCGCCTGCATGACAGATCATTTTTTCAGGATCTTCGATGTTGTACCAGATCGGGATTCTATGGCCCCACCACAGCTGGCGAGAGATACACCAGTCTCGTAAATTATCGATCCAGTGGAAATAGGTGTTTTCCCAGCTTTCTGGAACGAGCTTTACTTGTTTTTTTTCTACTAGGCTTCGGAGTGTGCTTTTAAAGCCTGTCATCTTCACAAACCACTGTTTGGATAGGTAGGGCTCAATGATAGCCTTTGATCGGTAGGAAAGGCCAATACGTAGTTTATGGGGCTCGATCTTATCTACAAGTCCCAGCTCCTGCATTTTCTGTACAATTGCAACACGAGCCTCTTGCATGGTAAGACCTGCAAAAGAGCCTCCAGTTTCATTGATCTTCCCATCGGGTGTCATGATGTTGATCATAGGGAGATTATGTCTTTGTCCCATTTCATAGTCATTCGGGTCATGAGCTGGTGTGATTTTTACTGCGCCCGTTCCAAAGCCTGCCTCTACAAAATGATCTGCAATAACAGGGATTTCTCTGTTGGTGATCGGTAGGATTAGTGTCTTGCCAAGAAGATCCTTATATCTTTCATCGGAGGGGTTAACAGCGACTGCCACATCACCAAGCATGGTTTCTGGACGTGTTGTTGCTACAACGATATATTTTTTAGGATCATCTTTTAAGGGATAGCGTAGGTGCCATAAAAATGAGTCTTTTTCTTCATGTTCTACTTCATCATCGGCCAAGGCCGTTTGTGTCACTGGATCCCAATTGACTAGATAATCACCACGGTAAATAAGGCCATCATCATAGAATTTTTTAAAGGCTGTTTGAACAGCTACATTGCGTTTATCATCCATGGTAAAGCAAAGTCTTGACCAGTCGCACGAGCAGCCGAGTTTTTTCAGCTGGTGCAAGATGGTATCTTGGCTTTTTTCTTTCCAGTCCCACACATGACCTAAAAACTCTTCTCTTGGAAAGTCTTTTCTTCTCTTGCCAGTTTGTGCAATCAGGTTCCTTTCGACAACTGTTTGTGTAGCAATACCTGCATGGTCTGTTCCCGGCACCCAAAGAACCTCAAAGCCCGACATCCTTTTCCATCTAGTAAGAACATCTTGCAAGGTATTGACAAGAGCATGTCCCATATGCAAGACACCCGTTACGTTCGGTGGGGGCATAACCAGGCTAAAAGCTGGTTTTTTAGAAAGGGGATCGGCTTGGAAATAGTTTCTGGATTCCCAAAAGGAATACCACTTGTCTTCTACGAGTTTAGCTTCAAAGGCTTTGGCAAGTTCTGGCATAGGTGTTTCTGCTTATTTAAATGATAATTTAGGGGGTAGGTTATCATATTTCCCAGGGATAAGTCAAAGCCTACTACAGGGAAAAATAATATCTTATTTTTTTAAAATAGATCTAAAGTAAAGAGCTGTGCAAAGGATCCCGTCTACAGGGTCTCCTGATTGCACGGCTTTTTCAAGATCTTCTAGCGTGAGCAGGCAAGGAGTGATGAGCTCGAACGGTTCCGGTGTGGGCGCTTGAAGGTATTTGGCGCCTCTTGCCAAAACAAAATGGATGTTTTGGTCAGCAACCGATGGAAAGGGAAAAGCGGCTCCCAATGTAATAAATTCTTCCGCTGTATAGCCTGTTTCTTCTAGAAGCTCTCTTTTGGCAGCTTCTATGGGAGATTCTCCCGTGTCGATCCTGCCGCCGGCGCAGCCATAGATCCACTTGCCTGTAGGATGTCTATATTCTTTAAGAACAAGGATTTTTCCATCGGTTGTCTCAGCAATGACCGCTGCTGCATGGCATCCTGTTTCTAAAACAGTATAGGGCCTTCGTATTCCATGGGGGAGCTCTAGAGAGTCTATACGCAGAGTAAAATAGCCCTTATGGGCAATTTCACTTTTTTTAACTTCAGGTAGGACAATATGTGGCAGTAACATAAGACAGTTGTCCTTGGTAAAGTTTGAGCCAGCTTTTCGTTTCTTTTTGCATGTTAGCGCAGTAGCTAAACAGGATCATTTGGCGCAGCAGTTGGAGTTTTTCCCAGAAGAAAAGATCCCTGGCATTTTTTAAGGAAAATGTTCCATTTTCCATCACAAAGTAGGAACTAAACTCAAAGGAGGGTGCATATTCCATGAGATAGTTAAGAGAGGACTCTTTTCCCTCATCGTGAGCCAGCAGGCATCCGGTAAGGTAGTTTTCTTCTTCTTCAGAAAGTCCTTTAGCATGCCCTAAAGCAGTGCTAGCTTCTGAGTACTCTCCAGCAAGTATCAGGGAGCGGATGTAATACCCTGTAAAATCATGGTCTTTGTTTGATAGCTTTTGTAATAGCTCGACCGGGATTTTATTTTTGCCGGGGAGGAGCTCTTTTTCTAAGATATGCATAAGAGCTCTTTTTGAGGAAAAGTCTACCTTTTTTTCAAGAGATGCTAATGCCTCTGCGAGTGGTATCTGCTTTTTACAAAGCTTAATAAGTAGAGATAGGGAAGAGAGCCTTTCCGGGTCATCTTTTAAGAAGTGGAGGTTTTCTTCTGCAAAACTTACGCAACCCAGCTGCAATAAACAAAATAGGGCATTACTAAGTAATAGGGGGTTTGTTGCAGACTCGATGATCTCGACAAGGGTGATGGGTTTTGCAAGCCAAAAGGCTAAATGGATGCTGAGCTGGATATACTGCTCATCAATTGTAGAAGAAGTTAGGGGCTCTATGAAGGAAAGAGGCTCCCAGTGACTTTGGAGGCTATCCAGGAGAACTTTATTCTGTGCCTGGCCAAAAATATGGGGCATATGGCGCAGTGACAGAAGAGCAAAATGATACGCGGCTTCTCTATTTTGTGTGGCCGCTTCATGGAGGCGAAAGATGAGCTCTTCTTCGATTAAATATCTTAAGGGGTGTTTTGTATATTTTCTAAGACATAGCTCTAGGCATTTGCTCTCTTCTTCGATCTCTCCACTTGCTTTATAGACAAGGGATTTCCCTAAATATTCTAAGGGGGCTCCGGGAGTGTTTCTTAGTTTCCCAAACTCCTCTAAAGCTTGCTGCAAGAGTTGATTTTTTTTAGAAGAGGATTTGGATTCAGAGGCTTCTTCTACTAAGGTGATCCCTGCGCGAAATAATGCTTCTCTTCCTTCTGTTCTTCCAGGAAAGGAGGCGCTGATCTTTCGGTACTCACCAAGGGCTTTACTGAAATTTTTCGTCGATAAAAATGTGTCGGGCACTTTTAAGCAGTTGATCATGATGTTAGGACTTGTCACATACACTTTAATGGGATCGATTTTAAGATCTGCATCTTTCAGTAAAAGACCAAAGTGGGGACCGGTAAAAGGGATATGTGTCAGATAGTCGAGGACGAGCTTGTCATCAAGGATCACACGCATGTGGCTATCTACCCGCTCAATCCGTATTTTATGACAGACGTTTTCTTCCAAATAACTATCAGGTGCCGATAAGATCTGCACATTGGAGCGAAAGAGAGTACACCCCGGACTGTTTTTTGTGCCGATCCACAGGCTGTGGCTATCTTCTAAAAGTCCTTTTCTTTCGCTACTCTCCGGGACATTTAACAAAAAGCCTATTCCCTGGCTTTGGCTCCCAAGCTCTACGGACGTTTCTATCTTAAAATTACCGGAGAACCCTTTTTTAGAGAGCATGATAGTGACCCATTCCATGAGGTCTGCGCTGCGGGTAAGCGCTGTATGTTTTGCTACTAAGATGTTTTCTTGGAATTCCCAATCCGATTTATTCGCAACATCCAGTGGCTCTAAAAAGGACCACTGCCCTCTTCCTGCGATGTAACTTTCTATGTCGAGTAGCAAATCCTCAACCCTGCGGTAGCGGGCTTCGGGATTTGGGGAAAGGCAAATCTTTGCGATATGAGCAAGTTCAAGGGGGATATCTCGGTAAGGGGCTCTATCAAGAGGATCGATGAATTCTTCTTTTTCGATCTGCTTTTTAAGTTTTTTATTAGAGATTCTATGGAAAGGTAGCCTTAGGGTTAGGAGCTGATAAAGGATCACTCCAAGAGCGTAGATATCGGTTGCAAAAGAGGAGGGCTTCCCAAGGATCCTCTCCGGAGGGATGTAGGCAAGTGTCCCGGGGATTTTGCCAGGTCTTGTAAGATCTACACATTCTACCGTGGGGAACTTCTCCTTAGAATCATGCGTTGGGCTATCCACAAAATCGGCCAGGCCCCAATCTAAGATAAAGGTCTCTCCAAACTTTCCTACGATCACATTTTCCGGTTTTACATCTCGATGGAGCACACCTCTGCTATGGCAGTAGGCAATAGCCTGGCATATATTTAAAAAAATCCTCATTAAAGCTGGAATCGATTTTCCGATAGGATGAACGACTTTTCCCGCTTTTTCTTCTTCAAGACAGGTTCTTATGATCTGCTTTAAGGTTTCCCCCTCAACGTAGGGCATGGTATAGTAGATTTCATCGCTATCGCTATGAATTGAGTAGATGGGGATGATAGAGGGGTGGGCCATTTTGGCCGCGATCTTAGCTTCTCTTAAAAATCTTTCTTTAAGGGTGGGGTATTTGAGTGTTTCGATCTGAGCAAGCGTCGTAAACAAGATAGATCTCTCCCATACCGCCGGTTGCAATTTTCTCTACGACCTTATAGGGTCCAATGTGAGTTGGGGGAGTCTCTTCTGTTGACATAATTGCTCTATAAATTGACTTAAGTTATTAGGGGATGAGCTCTTTCATTGCACAGCTGAAATAATTAATCAAGTAGGAATGTATTTCTTAGAAAAAAAACATTGCTGGCAGTGAGAAATTCTTCCCAATAAGAAGTCACATAGCTTGTAATGTGATAAATTTTTAAGATCTCAAGAGTCCCTAAGCGGTGTTATATCCTTCATCTAGAACGCTATCTAGTGCTGCTAGAAGATCTGCATTTTCCACATCGGTTGGAATGTCAAGGGAGTTGAAACAGGTGTGTATTTCAAATCTCCCGCCCCCTCGCCAGCACGCACCTATAGAGATTTTCATACCCGGAGAAAGCACTTCATTACCGGTAATTGCTTTAACGAATTTCTTTCTCCATGCTTCATCTGATGTCTCGATTTTGTCTAGTACCCAGCTATAGCGCTCTTCGGAAAGTTCAGGTCTTCTGCTAAGAGCTGCAAGGAGACTCACTTTTGAAATGGGCTCTCCTTGAACCATGTGGGCAAGAACCAATGGATCAGTGCATTGTATTTTTATTCGGAAGGCAGGTGTAACTCCTTCGTAAAAAGATCTAGCTGCAGCCACAACCTGATCTATAAGAGCCTCTGTCGATGCTAAATATTCTTGGGCTTCGGCGGGAGTGCATCCCAACGCCGCCGCATAAGCCTCTAATTCTACTCGATTTTCCGGATCCAAAATCACAGCGGCCCAGGAGGGCTTTTCGCTCTCAGCGGCTATGATCTGTTGTGCAGCCTCTTTTCTTAGATCCGCGGGAGTAGCGCCTGCTCCGACCTTTTTTACAATCTGAAAAAAGCCCGGATGAAACACAGTTCCTGTCACAAATTTATCCGTTCTATCTGTATTTTTCTGATCAAGAAGAGAGTAAAACTTACCGAGCCTTTGATAGATTGCCCGGCTTTCTTCATTTACTTCAGGCTTGCTTGTTTCCGGATTTATTCTGGGTATCTGCTTGGGGAATCCTGTTTCTGTAATTGGAAAGGCGGTTTTTTCTAGCAAGGATTTCATAAGTGTTGAGATAAACTCTTTTGTAACTCCTCCGAGGTCGATGGTCCCTGGGGAATCTAATAATACAACCCTTCTTGGAAATTGTGTTGTTACAAGTTCTAGATATCTCGTTGGGTTTTCTTTCACTTCAGCAAATGTCGTATATAAAGCATCTTCCTCTCTGGCCGGCGCTCGGTTCGTCCCTTGAGTATCCTCTGGGAGCAAAGGAGCCGAGCGGAGCATATCTCTAATCCGGCCGATAAGAATGACTTGTTCTTCCCCAGGGGGAAGATGTCTTCCTGCATTCGAGTATGAGGAATCTATTGCAGCTCTGTGGATCGCTCCTTGCTGCAGTAAAAGCTCTAAAACTCCTATATTGCCTGCAATTGACATCGATAGGATAAGGCTCTCTCTCTGTTCAATACTTAGAGCTCTTCCGTCAGATAAGAGAAAACGAATAACTTCTAAATGACCATTTGCAGCAGCAACGCTTACTGCGGTTCCTAGATCTGATTGATATATCGATCTTCCTTGAGGTAAGAGAACATTTAAGACGTTTAGATTGCCCTTTCTAGCTGCGTATTCAAGGGTTATACCTAGATTATATGGTGATAAAGTTCTTCCTTCAGATAAGAGAAACTGCAGAACCTCTATATGACCATTTTTAGCGGCTTCCAAACCGAAGCAATTTATATCTGTCTGAGTAAGCTCCTCTTTAGATAAGTGAGACTGCAGAGTCACAATAATTAGTGCTTGGTCGTTTTGAAGTCTTTTGCTCGCAAGGAGAAGTGCATTGAGATCGTGAGAAGCAGCCCTAAGAACTATAGCAGGGTCGTCTTTGAGTCTTTCGCTAGCATAGCTAAGTCCATGTCGATAGTGACCAACAGCCGCAAGAACTATATCAGGGTCGTCTCGGAGTCTTTGGCTAGCAAACTCAAGTGCTTCGTCACCTTGAGTCACAGCCGCAAGAACTATAGCAGGGTCGTCTCGGAATTTTTCGGGAACATGACAAAGTTGATAGCCACATTGAGTCACAGCCGCAAGAACTATTTCTCGGTCGTTTTGGAACTCTTCGGCAACATTCTGAATTCTTAATTCACCAGATTTAACAGCATTAAGAACATTTGATCTCCTTGTTTCGAAATTTTGTAACGTACCCTGTAATTTGGTTAGTGCGGTTTCAGTTTTGCTTGTCGTAAATATTCTATGAAAAACCCCCTTTGTTTTTAGGGTTGACAGGCAACTCTTAAATAGAGTAATCCTATTGATATCAATGCCTTCTGAAGGGGAAGCGCTAACGTTTTTGATAGTATTTTCACAAAGCCTTTGTATCTTTCTGTTATTCTCTGGGGTATTTTTATAATTTCCGAGAATCTGATTTATTTCATGAAGATCGGTATTGACAGGCCGTCTATCAGGGGGGGTAGGGCTTATGCTAGACATGACGACCTTCTTTTTTTTATAATAACAAGAAAAGCATTATAATTTATATTTATTTATACATTTAATTGTTCTTTAATTATTTAATTAAAATTTCGTCGCTATTCGTTTGAAATGTGATTTTTATTCTTGAAGTAAGGTTTAGTTGGATTATTGCTCCTCTGGGGGGGGGGGCCGCTCAGGGCACCGGTAGTCAAATGGCTCCCCAAAGATATCGCTATACAACAACAATGGGATGGATAAAATAGTTATTTCTTAAGTAATGCTGAAAATTAGGAGAGATTATGTCTGAAAAGAAAAAAGTAGCCCTTACAGGAGATAGACCAACAGGACCTCTTCATCTAGGTCATTATGTGGGCTCTTTAAAAAACAGGTTAGTGCTTCAAGACACTCATACCCAGTATGTCATGATTGCTGACGCACAAGCGCTTACTGATAATGCGGATAATCCCCAAAAGGTCAGAGAAAATGTTCTTCAAGTAGCACTAGATTATCTAGCAGTCGGCATCGATCCTTCTAAATCAACCATCTTTATCCAGTCAATGATCCCTCAGATTGCAGAGCTTACGATGTTTTACCTAAACCTTGTTACCTGGAATCGGTTAAAGCATAATCCCACAGTAAAGCAAGAGATCAAGCAGAAAGGGTTTGAAGAAAGCGTTCCTGCAGGCTTTATGGTCTATCCAGTAAGCCAGGCAGCAGATATAACGATCGTAAAGGCAGATGTAGTTCCGGTCGGTGAGGATCAGCTTCCGATGATTGAGCAGTCCAATGAACTGGTACGCAATTTTAATAGGATCTACAAAACAAATGTGCTTGTAGAAGCAAAAGCGATCATCCCTAAAATTGCAAGGCTGCCGGGCACTGATGGGCAAGCTAAAATGGGCAAATCCCTTGGTAACTGCATCTACCTGTCAGATTCTGCAGATGTGGTAGCTAAAAAGGTGAAGGGGATGTACACAGACCCCAACCATTTAAGAGTAGAAGATCCAGGCCAGGTAGAAGGCAATCCCGTCTTTACCTACCTCGATGCTTTTGATACTGATCTTGACACACTTGAGGAAATAAAAGCCCACTATGCTAAGGGAGGCCTTGGAGACTCTGTCGTGAAAAAACGCTTAAATGAAGTTCTCCAAGCCCTGCTTGAACCAATACGCACAAGAAGAGCCGAATTTGCCAAAGACCCGGGTGCCGTTATGGATATGCTTAAGGCCGGCACAAATAAAGCTGAGCTCGTAGCAGCAGAGACGTTGCATGAGGTAAAACAGGCGATGCTAATCGACTATTTCTAAAATTATCTCGGATGCTGCTCTTCTTCGATCTCTTCGTTGATGTTTTCTTCCGTCTCGGGTTCTGGGGAGAGCTTACTTTCAATATAGTCTCTAAAGAATACATAGATACCACCAACGGTAAACATTACCGGCATGATGATGTTCCAAGAGTTATTGAATTGCGCTGTCACAAAAACACCTACAAAAATCAGTAGAGTCACAAAGACGTCGTACGGTTTTCTAAGAAGATACTGTCTCAAAGCTAGAGGTATACCTATGGCTAGCATGATCCCTGGCCACCAGTTACCCGTAAATCCTACAATACCAAGTCCCACGAGAAAGAGGGCTGAGCATATTGCTTTAGCACGTTTTTTAGATACGATAGGCATGACCATGAGATATCTCCTTTTTTCCTGACCATAAAGAAAGGGGGCCTTTTGAGCAAGGGGGCTTTGATAGTGCATCGCTCTTTAGTCCCAATCATGAAGCGTTAGGTGAGAATTTTCCAGGTGATTAGAGATTTTTGATCGAGCTTAACCTATTAAACATCGATGTTTTACTAGCTCTCCTGTCGATTCGTTAGTTTTTCGTGAAAAATGACAAAAAAATCGACGTATTTTTGTGAAAAAATCACGTTTTCCTAACATATCGTGGAATAATAATGGATAAAAGCGGTAACATAAGCTTATGGAAAGAGAATTTTATAAAAACTTACTTCAGTGGAAAAGCTCAAATTTGCGTAAGCCCTTGGTATTAAGGGGTGCACGTCAAGTAGGTAAAACCTATATTTTGACCGAATTTGCCAGGCGTGAGTATGAGGATTATGTTTATATCAATTTTGATGAAACCCCTCATTTAGCAAGTATTTTTAAGGAAGATTTAAATCCTGACAGAATTATTAAAGAACTGGGCATCTATTTCAAAAAAAAGATCCAGCCCGGTTCTACACTCATTGTATTAGACGAAATTCAAGAGTGTCCTGAGGCTTTAGCTTCCTTGAAATATTTTTGTGAAAAGAAGAATGAGTATCATTTGGCTACAGCCGGTTCTTTACTAGGTGTAAAGTTAACGAAAGGATTTCCTGTTGGCAAAGTGAATTTCCTAGATCTTGCCCCACTCAATTTTTTCGAATTTTTGACGGCCATCGGCGAGCAAGAGTTAGTTATGATGCTCGAAGAGATCGATCATCCAAAACCAATCTCGGAAATTTTTCATAACAAATTAACCTCCCTTCTTAAATATTACTTCATTATAGGGGGTATGCCTGAAGCTGTTGCTGCCTATTTAAAAACAGACGATCTAAGCCAAGTTAGAGTGGTACAAAAAGAAATTCTCGATGCTTACATATTAGACTTTGCAAAACATGCACCAAAAGATGAAGTAATGAAAATTATGGCTATCTGGGACTCGGTCCCCAGTCAATTGGCTAAAGAGAATAAAAAGTTCGTTTTTTCAGCCATTCGCAAAAGCGCTAGGGCTAGGGAATTTGAAACATCTTTGCAGTGGCTAAAGAGTGCCGGACTTATCATTATGGCAAATCTTATTTCGACTCCTAAACTCCCCTTAGATGCTTATGCGGATAAGCAAGCATTTAAGGTGTTTTTACTGGATGTAGGATTGCTTGGGGCAATGAGCAAGTTGGATCCCAGAATTATATTAGAAGGGGATCAACTTTTTCAGGAATTCAAGGGGGCATTAGCTGAAAATTTTGTAGCTATAGAACTTCATGATACGCATTTTAATGAACTCTATTATTGGACAAGTGAGGGGATTGCTGAAGTGGATTTTGTAATTTCCACAGAACATCATATTTTCCCTCTTGAGGTAAAGGCTGGTTTCTCTAAAAAGAAGAAAAGTCTTACTGTATATGATGGGAAATTTTCAAAAGAAGAAAATGCTCCTTTAGTATTGTCTAGGGCCTCCTTAAGAAATTTTACTCTAGATGGAAAACTTGTTAATTATCCTTTGTACGCAGTCAGTCTTTTTCCTCGCTTTCGTTTAAATGTTACAGAATAACTGAAAAACATCTTTCCTAGAAAAAGGCCCCCTCTAATCTCCCAAAATAGACATATGATCGTTTTAGGAGATTTTATGGCAACTCGATTTTCACCTAAAATAGTCATATATCTGTTTTAGGTGATTAGGGTTTTGATGTTAAAATTCTAAGAATAAGCTTGGTAGGAATTATAAGTGGTGAAATCTGGATTTTTCCATCTTAGCTTAACTTATACATCTCCAGATGCTCCTTGAGGTATTTGGCTGTATAAGAGCGCTTATTTAGTGCCACCTCTTCCGGTGTTCCTTGGGCTATAAGCTCTCCTCCTTTTTCTCCTGCATCCTGGCCTATGTCGATCACCTTATCGGAGGCTGCCATTAGATCGAGATTATGCTCTACCATGATAAGGGTGTTGCCCTTGTCAGCAAGCTCTTGGAAGATCTTGGCAAGCTTTGCGATGTCTTCACTATGGAGCCCGATGGAGGGCTCATCAAGAAGGTAGAGCGTTCTACCGGTTGATCGTTTTGCAAGTTCTCTACTTAGGCGTATCCTTTGCGTTTCACCACCAGAAAGTGTGGATATCTCTTGGCCGAGCTTTACATAGCCAAGACCAACAGAGACCAGGGTGTCTAATATCCTTCGGATTTTAGGAATCGCATCGAAAAAGTAGAGGGCCTCTTCTACTGTCATTTGCAGTACCTCTCCTAGGTGCTTGCCTTTAAAATACACCTGCAGGCTCAAAGGATTTAGGCGGTATCCTTTGCAGGACTCGCAAGGAACCTTTACGGGAGGGAGGAATTGCAAGCTGATGTTTTTGGTCCCAAGACCAAAACATCCGGTACACATCCCTTTTCGGTGGTTAAAGCTAAAATGTTTCGGTTGGAGCCCTCTTGTTTTGGCTTCTGGCACTGAGGCATAGAGGTAGCGCAAGGGGGTAAGAACATCTACATAGGTGCTTACATCGGCTCTACTTGTCTGACCGATCGGGTTTTGATCGAGAACTAGACACTTGTCGAAGTTGGAAATCCCTTTTACGATGCTTGCACCGATTTGCATCTTATCTTCTTTGCTTCTGGATAAAAGGGTCTTAACAACCGCTGGACAGATGATGTCGAGCAGAAGGGTCGACTTGCCGGCCCCTGACACTCCCGTGATGCAGGTGATTGCGTGGCAGGGGATATCGACATCGAATCCTTTCAGGTTATGAATTGAGGCATTAAAGACCGTTAAGTAGGTATCAGAGCTTCTTCTAGAACTTGGAAGGGGAATCTTTTTTCTTCCACTAAGATACGCTCCGGTAAGGGAGTTTGGGTCTTTTAGTATTTGCTGCAGGCTTCCCTCTGCTGTGATCATCCCACCGTGGACCCCAGCTTCGGGACCGAAGTCGATGATATGATCGGCAATTTTAATCGTTAGGGGATCGTGTTCTACAAGGATCAGGGTATTGCCCAGATCACAAAGGGATTTTAGCGCCTTATTAAGCAGGTCATTGTTGTGGGGATGGAGTCCAATTGTTGGCTCATCGAGCACGTAAATGCATCCGGTAAGTCCACTGCCTAGCTGCCTGCTTAATCTAATTCTTTGAGTTTCTCCACCACTGAGTGTTGGGGCTGTTCTTTCAAGGCTTAAATACCCAAGGCCAATAGCTAGTAAGAAACGGAGGCGATTTTTAAGTTGGTCTAGGGTCTCTTGTAAAAAGAGATGGGAGGAGATCTTTAGCGCGTCTACAAAAACAGAGGATTTTTCAATAGACATTTTGCAAAGATCGGGAAGGGTTGTTTTCCCGATTTTGACGTTTCTTGCAAGGGGATTGAGTCGCGCTCCCTGGCAGGATAGGCAGGTAGTTTGCTCCATCATCGAAGTAAGGATAGGCCTTAGCTGCCCATGAGGGGATTTTGTGTAGTTGATGAGGGTGTTATTAATCCCTTTCCAACGGAAATAGACCTTTTTTTTCTTCGGAGAATTTTCTTTGGTATCGCCATGGAAGAAAAATTGCAATTGGGAGGCATTCATAGATTCTATGGGGGCATCCGGGTCAATCTCTTCCTCTTGTAAAATTTTTAAGAAAAGCTGAAGGGACTCTTTAGTCGCATGTTCTTTCCAAAGATAAGAGATAAGATCAAGGGGCGATAGCTCCATTAACTCTTTGCTACTTCCAAAATTCGCCCCATATTGGAAGCCCAAACCTAAACAGTCTAAACACATCCCTTGCTCTGTATTAAAAGAAAAGGTGTGGGGAGTAATCGGGGGGTAGGATTTACCTGTGCTCTCTACTGCAAAGGAGAGGTTGAAGAGCATGTCGCTACCATCTGCCGCTACGATGATGGTTCCTTTTGAGATTTTATCTGCAAGCTCGAGGGCTTCAAAGAGCCTTTTGCGGATATCTTGTGATACGATGAGCCTATCGATCACAAGTAAGAGCTCCTGGCTTCTTTTTTTATCGAAGGAGATTTCTTCATCGAGCTCATAAAAAGTGCCATTAAGCCGTATGCGTAAAAAACCTTGCTGGAGCAGTTTTTCTTTAGCTAGCTCAAAGGTCTCTTGTTTACCAAGGGTATAGGGAGTCATGATATGGAGCTTAGTTTTTTCAGGAAGCTCTAGCAGTCTATTGACTACATACTCTTTGCTGATGGCTTGTATAAGTTCCCCTGTTTCTGGGCAGTAGGCAGTGCCTAGATGGGCAAAGAGCACTCTCAGGTAGTCATACGTCTCTGTCATCGTGCCGATGGTGCTTCGGGGGTTGCCGGCGTGGCTTTTTTGTTCGATAGCAATAGCGGCAGACAGCCCCTCTATGCTTTCTACTTTAGGTTTGGGCATCTGCTTTACAAATTGCCGGGCGTAGTGAGAAAGTGACTCTATGTATCTGCGTTGCCCTTCTGCATAGATCGTCTCAAAGGCAAATGAGCTTTTACCGGATCCAGAAGGTCCCGTACATACAGTGATCTTATCTCTTGGAATTTTCACATCGAGATTTTTAAGGTTGTTTTGGCAGGCCCCTTTCACATCGATAAATTCAACTTTTGGATAGGAGTTTTTTTGCGGTGAGGGATGAAATGTTCGTTTATGTAACACAGTCTTTAGGGATCTTCCTGTAGGAGAGTCTTCTTCAGCAATTTTCTCGGGTGTTCCTTCAGAGACAATAGTCCCTCCGTACATCCCCGCTTCCGGGCCTATATCGATTATCCAGTCTGCTGTTTTAATAAGGTCCATATTGTGCTCGATGACGAGCACAGTGTTCCCTTTTTCAACAAGAGAGTGGAGCACTTCGATGAGCTTTTTACAGTCATGGAAGTGAAGGCCAGTTGTCGGTTCATCGAGTATGTAAAAGGTGTCTCCGGTGGAGGGTCGAGAGAGCTCTTTGGCCAGTTTAATTCTTTGGGCCTCACCTCCCGATAGGGTGGGTGATGGTTGGCCGAGCTTTAGGTAGTCAAGGCCAACTTTTAAAAGCAGGTCCAGTTTTGCAGTGATCTTAGGGATAGAGGAAAAAAAGGAGGCCGCTTCTGCAATGGTAAGCTCTAAAACATCGTGAATGTTTTTTCCTTTAAACAGAATAGAGAGAGTTTTGCAATCGAATCTTTGCCCGTGGCAGTGCTCGCAACTTACCCACTCATCTTCCATAAAGTCCATGTCGATCTTGCACATCCCCATACCGCCACAGAATGGACACGATCCCTCTTTGACATTAAAGCTGAACCGTCCGGCATCAAAGCCGGAGGCTTTGCTTTCAGGAAGCTGGCAGAATAGATCGCGAATTTCATCGAACAGCTTTATGTAGGTGGCGGGATTAGATCTCGGAGTGCGACCAATGGGAGATTGATCGATAGCAATGATTTTATCGACACTACTAAGGCCCTCTATTTTTTTATGGGCGCCAACAGACATCTTCCCATGGTGCAGGTGATTGGTTAAAGCAGGATAGAGGATGTCTATTACGAGCGATGATTTTCCCGATCCTGAAACACCAGTAACCGCTGTAAAAACACCCAGAGGAAATGATACATCGATATTTTTTAAGTTGTGGTGATTCGCACCTAGGATCTTGATCTTTTTCTTTGAGGGTTTTTTTCTTTTTTTAGGGATAGGTATAGAGAGTCTGCCTGATAGGTAGCCACCTGTCAAAGAATCGGGACACTCCATCAACTCTTTTACTGTCCCTTGTATAATGATTTTTCCTCCCAGCTGTCCGGCAAGGGGACCGACATCGACAACAGTATCGGCACATTCAATAGTTTCTTCATCATGTTCGACGACGATGACAGTATTGCCTTTGTCTCGAAGATTTTTGAGGGTAAGTAAAAGCTTCTGGTTGTCTCTTGGGTGCAAACCTATCGAGGGTTCATCGAGGATATAGGTAGAGCCGACAAGGCCCGAGCCAATCTGTGAGGCAAGGCGGACCCTTTGCCCTTCTCCACCAGAGAGGGTAGGTGCTGTCCTCTCTAAGGAAAGGTAGCTTAGGCCTACTTGGTTTAAGAAATAAAGCCTTTCTCTAATTTCTTTAACCACTTCATCAGCGATAAGTTTTTCTAGGGGATCAAAAGACAGAGACTCAACAAATGCTAAAAGCTCACCAATCGGTAGATTTGTGAGCTCATAGATCCTTTTGCCACCGATGGTTGTCGCGGCTGGATAGGGACGGATTTTCGCTCCCTTGCATGCAGGGCATAGAGCCTCATGCATGAGCTCTTTCATTTTATTTCTATAGAGATCACTTTGTGCTGATTGGAATCTGTCTTTAGCTTCATTGAGAACACCTTTCCAGTGGATATAGTCATGCCACCTTGTTTTTTTGATGGGATGGACAAAGAGCATCTTTGTCCATTTGCTATCAATACCGTAAAGAAACGCATTTTTTCCTTTTTCAGGAAGCTCATTCCAGGGTGTTGTAACACTGAAATTATAGATCTTTGCTAAGTTGTCATAGATGTTTCCATAGCGTACCGTCTTATAGGAGCTTGCTACCTGGCAGCAATCTTCAGAGATGCTAAGAAGAGGATTTATTACTCTTTCTACATCGAACTCTTGGGTGATTCCAAGGCCCTGACAGGCAGGACACATTCCGAGAGGGTGGTTAAAAGAAAAATCAGAGGGCTCTAAGGGACCATACGATAGTCCTGAGGCCTTGCAAAAGGCATGCTGAGAGTAGAGGGTTTCTTCCTTAGATTCTACATGCAGCACCTTCACAATACCTTTACCAAACTCAAGGGCAGCTGTGATCCCTTCGGTAAGACGAGATTTATTTTCTTCATCGGCCGTTATTCTATCGATTACGACATCGATGTCGTGAGCCACTTTCCCATCGAGGGCAATTTCCTCTGTAAGGTCGATGATCTTGCCATCCAGTCTTACTCTTGTATATCCCTTACGGATAAGATCTGCAAAATCCTCTTTAAACTCCCCTTTTTTTCCTTCAGCAAAGGGGCTTAAAAGGATGATCCTATCGCTCTGAGCAAGGGAGAATATTTTCTCAGCGATTTGTTTTGTACTTTGGGGCTTTACTGGATCTCCGCTTACGGGACAGTGGGCAATGCCCACCCTTGCGAAAAGAACTCTTAAGAAGTCGTAGAGCCCTGTCATCGTCCCAACGGTACTTCGGGGGTTTTTTCCTGTGGTTTTTTGCTCGATGGCAATTGTCGGAGAGATCCCCTCAATGAGGTCGGCATCGGGTTTGGGAAGATCTCCCATATGCCTTCTTGCGTAGGTGGAAAGGGATTCTATGTATCTTCTTTGACCCTCTACATAGATTGTGTCGAAGGCAAGGGAAGATTTGCCCGAGCCAGAGACTCCGGTAAATACGATCAGTTGGTTTTTATCGAGGGTCAGGCTTTCATTTTTTATGTTATGAACGCGTACTTTTTTTAAAACGATCTGATCTTTTTCCATAGAGCCTTTTCTTAAGGTGCATTGCTAGCTCCTGTATTCTAATGCAGCCGCTTTTAAAATCCAAGGCTCGCATCTTGTAGAATATGCAAGAAGAAGCTAGACTGATTTTTTTTAAAATTTAGCCTTTTCAATGGAGACTATGGATACGCGTACTAAGATCATTTGCACAATGGGACCAGCTGTCAATACTTACGAAAAGATTGTTGAACTAATAGATGCTGGAATGAACGTCGCAAGACTTAATTTTAGCCACGGCTACCACGAGGAGCAGCTAAAAACGATGAATAGCCTTAAAAAAGCAAGAACCGATAAAAAAGTCCCTCTTGCCATCATGCTAGATACCAAGGGCCCGGAAATTCGTATAGGGAAAGTAAAGCCAGAGGGTATTACGGTCACTCCTGGACATAGACTACTTCTTGTAAAAGAAGTAGTCGAGGGTGATGAGCATAGGGTTCAGATGACCCCTCACCAGGTATTTACTAATATCGAGGTCGGCACCGATATACTCATTGACGATGGGTATATTATTTCTACAGTCGTTGAAAAAACGGATAAGGGGCTCCTTATCGAAATCCAAAATGCAGGACTTATTAAGAGCAATAAGGGGGTAAACATCCCTAATGCAGCAATTGATCTTCCCGCCATGACAGCCCAAGATATTAGTGACATAACTTTTGGTTGCACTCAAGATGTCGATATCATTGCCGCTTCCTTTATCCGCTCGGCCGATCATGTCATTGAAATTAAAAGACTTCTTGTTAAAGAGGGGCGCCCTGATATCCTAGTGATTGCCACGATTGAAAACCCTCAAGGAATCAATAACTTTGATAGCATTGTTCTTGTGGCTGACGGGATAATGGTGGCACGTGGGGATTTAGGGGTAGAGCTTCCCTTAGAAGAAGTTCCAAGCCTGCAAAAAATGATGATCAGAAAATGCTACCACAGCGCAAAGCCTGTGGTCACAGCGACACAGATGCTCGAATCGATGATTAAAAATCCCCGTCCAACAAGGGCTGAGGTCTCAGATGTCGCCAATGCCATTTATGATAGTACCTCCGCTGTGATGCTCTCCGGAGAGACAGCTGTTGGCCTTTATCCCGTAGAGACGGTAAGAATCATGAAAAGCATCATAAAAGAAGCTGAGCTCCATTTTAATTATAAAGAGTATCTTTCTAAGGAAACTTCGACAGAGGTAAATGACGTCTCCTCGGCGGTTTCTTTTGCTTCTGTGAAAACCGCTTATAGCTCTTATGCCAAGGCAATTTTCGCCTTTACCAATAGTGGATTTACCGCAAATCTTATCTCCAAATACCGCCCAGAAATGCCAGTTGTGGCTTTGACGCCCAGTGAGAAGACTTATAATCAAATGGCTCTATATTGGGGAGTCACTCCTGTTGACCCAGAGCCATGCAAAAATATCAAAGAGGCCTTTGCTAAGGTGAGTCAATTCGCTATGGATAGGGGATATGTCCGTTATGGAGATCTAGTTGTTATCACAGCGGGAGCTCCCTTTGGTATAAGTGGAACCACTAATATGATGATGGTTGAGAGCATTGGAGATGTGCTTGTACGAGGCAAGCCCGGTTTTGGTAATAGGATCCACGGAAAAGTCGGTATTCTTTTAAATCCTGAAGAGGGAGCTATCGATCGGATGAGAGATTCGATCGTAATCCTTTCTAAATGCGCGGATAATTATCTACCGGCATTAAAGCATGTGATAGGAATTGTCCTACAAAACCGTTCTGATGATCTTAAGTCAGAAAAAAGCGCCCTTGACATCGCAAAAAATCTAGGAATTCCTATCATTACGCGTGCGCAAGGGGCTTTAACTCTACTGAAAGAAGGGCAATTAGTTACTTTAGATCCTGAGCGAGGCCTTGTTTATAAAGGGTCTTTATCAACAGACCAAGAAAAGTATTCCTAGTAAGTTTTGCTACAAAACTTATCGATGTTATCGCAGGCGACCTTAATTGCTGTTTGGATCGCTACTCGTTGCATCTGAGGGTGCATGAGGGGGATCTCAGTAAGATCAATGATAGCATTTTTCAGGTGCGCTTTAGTTTTATCGATCTCTTTATGGAACTTGTCGATAAAATGAATGATTTTTTTAGCATGTAGATCAAGCTCTTGCACAGTTGGGCAATAACTTCCCTGTGTTTTCATTTTTTCGTGAATTGCAGAAAGAGCGTCTCTTAAGGAGAGGATCTCTCTATGAGAGGGGCTTGCATCTTCTTTATGATGTGGGCGGGCTGTGGCCATAACGGACTCCTTAGGGTAATTATCTTCTTTACTTCATTATTAATTACTTTTTGATAAAATTCAAATTAATTATTTAATAATTTAGATATTAATGATAATTAGAGAGTTAGAGCAGAGAGTATGGATATGCTGGAAATTGCCCAAAACAGATCTTCCTGAAATTTAGGGCCCAATGCTAGAAAATGTTCGTTTCGAAATCTTCCTTAATATCCTTTAAGATGATACCATCTTTTTTGAAATTACTTTATGGAATTTATGCCAACAGTCTTAAGAATTGGACCGTATCGTTTTTATTTTTATAGCAATGAACCGAACGAACCTCCTCATATTCACATAGACAAAGATGACTTATCTGCAAAATTTTGGTTAAAAAAAGTCTCTATAGCAGAAAATATCGGTTTTGCAAAAAAAGAACTGAATGCGTTACATAAACTAGTAGAAGAACATCAAAAATTATTTTTGGATAAATGGTATGGGTATTTTAGCTGTAAAGACTGATGAACGTGTTGAAGCAGTTTATTTCACAAGGGATTCTATAGTTGTAGACCTCAGAGATGGTCGGACAATCTCAGCTCCTTTGGCATGGTATCCAAAGTTGCTAAAAGCTACCTTAAAACAGAAGTCGCATTGGGAAGTCTGCGGAGGCGGCTACGGAATCCACTGGCCTGATCTTGATGAAGACTTGAGCGTCGAAGGATTATTACGAGGTGCTCCAGCTCCCAATTCATCCAAGAAAAAACCTCTACCCCGCCCTGTTAAGAAAAAATCTCACAAGCGATCTAAAGTATCGTAAAGAAATTCCATTCAGGCAAGGCAATCTATGTTATATGTCCTAAAGACACCTTAGGGTGCCTTCGTCTCTTCACAATAATCGAAGATTGTAACTAGCGGCGTCTTGGACAGTGTAGAGCAGATATTATGGATATGCCAGTAATAGCTGCAGTATCAACTCTCAGTATATTTTTATGAAGACTGACTCCCGTAGCCCCATAAGGGCCAGATAGGAAGTCTTCTTCTTTAGAGGTAAAACCTTTTTCAGGTCCTACGATAAAGATGGAGGAGTCTATAGAGCGCTCTTGCAGAGCTTGAGCAAGGGGCTTCGCCCCTTCTTTCGTATCTCCATAGAAAGCGGAGATACTCTCAGATTTCCAGGAAAAAAGGGAGGGTTTTAGGGTGATCCTCGGTAGGTAGAGCCTTCCACATTGCTTAATGGAAGATATGAGGATTTGCTGGAGTCTTTGTAGCTGGCTCGGGCTTAATTCTTTCCTTTCACTATGTTCGGCCGGAAAGAGCCAAAAATCTGTGACCCCAAGTTCGGTGGCTTTTTCTATGATATATTCAAGGCGAGGGATCCTGGGTAGAGCTTGAGCGAGTATCAGAGAAGATGAGGTTTCAGGCTCTTCTCTGATACTTTGCACGCAAAGCTCAGCCCCTTTCTTGGTAAATCTTTCTAAGGAGGCTTTTGCAAGCTGCCCTCTGCCATTAACGAGCTCTACTGTTTCTCCGACCCCTACTCTCATGACATATTGCAGATGATGGAGCTCTTGCTCTGTAATAAGGCTAGACCCACCTTCTGTTAGCCTTTCTGAGATAAAGAAACGATCATCTGGCATAGCTTAAAGCCTTCGTTAGGAGATCTTCTAAAGGCGCATCTGAGGGCTTATTAGCAAGTTTTACTAGGTCCTTGTAATCGAGTACTGCAAAGGCTGATCTTTGGAGGAAATGTTTTTTGATCTTTTTTTGGCCCGTGAAGTTAAAAACAAACTTAAATCGATAATCATCGATTAAGCACTCGCTTTCTTCTTCATACCACATGATCTCTTCTTTTAGATCAGAGAGCTCTTCCTTATAGATACTAGGGGCTAAAAATAAGATGTATTCTGTGGGATATAGGTCTCTGAACCGGGAAAGGGCTCCTTTTACTTTTTTAAAGTGGGATCGGTTCATTGGTAGTATGACGCAAAGACTATCATGACGGAATTTTTTAGGGATACTTCCAGGAAGTTGCTGCTTCCAACGATTATGTTGCCAAAGCCACTGATCGGGATTTTTTTTAATACTTTCTTCTAAGAGCCCAAGAGCTGTTTGCATGAGTCGTGGGATCTCTTCTTCCATAGATTTTTCAGAATTAGGCCAGATAGGATCGGAATAGTGGATGATGTACTTGCTAGTTTTTCTTGTTGTAGTAGCGACAATGATCGGTCTTCCGCTGCGGTAAGCAAGCATAGCAGGAATCGGTGAGGACCAGGCCATGCGACCGAGGAAGAGGCTCTCATAGCCGCTATCTGGCATTCCTTGATCTCCCACGATACCTAGGAATTTTCCATAGCGTAAAGTGCGAAGGCCTTCTTTGATAGCATTTTTTGGAGTGATAATGACCCCTCCAAACTTCTGCCTAATGGATAAGACCCAATCATAAAGGTAGGGGTTTTTTACGGGCTTGCCGATAGCAACGCCCGGCATACGACTGGTTCCTTCCAAAAAGAGGATTTCCCAGTTGGCCTGGTGTCCACAAAAGAAAATAACACCTTTATCATCTTTCAAAAGCTCAATAGCTTTTTCCGGATTCTCACAATGAGCGATATTTTGGATGTTTTTTTCTCTGGCAAATTTGGCATATTCTAGGCAGGTGATCATAAGATTTTGAAAACTCTTCTTGGCAATAGAGGGGATTTCCTCATTCTTTAAATGGAGACCTGAGGCGAGCGCTAGATTGCTAAGGGTTCTTTTCCTAAAGTTACTTAGAAGATAATAAGCACATAGTCCCATACCTCTTCCTATAGCATGAATTACCCTGTAGGGTAAAAATCCTAAGGGATAGGTCATGCAGCGGAGAATGTAGTATCTTATTTTTTCTTTATTCATAAGGCCAGGGCTAATATTAATCCCTTACTTTATACCATATCCCCAATAAATCTGGTAGTAAACAAAAGGTTCAAATTCGTTATAGAAAAAATTTTATCTGAGGGGGATTTTAGGTGTGACTTAGATTTTTAGGCTGTTTCTAGGGTCTTGTCGACCATTTTGCCAAGTTGATTGGGGAAGTCAAGATTCCTTATACTCTGTCTTATTATCCCCGCTGAAAGATGTCCTTTTGGTGTTATTAAGGCATTTTCTAAGCAGCTTAGAATAGAGTAAGGATCAAAGAGCTCTTCAATGATATGCCCCGACTCTTTGGTGAGAATTTCAGAGGCTCCATTGTACTTAGATGAAATTACAGTAAGCCCCATGGCAAGAGCTTCAATGGTGACATTTGCGAAGGGATCGTAATGGGAGGGGATGACAAGGCAATCGGCCATTTGATAAAACTTAAGGACATCTTTCCTCTCTCCAAAAAATGTAACCCTAGAAGATAGACCAAGTTCTGCTGCGTTTTGTTTGTATTGTAGGCTGTTTTTGTCAGAACCTATCACAGAAAGGTGGAAGTCTTTGTCTTTCATAAGCGATAGAGCCTCTAGAAGCTCTCCAAGTCCTTTCCTTTCAAAATTGTGACCAATAAAAAGAAAATGAAATACATCTGAAGGAAGACCTAGCTCATTTTCATGTAATTTTTTAGTCGTAAAAGACTCGTCAAATGATCCTTGCATTTCTTCCCACTCCACTCCGTTATGGATCACCTCAAGCTTAGAGGGTTCTACATTGTAGTAGGAAAGGATCTCATTTTTTACCATGTGGGAATTAGTAAAAAGTGTTCTAAGATCAGGACTTTCAAAGGACTCCTTTTCTATAGCAAGAAGTAGTCTATGTAGAGGGTTTAAGCTAAAGCTTACTTTCTTAAAAAAACCTTCACTTCTTTTTCGATGAAATAGGTAGGCCGCATGTGCTCCGTTTCCGGCGCGAATGTGGGTTTGGTGTCTATTTCTATCTAGCCCAAAGATTATAGATGTGGGGCTTTTTTTAAGAGATGATCTACAGAACTTGTCAAATTCACTAACTTTTAAAACGCTGAGTTTATGCTGGTAGGTATGGGAAATAGCTTTAATGGGACTTGAGGGATCGATCGCCTTTGTATCGCCAGTTGTCAGTAGGGTCACATCGCATCCCTTTCTAGCGAAAGCGCCTGCTAGTCTCAAGGTATATTTTTCAAGACCGCCGAGGTGAGATATTCCACTTTTTAACAGGGTGATAGCTGCCATTATTTTTTAGGAGGAGTAGGGCTTTTCTCTTGTGAGGCCTCTTGGGTTATTAGGATCTTATTATTTTCAAGACTTGCTTCAAGAGAAAATTTCTCATCATCCTCAGTAAATAACTGGAATCTATTCATATAACTTCTAAATCGGTTGCGCAAATACTCTTCTCTTAAGTTCGGCTTCATCATTCGAAGATCTTCATCAGAGGTGTCAGAGATCAGTCTTGCTACATAGGCATCTTCCAAGAGCCTTGTATTTACAAATTGTACACTCCAGTCTAGCAGTAGTTTTTTTGTGGGAGGCTCTGCAATGACTACGATTTGTATCATGTTTTTAACTACTTCGATAAACAGCCTATCTACTCCTTTAGCAAAGAGGGGGGTATTTATCATGTAAATCCCATTTTTACTTTGCACAAGGAGATTTGGCTCAATTTTGTAGTTGTCAGGATTGATGGTGTCACTGAATTCAGGAGGAAAGAACGTAGCGACAAGAACGGGGGAATCTAAGGCTAAAAGATTGCATCTAACAAAGTCTATTCTCAGCGCTTTTGCTTGGACATCATCAATTTCTAAGGGTGCATCGGAAAGTAGGGGGATATTAATTTGTTTCCATTGGTCTGGCACGAAGTAGCTTACGACATCATTTTGATTATTAGTTTGTCCAGAAGCTATAGCATCTAGCTGTCCTTTGGAGATGTCATTGAGATTGAACGTTAATCTCTGCTCTTTCAGAGCTAGACGTTTAATTACCTCTTCCGGACCGCTAACAGAAAGGGTTAGTCGGTAGGGCCATACATCAAGAAATTGATAACCTCTCGGAGCTTCGCCAATGGGTTGGGTAATAATAATAGGGATCTTTTCTGTGACAAGCTTTGTGAGCCTTATTATAAAGTTGGGGTGATATACACGGCTGATTCCCTTAGAAATGTCGATCTCTGGATTTAACGAGATGAGGTTCTTTTTGGAAATCGTCGCAATCCATTCATCTGATTTATTGGAGGCATCTATCACGACTTCTAGATCATTGGAGTTGAGCTCTTCAAGGAGAGTCTTATTTCCTACAAGTGATAGGGTAAGTCGTTTATTAAGCCTTCCAGAGGCTTGCATCCCTTCTATGGTTTTGCCAGATGGAACGCTTATGATACGCACAGGGACGTTCGCTATCGTTTTTGTAGATGTAAGGGAATGGTTAACTACAAGCCAAATGATGATAGCAAGTATCAAGGAAACTGCTTTGCGCTGCCAGTGGTTAAAGAAGATTGCGCTTAAAAGTGTCTTCATTGGGAGAGCCAATCCTTTACGTTAAAATGACTTTTAAAATCTTTAGCCGGTGGGGGAGTAAAGATACTGCGGATGACACCTCTGAATTTTTCCGCTTTGATCCCTTTTGTTATAATTCCCTCTCTTGCAATAGATACTTTTCCTGTCTCTTCTGAAACGACAATCACTAAGGCATCCGTTGCTTGGCATATTCCAAGGCCTGCTCTATGCCGCGTTCCCATAGATCTTGTAAGTTGAGAGCTGTCTTCGGCAAGAGGTAAGATAACAGCCGCTGCAATAATTTTTTTATCCCTTAGGATAACAGCACCATCGTGAAGGGGGGTCGATACAGCAAAGATAGACTCGAGGAGCTCGGAAGAAAAGTCAGCATCTAAACGGACTGCTTTATTGGCGTATTCGTCTAATATATCCTCATTTTCAAGTACAATGAGCGCTCCTACCCTTTTTTCTGAGAGTCGATAAGTAGATGTGGCTAGTTGGTCTAAGAATTTATCAAACTCGGTCATTTCCTTAAAGCGCTTGCCTTTTAGACTGAGTTTGGAAAGAGCCACACGAAGTTCTGGCTGAAATATAATCAGGATGGCAATAACTGCAGTATTTGATACCAGGAGCATGATCGTATGGAGTATCGTAAGGTTAAGCCACTCTGTTGCTCCAAAAATGATAAGAAACGCCATGAGTCCAAGAACCAGGTCCATCGACCTTGTATTCCAGAAAAACGTTAGCAAATAGTTGATCATAACCGTTATTACGGCGATTTCAACTAGGGGAGTAAGAGAGTGGAAAAAAGTCATTTTTTTTCCTTTGCGGTAAGAGTTAGTTGCAACAAGAGTAAAGCGGTAGCCTCTTTACTTGGCTTGTAGATGCCTATTCTGCTAGATAGGCAGTAAAAGTCAAAAACAATCGACTATTTTAAATAAAAATTTCCTGTCGCGAGGTAGATTCTAGGAATTTTCCTAGTTGAAATCAACCTTTTTCTTTAATTAAAGTTGCAGTACGGTTGGTTAATAGTTAATTAAAATTAATAATGAAGTGTAATTTATTTAGTTATTAATTATAATAAATGCGACAAGTTAATAAAGGATAGTATTATGAACTCAGTAATTAATAATAAAGATTCTTCTGTGGCGTTTTTTAATTCATTTCCGAGCGTATGCAAAACTTCTAGTGTAGCGGGCATTACCTCTGCAGCTACCTATGCTTTTGCAAGGATTTCTCAAATTTTCACTATGACATCTGATGAGAGGCAACTCGAGATTTATTCTAAGAGAATCAATGATTTTACCTTTGATTCATCGACTAAATTTAATATTGCCTTCAAAAATGTGAATGCGGGACTTTTTCTTTATTTATCTAATAAAAAATTTACTACATTAGTTAAAAATGGAGCCATTCTTTACTTTCAACAAAAAATTGAAAAGGGGGAAGAAACTCTTGCCTCTGTAAATAAAAAATTTAATGTTAAGTCGGGAAGTCTGAATGACCTATTTGCTAAGGTGGATATTAAAGAAATATTTTCAATCATTGGAAATGAAGATTTAGTACAATTTATCGAGCAATCACCTCTTCGACATGATTGGAGGGATTTTCAGCTTGTTATTCAACGCTATGTAGATTCTAAGGCCACTCGTCTTGTTGAAAAATGTCAGAAAAAATTTATGGGGCTTTTTTCACCAACAGAGCTACAAGGAACCTCGAGTTGGAAGATCTTTTTGGCAAAACAATTAGTAGATGTTAAAGAGGTTGAGATGCCAGCGTTTGCGAGGGTCTTTCTTGCTAATTTAAAATCTGGTCTTCCTGAAGGGTATGAGCAAAAGGTGGGTCTTTTTACAAAATGTCAAAGCGCTATTGTAAGTGTAGTACACAGGAAGATCGCAGCTGTTAGGGAAAGAATTTTTAATTTGATTCCCATTTCAATTTTAGCACGTCCTTCTATAGAAAAAAGCGAATCTGAATTTATAACGGATGCGGCAGGAAGCTGTGTTGATTTTAAGTATACGGAAAATTTCCCCTTAAAACCTAAGGGACTTGAGGGGGAAAGTTTTGAACAAAAGTATCAGGGAGATATCATCATCGCAAGGATTATACGGGACTGTTTTCAGGTTTATAAGGGCCGTATTTCTGAAGATGATTTCCATGAGGCTTATAAAAAGTGGAATCGCATGGAAGCGGATCCAAAGGCGCTTGATGCATTAGTCGAAAAGAAAATTGAAGAAGTAAGGTTGAAATCCATTCCCGATGATTGGGTTTGTTTATAAAAAAATAACCTCTAAAATAACTGTACTCCATCAGCTGTCCTGAAGATCGGCAATGTAGTGTCCCTTTGACTTAAAAGAATTATTGTGTACGATGAGCTTTTTAAAAAAACTGCAAGGCTCATCGTATGGATGTCGTCACTCTTTCCCGTATACAATTTGCTCTGACGAGCATGTTTCATTATATCTACCCTCCCTTAAGCATCGGCCTTGGCCTGATGATTGTAATCATAGAGGGAATGTATCTAAAAACCAGAAAAACCCATTACAAAGAGCTCGCTAAATTTTGGACGAAGATATTTGGTCTGACATTTGCTCTAGGTGTGGCTACAGGTCTTGTGCAGATCTTTGGCTTTGGAACCAACTGGTCGAGGTATTCTAGGTTCATAGGTGATGTGTTTGGAAGCGCGCTAGGTGCCGAAGGGGTGTTTGCCTTTTTTCTAGAAGCTGGATTTCTCGGAATTATGATGTTCGGCTGGGAAAAGGTTTCTAAGAGGGTTCACTATATATCTAGCATCCTGGTGTGTCTTGGCGCTCATTTTAGCTCCGTATGGATTGTAGTTGCCAATTCCTGGATGCAAACCCCTCAAGGCTTTAAAATCATAGATGATGGGATTGAGAGTAAGGCTGTTGTCACAGACTTCTGGCAGATGGTATTCAACCCTTCTTCAGCAGATAGGCTAATCCATGTTATTTTAGGTTGCTGGCTTGCCGGTATTTTCTTAGTTGTTAGCATAAGCGCCTACTATTATCTTAAGAAAAAATTTATGCCCTTTGCACGAACTTGTATGAAAATAGGGCTTGGTGCGGCCGCTATTGTACTTGCTCTTCAGCTGATTTCTGCAGATAGCACAGCTCAAGGTGTAGCTGTTAATCAACCTGCAAAGTTCGCGGCTATGGAAGGGGTCTATAAGACAATTCCTTACACGCCGATTACAGCTTTTGGATGGGTCGATACAAAAGAGCAAAAGGTCAATGGGCTGCAAATACCGGGAGGGCTTAGCTTTCTTACCTATAGAGATTTTGAAAAGCCTGTCATGGGACTCGATCAGATTCCAAGAGATGAGTGGCCCAATGTCCAGGGTGTCTTTCAAGCTTACCATTTGATGATTGCGATGTGGGGGCTTATGGCTCTATCTACAGCTATTGCAATCTATCTATTTAGAAAGAAAAAACTTGAGAATTCTAAATGGCTACTTAGAGTTCTTGTAGCATCAGTTGCCTTTCCTCAGATAGCCAACCAATCAGGCTGGTTTACTGCGGAGGCGGGAAGACAGCCTTGGATAGTCTGGAAGCTTCTCCGCACAGTGGATGGGGTTTCAACTAACATTGCAGCGCATCAGGTGATGGGCTCCATTATCATGTTTATCGTGATCTACTCTCTTTTGTTTTTCCTGTTTATGTACCTGCTCGATCATAAAATTAAGGAAGGGCCTGGTTCAGAGCCTACAAATGAGAAAGCTGCTGTTTATAGCGACCCCTTTGAAGAATCTTATAGAGGCAATTAAAGATGGATGAAACAATTTTAACAATTATGTGGTATGCAGTTTTAGGATTCAGTGTTATTGCCTATACTGTACTCGATGGGTTCGATCTCGGTGTTGGTATTCTTCATTTTTTTACCAGGAAAGATAATGATAGGAGAATTTTCCTTAATGCTATCGGTCCTGTATGGGATGGAAATGAAGTGTGGCTTGTGATAGTTGGAGGTGCCCTTCTTGCAGGATTTCCGCCTGTATATGCGGCCCTTTGTTCCGGATTTTATAATCTGGTCATGCTTTTAATTGCCGCTCTTATCTTCAGGGCGGTAGCTATCGAGTTCCGCAGTAAACAGCCGGGTAAGAGATGGAGATTTGCTTGGGACTGTGTATTCTCCTTTGCAAGTCTTATCATAGCCTTTGGAATCGGCGTTGTTTTAGGAAATCTTGTACAAGGCCTTCCTATCAATGAACATAAAGAGTTCGTTGGGACTATAGCTCTGTTTTTTAGGCCCTATCCTTTACTTCTTGGTGTGGCAAGTGTATCCCTCTTTATGATGCATGGGGCCATCTACCTTGTTATGAAAACGGAAGGAACCCTACACGATCGTCTTCGAGAGTGGGCAAATCGCACGATGATATTTTTTGCGATTATGTATTTCTTTTTAACCGTAGCTACCCTCATCTATATGCCCTTTATGGCAGAGAGATTTCGGGATATGCCATGGCTTGTTGTGATCGCGGCCCTTGCGATGCTCAGCTTTGCAAATATACCAAGAGAATTTAGTAAGGGTAATGATGGAAGAGCCTTTTTATCATCTTGCTCAGTGATCGGACTCCTTGTCCTTCTATTTGGTATTGGTACTTATCCGTATCTTATCATCTCCTCTATTGATCCAGCAAATAGCCTGACGATTTTTAACACAAGCTCCTCCAAGCTAACGCTCACCGCTCTGCTTATAATAGTGCTTATCGGAGTGCCGCTCGTGCTGGCTTATGGAGTCTGCATCTACAGGGTCTTTAGAGGGAAGGTGAAGATAGGCTCTACGAGTTATTAAGGGCCTTCTTCGGAAATCCGACAACTGCCTGGTAGCAAAGTATTAGATGATGAACCCCATTCATAGCTTTATGGGGTTTGTCTTCTGGTCCGATCTCATAAATCTTGGAGATTTTGTCTTTAGAATACCCCGTAAGCCATGGGTAAGGGCCAGTGCCTTCTTTACCTTTTCGGATGCTTTCAGCCCAATACATAGAAGCAAGATCCAGCCAGTGATAAGGCCATAAGAGTTTTTCTTGTGTATCAGGATCTACTAGTTGCGCGAAAAAAGCTCTGTCAAAGGACGGGTTTTGACAAATGAATACTGCCTCGCCCCGTTTGATCTTATGCTTTTCAAACATGGCTTTGATTTCTTCAGCAATTGTTTCAGGGGATCTTCCATAGCTTACATCTTCCCAGGTAAACCCATTGACTTGGAGACTGTCAAGATCGCTTAGTTGCCAATCATCAAAGGATTGGAAAATAACCGATTCAAAACGGTCTTTTTCTTCTCCCGTCTCTACGTCAAGTATTCGAAAGGCGATTTCAATGAGCTTATGTTTTTTGTAATTGAGTCCATTGGCTTCAGAGTCTAAAAATATGCCCAGCACTTAGGGGTCCTCGCAAGTAGTTGATCAATTATAGGAAGCTAGCAAGAAATCTCTGAATATTCAATAAATTTTTGTTTTCAGCAGGCAGTATTTGTGCTATATCTCCGAAAAAGGGAGCTTTTATGGAAATACAAACGGGTTTGTCAGAAAAGAGTCGCTCAAGGGTTGCAGAGGATTTAGCAACTCTTTTAGCTGATACTTATGGGGTCTATCTAAAGACGCAAAACTTTCATTGGAATGTAACGGGGCATGAGTTTTATAGCTTACATATTCTTTTTGAAAAGCAGTATACCGAGCTTGCAGAAAGTATCGATGAGCTGGCTGAAAGGATTCGGGCTCTAGGCCATTACGTAGATGCCTCCTTTGCAGCATTTAAAGATCTATCTGCTGTCGGTGATGAGGCTAAATTAAGAGCTTCAAAAGATATGGTAGAAGAGCTTGTTAGATCCCACGAAATTGTTATTAGAAATGCTAGGAATTTAGCACAAGTTGCTGAAGAAGAAAAAGATGGAGCAACCACAGATCTTCTTGGAAGAATTCTGAATATGCATGAAAAGCAGGCTTGGATGTTAAGAAGTCAAATTTAGTTTTTAATTAAAGAGGGGAGTCGGTTGTTAGTGCAAAGAAACCCAAAAATATGGTAACCTGACTCTTTTATAGGGTTTCATATGGCACTATCACAGCAAAAAAGTAGAGAAATTCTTTTTCAAATCCTTTTCAGTCACGACTTTTCAGCCGTGGATGATGAAGAGGTTACTGAATTTATGATGAAAGAATTTTTCATCACGCGCAAGGCTGTGAGAGAGATTTTAGCACAGAAAACAGAGATCGAAGGGCATTTGCCAGAGATTGATGCGAAGATTACCAGCTTTTCTAAGTCATACGATTTTCATCGTATTCCGAAAGTAGAGCTAAATGTGCTGAGGCTTGCTGTTTATGAAATGCTGTATCTCTCCTCTTTGCCACCTAAGGTTTCGATTGCTGAAGCAATCAGGCTAACGCGTAAGTATTCTACAGCAGAGAGCGCCTCTTTTATCAATGCTGTACTTGATGCAATATACCAGACTGAGATTAAAGAAACCGCAGCTGCAGGCCAAGAAGATGAGTTATCACTCCCGGCTCTTACCACATAAGTTACTAAAGCAGCTCTCCACCTTTGGGATCGGGGGCCCGGCGAAATATTTCATTGAAATTTCTACAATTGAAGACATGCAAGGCCTCATCGCCTTTTGCGCAAAAGAAGATCTCGATTACCTAGTGATCGGAAAAGGATCCAATTGCCTATTTGATGACAGGGGCTTTGATGGAGTGGTAATTCTCAATAAGATCTCTTTTTGCAAATTTCAAAAAGAACAAGTGCACGTAGGGTCTGGATACAGTTTTTCTTTGCTTGGGGTTCAAACGGCAAGAAAGGGCCTTTCTGGGCTGGAGTTTGCCTCTGGGATACCAGCAACCGTGGGTGGCGCTGTATACATGAATGCAGGCGCAAATGGCCAAGAAACTAAAGACCATCTCTTAGAAGTGTCCTTTGTAAATGAAAGAGGGGATGTAGAAATTCTCTCAAGAGATCAACTTTCCTTTTCTTATAGAACATCTTCCTTTCAAAAGCGAAAAGGGGCAATAGTTGCTGCCACCTTTGCTCTAAAGGACTGTCCGGAGGCTAGGAAAAAGCAGCTGACAATCATAGAGTATCGGACAAAAACCCAACCCTATGGAGAAAAATCTGCTGGCTGTGTTTTTAGAAATCCTTTAGAGGGATCGGCTGGAGCCCTCATCGAAAAAAGCGGCCTTAAGGGGCAGTCTATGGGTGGGGCGGAAGTTTCCTCCCTGCATGCCAATTTTATTATAAATAAAGAAGATGCTAAAGCGGAAGATATCCTTTCTCTTGCAAAACATGTGCAAGAAAAAGTGAAGCAGAGCCTCGGCGTTGACTTGGAAATGGAAATACGATGCATCCCCTACAGCCGGAAGTAAGAGAGTTTAGAGCGGATCTCCATACTCATACTATGTATTCAGATGGTAGTTTTACCCCCTATGAGCTTATCGATCATGCCGTAGAAATGGGTCTCAATGCTCTTTCAATTACAGACCATGATACCGTCGATGCTTATGCAGAGGCTTTTCCTTATGCAAAATCCAAAGGTCTTATCTTAGTTTCAGGTGTTGAATTTTCTTCCCTCTATAAAAAGCAAAACGTGCATATTTTAGGGTATGGGATTGATACAGAGCATCCTTTTTTGAAAGAGTTTTGCACAAGTCAGCGAGATAGGAGAAAGGGAAGGAATTTTGAAATACTCGCTAAGCTTAAAAAGGTTCGCTTTCCCATCGAAGAAAATGAGCTTGAGGCTTTAGAAAAGATCCATAGAACAATTGGCCGGCCCCATATTGCAAAGCTCATGGTTGATAAGGGATATGTCAAGACCATCCAAGAGGCTTTTTCTTTATATCTAGGAGATGGCAGGTGTTGCTACGCTCAAGGGGTTTCAGCAACGATTGATGAGGCGCTTAACGTTATAAAACAATCTAGCGGCAAGGCTCTTATAGCTCACCCCCATCTATTTAAAGATGGAGGTATTGTTCGTGAGCTCCTTACCCATCCCTTTGATGGTCTTGAATGTTATTACGGCAGATGCTCTACAGAAAAAGAGCGTCGCTTTCTAAAAATTGCAAAAACTAAAAAACTCCTCATAAGTGGGGGATCTGATTTTCATGGTAGTATAAAACCCTATCTTCCTCTTGGATGTTCATGGACTCCCAAAGAGGAATTTGTCAGGATTTTCCCTTCTTATGAATGATTATACAGAAGCTTTAAATACCCTTTTTTCTCATCATGCAGCTGGAAAATCAGACCTATCCCAAGTAGAAAAAATAGCCTCTTATTTAGGATGTCCTCAAAATGCTTTTCCAGCAATTCACGTAGCAGGAAGTAATGGGAAGGGCTCAGTTTGTCTAAAAATTGCTAAATCCTTAGAGCTTGCAGGCTACAAAGTAGGTCTTTATACCTCACCCCACATCCACTCTTATACGGAAAGAATCCAGGTAGATGGAAAGGAGATCTCTGAAGGAGAGGTGGTATCGGGTTTAGACCTTCTTTTTTCTTTAGCAAAGCAGTTAGCTCTGCATCCGACATTTTTTGAACTCACGACCCTTCTCTGTCTTCTCCACTTTAAAAATAGGGAGGTAGATGTTGCGGTTATTGAGACGGGGCTTGGCGGCCGTCTTGATGCAACACGGGTTGTTAACCCGATCCTTTCGATCATTACATCGATTTCTTTAGAGCATACTCATCTACTTGGGGATACCGTAAATGAGATCGGCCGGGAAAAAGCGGGAATCTGTAAAAGAGATATTCCTCTTATCCTTGGTCCTACAGCAAATCTTCCTTCTATATTACAAATAGCTGAAAATCTTCATTGTCCTATTGCAATGGCTGAATTCCGAGAAGGCTTTTATGACTTAGAAAATAAAAGCATTGCAAGGCTTGCATGTAATGCTCTTAAAGGAAAATTTCCATTGCTTACAGATGATTTTATAGAAAGAGGGCTATTAGAAATTCCCTCTTCTCGTTTTGAAGTGATAGGCTCGGTTATTTTTGACGTAGCTCATAACCCGGAGGCTTTTCTCCGTCTTTTTTCTGAAGTGAAGAAAAGATATCCGAGTAGCTCTATCCGCTCTGTGATCGGCCTATCAGCCGATAAGGATATAAAGAGTTGTCTTAAGATTGCGTCCCGTTATGTAGATCATATTACTCTTGTACAGGCTCAAGGGATAAGATCTGCTAAAACGGGCGATATGGCGCGCATTTTAGATATCCTATCTTATTCTAGCTACGAGATAGCAGAATCTATATCTGCGGCCGTTCAAGCCGCAGAATATGGAGAGGCGATGACAGTAGTATGTGGATCTTTTTATATAATGGACGAGGCAAAAGCCTCCCTTCTTATTAGCCGATAGAGCGCATGTTAAATATTGGTTCTAGTTTTTCTGGTTTGCCAAATTCCATGCTTTCTTGAAAAAATGAGGTCAACTCCTCTTCAGAAAAGTACATTTCCTTAGTGCCTGCCAGTTCAAACCCAGTAGCTATGAGCGCTTTTTCAGAAAGGGATGTTTCCTTTAGCGCCTCTAGGTGCTTGGCCACTAAACCTTTTATATCAGAAGGGAGGCGGTTATATCTGGACTGAGCTTCTTTTTTAAGGCCGGTATGCAAAAGTGTTGCGATATCGAAGAGTTCTTCAATTTCACCGGGGAGTATATCAACTAGGTCCTGCGCGTATTGAGCTGATGCCTGGCTTGCCATCCAAGTAAAATGGTGGACAGGTTCCGGTGTTTCCCCTTTCAGCTTTTTCTCTGCGTGAGAAAGGGTCTGTTTTGCTAGGCTAACAACAGGCATTTGCTCTTTTCCAATCCGGTGATCGTGAAGGAGGGTGCTTACGTGTTTTTGGAGGAGCTTGCTTTCTTTGGTAATCTGCTTTGGTGTTGCGTGATCAAGCGCTTCTTTCAAATGGGAGGTTTCTCCCGCAATCTGATCTACTTGGAAGCTGACTTTGCAGTCGATCGCTCTTCCATAAAGGGAAACGATTGTCGCTTGGAGATCTTGCAAATGTTCTTGTTTGGACTGCTCAAAAATGCTTGTAGTTTTAGCAGACTCCCCTTGCAATCCTTGCAAGGAGTGGGATATCTCATCTAATTTATGAAATAAACGGGCGCATGTGCGAGGGCTTACGGGTCCCTCTGTACATTTTCTGATCTTGTCTAGCTCTGTATAGATCCTAAGAGGCTGGCTATCAATGCTGTTTGTCATGATATTCCTGTTATTATCTTATTATTAACTGTTAATTATTAGATATAATTCTCGATAGCTATTCTCTCTTAATTTTATATCTGATTAACTAACTAATCAATTGGTAGAATAATTTTTAAAGCTCAGGTTGTTAACAATGAATCAGTTGGGAAATGATAATTTATCGTTAAGAATCCGGTTGCAGGGTTTAAGGCTGAATTCTTAGCGATTAACCCCGGGAGCATTTATTCGTTAAATGGCGCCTTGAGATTTGCTTCTACTCTCATTGTCTATTTTCTGCAATAGCTGCATTTTGTGAGTTTAGGGTTTTTGCTAGGAGAATTCACTCTAAAAAAATTGGTTCATCAGGCAAATGTGTACCCTGTTTATGACATGGAGTAGCTTTAATTTGAAGTAAGCCATGTCCCTGAAAACAAAGCCTTTCAACAAGTCATTAGTGGCTCGAAAAATATTCTTTGTAAAGTGTTTATTATCAACAACCTCTGTGTTCACGATTTTTTTAAGCTCTCCCACTATGAGAAGATGCTCATTTGTTGGATTTATCATTAATAACTTGTGTTACGAGTAGAAGTAGTAGCTCTTGAACAAGAAGTTAATGTAATTGCCTATATATTAATAATTATTATTGTTATATAATAATATTTATTATTTTTAATAAAGGGCGTTTTTATGAGTTTTATTGATGTTTCTAATGTAGGTTTGAGCATTGCGATGAAAGAGGAGGTCTTGGGGGGGTTTAGGCTTGAGGCTCCCGCATTATCGCCTGAGCAGGGGGCTAGGGCATTAAGTGTGATTAAGAGCATGTTTGCCATTAGCGAAAATTTTCAGGAAATTTCCGGTATCGAAACAGATGGTCTTCGAAACAGCCAGATCAATAAATTAACGCATAGTGGAGCGGAAGATGGGTTTAGCTCTAATTTGGATCTATTAAGTACAAGAATTAAAATATTTGTAAGTACGTATCTAAGGGCTAAAGAAGCAAGGGACTTATCAGGCTTTTTTTCATGCTTTTCTCGTGGCGATCCTTGTTTAAGCGGTTGTACTGAAAGTCTCTATAAATATGCTGCCTCTTTAGATGGTTTGGATATAGATGGAATGCCGGATCCTGAAAAAAGTCTATTTTATCCTGGAAGCATATTCGCTGAAATCATAATGGATCAATTTGAATCTGGGACATCTCGGGATGAATTTGCTGGGTATATTGAAAAGAATCTTTCCGAAATAGCTAAGAAATTTGAAAAATCAGAGAAGAGTGAATCAGCGAAAGCCTTTCTGAATTATCTTGAAGTCGGAGGTCTTTATAAGAAAGGGGATATAGATTGGGAATCATTGATTAGCAAACTAGTCGATTCTAGATATTTTAATGCAGTATATGAACAATCCCTCGTTTACGTTATCTAATAGAGACAAATGTGGTCTGTTTCGAATGTACAGTGCCGATTCATATTCGCAGCTTGTTGCATATCAAAAAATCCTGATAGAGGGATACCCTCCTTTCGTGAATCTCTAGATTTATAGCAGGATATTAATCCATGCTTTAACGATAAAAATATGCAATTAAGATTGCTAATTACTTTTTTGAATGAGTAGCAAGATAGGGCTTAAATTTCTACTTGGCCAGGTGTGCTCAGAAACACAATACTCTCTTAGATCACGGTCTTTTACAAAGGCCTTGATCGCTTCATGTTCTTTTTGTCCCTCTGCATGGCCGGGATAGCAGGTGATGCTAAGGGCTCCTCCGGGGGCTATAAGCTTTAAAGCATTTTCTATACTTAGTAGAGTCGTTCCTGTCTGGGTCGTGAGCTCTTTATCAGCACCGGGAAGATACCCCAGGTTATAAACAATAAGTTTTACCGATCCGGGGAGAATCTGGCTTGGAAAATTTTCATGAGAGGTGAGTAGTAGCTCAATATTCTGTAGAAATTCAGGGATATTCTCTCTGAGGAGGCTTAACGTATTTTCTAAGGCTTTAGGTTGGATGTCTAGGGCTATAACTCTGCCACTGCCACAGTTAGAAAGTATCTGCGCTAATTTAAGGGTATCCTTTCCATTACCCATCGTCGCATCAATTACCATGTCATCTTTGCCAAGGAGTTTTTCCCACAGCATATGGGCCAGTTGGATAGGGGAGGAGAACAAAGGAAAGATATCTCTCATACAGAGCCTAGAGTGAAGTTTAAGCAGAGAGAATAACTAGGTGGGTCTTTTCCTGCATGCTATAAAATATTTTAGGAACTATTTGCCTTGCCGAGAATGAAAGTTCTTACTATTCTTTGGGTCGAAATTTAACCACCTATGGGATATTAGCTCAGTTGGTTAGAGCGCCACGTTGACATCGTGGAGGTCAGCTGTTCGAGTCAGCTATATCCCAAGATTTTATGAATATATCATTAGAATTATCAGATTTAAGAAAAGCCGCCAGGATCCTTCTTGCAGCCTCTGCTAAAAGAAACTTTCCTGATGCGCTACTAGCGGGTGGTGGAATCACGCCCCTTGGCTTCTATTACGACTTTGTTTTTCCTTTTGAATTCCAATCTTCTTTCCTTGTTCTTTTAGAAGAGGGAATTTCTCGTTTTATCAAAGAAAAACAAGAATTTTCTATAAAGGAAATGGTCCCCTTTAGTGCGGGAGAGATGCTTGCCTTTCATAAGGAGTCTCTTCGCGCAGAAGATGCGGCTGCATCTTCTGATACTTTACTCTCAATTGTCCAAATGGGATCTTATATAGATTTTTCAGAGGATGAGCTAGCTTGTCCAGATACTAGTTATGTAGGCGCGGTAAAGCTTAAAACTTTTGAAAAAATCGGTAAAAGACTAAAAAAAGATGTAGTAAGGATCTGGGGTGCTGCCGATTATGATAAGCAAAGCCTTAAGAAATTTTTGAAAGAAGAAGAGGGTCTTGTAAAGAGGCTCCACCCATCCATTGGTAAAGATTGGAATCTTTTTAGCAGAGTAAATAATGAAGGAAGCCTTTGGCTTTGGCATCCAAAGGGAGAGGGTTTTCTTCAGGCCTTATCTTTAAGTCTTAGAGATCATTTGGAAAAAGCAAGTTTTTCTTTTATCAAAATGCCAAGTCCAGAAGAAATCGAGTGTGCAGAAGATGAAGAAAATGACTTGCTATATCATGATCTTCTCTTAGAGAGAGCCTCTTTAGTTTCAAAGGCTTCTTTGAATAGGGTGTCAGAAGAGTGTGTCCTTTGGGATAAAGAGCTTACAGATTTTTCTTGCGGTCTATTAAAAACGGTCCGATCGGTGGTTGATCTTCAATATATTATTTGCACTGAAAAGCAACTTTTTGAGGAGTGCATTTCTTCCTTGCATTTCATAAGCAAAATGCTTAAAATCCTGGGCTTTGAGTATAAAATCATTTTAAGTGTCAGAAAAGTAAAGTCTTCTGCGCTTACAAATGGTGAAAAAATTAGCGCAGATGTCCTTAAAAGGGCTTTGCAAGAAGAGGGGATTACCTGTATTCAGCATACTCATAGCTCTTTTAAGGGTGTGAAAGTTGATTTTAGGGTAGGTGATTCACTTGGGCGTGATTGGTCTACAGGATTTATGCAAGTTTCCTTCTCGGAAGCAAACAGAAGTGAAGCTGTTATTATTAGATCGACACTCGGCTCGAGAGAAAGAATAGCTGCCTTACTGCTGGAAAAGCACGAAGGTGTTCCTTTTTTGCTAGCAGAAGAGCAAGTGAGAATCTTAGCTCTTAGCAAAGATGTGCAAGATTATGCTGAAAAGCTGCAAAAGCAGATCAGATCGGAAGGTTTTCGCGTTAAAGTGGAAATCTCTGAAAGTAAAGAAAAAGAGAGTTTTCATAAAAGACTGTTGGAAAAAATTCCCTTTCTCCTCATTTTAGATAAGAAAGAAGAAAGTAGTTCGACAGTAAGAGTTCGGGTCTTGAATCAATTGAAAGAAGAGACTCTTACTTTAGATGAACTGATACTGAGATTGAATAGACACAAAGAACCGGAGTAGTCCCTCTGAACTGCAGAATTAATAGAGAAATTCGCGCTGCTAAGGTGCGAGTCATAGATAAAGACGGAGAACAGTTAGGTATTCTACTTACTCCTGAAGCAATTAGTAAGGCTGAGCTGTCTGGGCTGGACTTAGTTGAGATAGCACCGAATGCCGAGCCTCCCGTATGTAAGATTATTGACTACGGCAAGTATCGTTACCAGGTGACTAAAAAAGAAAAAGAGAGCAAAAAGTCTCAGCATCAGGTAAAAGTTAAAGAAATTAAAATTAAGCCGACAACTGATGAACACGATGTTCATGTGAAGGCAAAGCACGCCCGTGAGTTCATAATCAAGGGTAATAAAGTAAGAGTTACGTGTGTTTTTCGCGGAAGGGAGCTACAGCACCCTCAAATCGGTAGAAAAGCGGTGGAAAAATTTTGTGAAGATCTTTCCGATATTGCAACTCCCGAATCCGAAGCAAGGCTGATGGGTAGAAACATGTCAACCGTGCTAGCGCCAGGTGGAAAGAAGAAGCCGGCGACAGAAACACCAAAATAAGAAATTAAAGTAGGGAGAAATAACAATGCCAAAAATGAAGACACGCAAGGCTGTAAAAGCTAAGTTTAAAGTGACTGGTACTGGCAAGCTTCTCCAGTTTCATCCTGGAAGAAGGCATAAATTAACTAAGAAGTCATCAAATCGTAAACGTCGTTTGTCAAAACAATCCGTTGTTAATGATGGACAAACGAAAATGTACGCACGTCTCATGGGCGTGGCTTAAAATTTAAAATTGGAGAACTACCATGGTAAGAGTCACGAATTCTGTGGCTACCCATCGCAGAAAAAAAAGATTGCTGAAACAAGCTAAAGGCTTCGTAGGCGATCGTAAGAACCACCTACGTCTTACAGCTGACGCGGTGATGTCTGCAATGGCATTTAATTATGTACACAGAAAACAAAAGAAAAGAGATTTTCGCAGACTTTGGACTGTAAGAATCGGCGTTGGTGCAAAAATCAACGGCATTTCCTACAGCAAATTCATTAATGGTCTTAAGTTAGCAGGTTGCTTGTTAAATCGCAAAATGCTCTCTGAAATGGCGATTCGTGATCCAAATAGCTTTGCAGAAGTAGCGGGCGCAGCAAAACTAGCTTTAGCTTAAGTTTCTGACATCCTTATTTCGCCTATGTCTTGCACTGCTAAGACATAGGCTTTTTTTTTGTATCTAAAGAGGCATTTGTGAAAGAAAAAATTACACTCCTACGCAAGCAATTTAAAGACGAACTTGAAAAACTCCAAACGGCAAAAGAGGCTGATCTTTTGCAAGTTCGCTATCTTGGAAAAAAAGGTCCTGTTCAAGAGCTAATGATGTCCCTAAGGGACTGCACTCCAGAAGAAAGACCCCTTGCTGGAAAAGTTATCAACGAATTAAAAGAAGAGATATCCGCTCTTTGCTCTCAGATGATTGAAGCTCTTATGCAAACGGAGCTTGCTAAAAGAATCGAAGAAGAGAAAATCGATGTGACACTTCCTGGTCGCAAAAGATTTCTAGGGCGCAAGCACCCTTTAAATCTTATTCGGGATGAGCTTATTGGGATTTTCTCTGAGATGGGTTTCTCTGTTCAATACGGGCCAGACATGGACTCAGACTATTACAACTATGAAGGATTGAACTTCCCCCCTGATCATCCGGCAAGAGACATGCAAGATACTTTCTATATTGAAAAAGATCTGCTTTTACGCTCCCATACATCCAATACCCAGCTTCGCGTTATGCAAAGTCACACCCCTCCGATCCGGATCATAGCTCCAGGCACTGTGTATCGCAATGAAACCATCAGTGCAAGATCTCACGTTTTTTTCCACCAGATAGAAGGGCTCTATGTCGATAAGGGAGTGTCTTTTGCAGACCTAATGGCTACCATGGAAGAGTTCCTGAATAAGCTATTTAAAAAGAAGGTGCAAACTCGTTTCCGCCCCAGCTATTTTCCATTTGTTGAACCAGGACTTGAGGTAGACATTGAGTGTACATCATGTAATGGATCCGGCTGCCGGCTTTGCAAGCAAACCGGGTGGCTTGAAATTCTTGGTGCCGGCATGGTGCATCCTGAAGTTCTTAAGAACGGTGGGATCGATCCTGAGGAGTATTCCGGCTTTGCCTGGGGCCTTGGGATAGAGCGTTTAGCTATGCTTCGCTATGGTATGAAGGATATTCGGCAGTTCGCTGAAAATGATCTTCGCTTTTTATCGCAGTTTTAATTGATTTTATTTCGGCAAATTGTATAATTTGCCGCTTATATCTTTTACGGAAGAGTGGCAGAGTGGCCGATCGCGGCTGTCTTGAAAACAGTTGTCGGGCAACCGACCGTGGGTTCGAATCCTACCTCTTCCGTATCGTTTTATTAATTAATCATTACAGATTCAGCTGAATTAATTTTGATAAAATAAAATGCTTTATGAACCTAATCCTCCTTATTTTCTCTATTATAGTGGAAAGCAGCAACAATCTATTTCTTTAGAAGAAATAGTCCTTGCCTTCGAATCTGATAATCCTTCTTTATAATATATACTTGGGTGAGGGCTTCGAATGCTCTATATTGGTCTCATCTTGAGTATAGCAGGGAGATAGCTCTTTCCTTGCATTGGGATTATGTAGAAGGAAGCAATAAGTACGCTAAAATCAAAGGTTCAGAATTAGCTTAGCTTTTCAAAAGCTGACATTTTCTCAAGTACTTTCACAGCAATCGAATCTTAATTACTGGAATAGAAGACGTAACTCTTCCCGTATGAAAGTAAGACTTTCTCCTTATGGAGCGGTTAAATGGGATAAAGATAATCAATGCGTTGTTACGGAGCAATTTCCAAACTGAGCTTTGATAAATTAAAAAGATCTGGCTGGAGTCTGAAGTAGACATTCTATCATTTAAGGAAAGGCTTCATGCACGTTCTGTATCTTTTTTATTGCTATTTTGGGCTTCAAATGTGCAAATGTCAATTTCAAGCCAGAAGTGTGCAGGTTAAACTGGCTTGAAATCGACATAAGATTGATAAAAACAACTAATTCCTAGAGCTTATGTATTTCTTAAATCTTCACAGACAAAACCCAAAGTTGAATTGACAAGCTTTCTTGCCGATCTTTTTTTCACTTATAGTCTTTGTGATGGTGGTTTTATAGGGCAGTCTCATTTGTTAAGGAATCATTAATAGCTGAAGTCGATGGAAAAAAATATCAAGATTTGGGAAATGGTACGGATTGGTTCGCAAACTCAATAATAAGCTCTATATTGTATCAGCTCGACAATCAGTGAAGCGATCTCTAGAAGATAATTGTGCAACAGCTGTTGCACAATTGCCACCTCTATGGGATTAACTTAAGATTCTTCTAGCTGAGCCACGAGAAATTTAAAAGATCCAGTGGGTGCTTGGATTAGCTGTTCTATAATTTGTGGAAAGGCTTTTACACGCCGCTCTATATCTTCTTGCGACCAGGGGTATATCCCGGTATCTGTGAGAAATTGAACGCCAGAGAGCATGAATTCTACAGATTCAAGAGGGTGTTTAGTTTTAAAGAGCCCGTCATTGAACCCTTGCTCGATGAGCTCTGTATAAAGAGGAGCTTGTTTTAGAAGAGCGGCTGCAAGAAGGCGTGTATGCATGGCATTGTTGCCGGGTCTATGAAGATGCTCTTGTCATTCCACCTCTTTTCCCAGAAAAGATGTGCTATCGACAGTGCCTGGATTTGGGTTTGTAAAACTCGAGCCTGTAGAGCTTTCTTTGAAGAAAAGAACCTAACGGATGCAATGATCTCTTAAGCTATATTGCTATTTTTAAGGATGTTATAATTGCGCAGCAGCTGCTGCGCAATTGAGAATTCCACATATACTTGTTAGCGATTAAGACTTTGCTGGAGCTTTTCTTCTAGGCTTGAGCTTATTTTTCTTTTTAGCTGTTTTTACAGGGACTCGGACATATTTGTATTTGGGCTTTACAGCTACGATCTTATCACCTTTTTGAACGATCAAAGATGTGTTTGTACGGCTAGCAATGTCTTTGGCTTTCTGAATGCCAAGTTTATGCCCTTTAAGTAGAATATCGTTTATATCAGGTTTGTCTGATTTAGCCATTTGCTAACTCCTGCATTTTTAACCATGCGCTTTTATCTTTGACTTGTAGGTCATCCTTAATATGGAGTTATCAAATATAAGTATAGTATCAGCAAGTTTTAAGTAATGATCGAAAAGGTTTTTCAATCCTGAAAAGTAACGATTTCTAATTGTTTCTTTAGGAATGTTATGACCTCCTTGCTTTACCCTTTCAGCGACTCGTTTTATAGCTAGGTCTGGGCTATGGAGCCACAAGAATATTAGATGAATCTCGTAACCTTTTTTTTGAGCTTCTTCTAGATGCTTAATATAGTTTTTTCCAGCGGCTGTTGTTTCGAAAGCAAAGCTCTTATCGCTATTAAGAAGTTCTCTGAATCTATTTACTAACAATTTACTAGCAGCGAGAGGAACGCTTTCAGGATTCAAAGGAGAAAGCCCCTTAGCAATTTCATCGGCATTTAAGAACTCAAATATCTTAAGCTCTCGAAGGACTGGTAGGGCAGTAGTAGTTTTTCCGGCACCATTTGGGCCTGCAATCATGACTATTTTTTTGTCCACGAAAGGGGATCCCTTAAATATCAATTCAGTTAGCTATAGGGTATAGCAAGTTGTCTATTTATAGGAATAGGAGACTATCTAGATCCTAGAGAGCCTGTAATAAATAATCGAAGACCTTCTCTATTCCTTTAAAACAATGTCCATCTTTGGCAAACTATCCCCCTTTTTGACAACCAATTAACCAGTAAACTGTAAGCTATGACAACAATTTCGTTTATTTCCAATAAAGAAGCCTTCGGAACAAAAATCGCTGAGCTTCCTGTAAAATTCGCTCTTGAGGTTTCAGGGGCCGGCGTAGCTGGTCGTACTTATTCGATTACGAGTATAGCTGACGCTAAAACAGATTGCGTGGCCTCTGACAAATTCATCGAACTTGTCCGCCTAGCCGCGAATAACGAGGTTAATGGCAAGGACAATGAACTGCTAGAAAATCATGAATTTCGCCTTTTTTCTAGAAGCATACCGGGTCCTGGATCTTTTAGGCCCAAACTCCAAAGAACTTGGGAAAAAGCTTCTTATCTTGCTGAAGGATTAAATGCTATGGCACCCTCTGGAAAAATGATGGATAAAAGATATTGGCAAGAGGCACTCCTTCCCACACATCCGAGTGGCGCTGAGCTGGAAGATTTTTTTGAAGCCTGGAAGAGTAGCCGCAGTACGACCCTCTCATTTGAGGATTGGTTCATGCAAAAACCTGCGAGATTACATCCTTCTTCTCTTAAATACCTCACTCCTGCGGAAAGGGCTGCCTATGCAGTTACCTTTGAGGGTGGTAGGGTATTTCAAAGTGGTAGACCTCTAGTAACCGATGCTTTCGAATCCGATAAGAGATCTCATGCGGCAATCTATGTGATTCTCTCCGATGAAATCATGTATGTCGGTCCCTAGTTGCTAAGTAAATTTCAGCATTCTTGCTTTAATGGGGGAAGACCTGTGATTGGAGCTGGTGAAATTAAAACAAATGCTGAGGGGACTATCATAGAACTCTCCAGCAAAAGTGGGCATTACAAACCGACCTCAGATCAACTTCATGATGCTGTAGCTTTCCTTGGAAAAAATGGAATTGACCTTACTCATGTGTGTGTAGAAGAAAACGGGGAAGACTCTATAACGAGCCATCTTTCTGCTAAGGACTTCTTCGCGTTGGGATCTCCAAGGTCTCGTTCTATGAGTAGCCCCTCCAAGCACATGACCTCGCCCTCTCCACGAGGCTCTCCTGAGGTTGGAGCAAGCCCGATACCAGGGTTTAGATCCCCAAGATCTTCTCCTCCGACTTTTTAGGCCTAGAAGAGTGCCTTTTCTAAAGGCACTCTTCTAGTGAATTTAACAACCAGAGCCCGGCATGAGAACAACAGGGACTAGTTGATCTGTTTTTATCATGTACGTTTTATTCGGTACAATGTCGACCCAGTTAGTGACAAGATCCGGCTCTACTGAGCTTTTTGTCCATACTAAAAGCCTTAGGTGCTCAGCATCTTTAGGGATTGTTAAAGTAATCTTCCCTGACTTATCGATTGTTTGTACCTGACTCATATCTAGCGGCTTTCCACACATCATCGCTTTATTAGCATCGTCAACTGCTTGAGCGGTTGATGCCCACTGCACTGCCATCCGAGATTGTAGTTTTTTACTAGGATGGGAAGTCTGGTTGTTAATCACCACATTGTCTGCAAAGCCAGTTGCTGAAAGGATGAGCATTGCGAGAAAAAACAGGATCTTTTTCATGTTATTACCTTTGGTTATTCAACTGTTGTTCCGACTTGTGGGACGCAGGGTGCATCATCTTTTGCGTCTGGAACTTGTAGTGGGAAGATGCCACCTGAGCAAAGTGATAGAGGCTTACCCGTCCCTTTAAATACGGACTTGGGGATATGCACTGTTACGTTTTTGATGACGTTGACAGCTTCTGCTATCTCGAAGTCACCGACCATACTTAGGAATTGGTAGCTCTCTTCTGCTGTTAGCCCTTGAGTGCGTACGAGGAAGTCGATAGCGTTTCTTGAGGCGAGTTTCATCGCTTCAAGAAGATCGGTATTGAGTCCTACAATCATCCAATGGGTAGCATTTTCGATGATGGGCCAGCTAAAGGCGTTCCCACCCTTTCTTTTTGTTTTGTCAAGCACCCCTTCAGCTCTTAAATCCTTTCTTACAATAAATTGCATTGTGATCCCTTCATAGGCGGTCTCTAAGGCTGTTATGTCGATTTCTCCGTTGCTTTGCATAGCATGAGAATCTCCTGTCCAGACAAGAGCTCCTTTCTGGAATACAGGCAAGAAGATGACAGAGCCTGCTTGCAGCTCTGGCTGGTCTAGATTGCCTCCAAAAGGCCCTGGTGGCACTGAATTGAACTCGCCAGCTACTGGCTGTCCAGCTGTATTGGGCTCAATGCTTACAGGCCAGCCTTGAGGCCAGTCTAGGGGAGGGGCTACTGCAAGTACTCCTGGAAAGGGCTTTAGCTGGAAGCAGACCCCTTTTGTGAACTCAGTTGTGTTGTTTACCTTGTCGAATTTAAAATACTTGATTCTCGGTTTTGTGAAATCGTCTAAGATCCCTTGTGTTGGGCTTAAGAAATTATATCCCCAGTCTGTGAGTTTAATATCGAGAATGCGAATCTCTAACACATCGCCAGGCTCAGCCCCTTCAACGTACACAGGACCCGTGACTGAATGCATGCCCCGTCTTTTTTGGATGTCATTGGCCGTATAAAACTTGGCGATATCTGCAGGCGTTGTTTTATTAAATTGCATCACTTGAAGGCAGCTATTCCATGTTTCTAGGGTAACTGTGTCTCCTGATTTTACTTTTACGACAGGGGTTTTACTTAAGGTAAAAAGCCCAAGTGTGACTGTGTCAGATGAGGCCGGAACTTTGTAAGCATCTGCCATAAGTGTTGATGCTTGCAAAGTAGCGATAATTAATGAGAAAACTTTCAATTTTTTCAGCATTTTTGCTTCCTTGTGAATAAAAGCTATGTGTAAGGCTTGCGAAAATGAAATGCAATAAATTTTTTTAGAGAGATTTATCGCTCTAGAATAGAGCGATAAATCTTGCAGTGAAGGCCACTACGTTATATTTCGTAGGATGAGCTCCCGGATAGGGGATATAGCTGAGTACTGGTTGAAAGTAGATCGATGAGTACACCTGTGTTTGGTAATACCCTTGGAACATAATTTCAGAGTGTCTTGTAAAAGTATGGCGATTAAGACGAGCCCATGAAGTACCTATTCCGAATGAGTCGTTCGGACGCTTAGAAAATAAAGAGAAAGCCGTTAGACCGGCACCGGCCGATAGATTCATGCGCAGTGTTTTAGAATTGTTCCAACCCAGCTGGAAAAATCCAGAAACATTGCCTTGGTTTGGTAGCTTTGTATCTTTGATCCACAGAGCTTGCGAGGCGAATCCATAGACGCCGCCTGTGCCCGTTTGTTTTTGCGATCCAGATTCAAGCTTCCCACTTTGGTACCATCCACCAATAGCTGCAATGCCAGGTTTAGATGCTGTCCAGCCATAGCCCCCTTCCATGATAGAGAAGTAATAGCCATTAAATTTTGGACCAGTAAGTCCGGTCTGAACTCCTTTGGCAAGTCTTCCATCAAAAAAACCTAAATTAACATACGCCTGTTTAACAGGAGCAATGGTAGCTACTCCTCCATATACCGAGTTGTAATATCCACCGAGGACTCCATCTAACGTTGGGTTCACGAAAATAGGTGTATAAATAAGACCTGTAACTGAGGGAATGGAAACCGCAGGATTTGTCGTAGGTACAGGCTTTGATACGTTGTTAAAGTGGTAGCTGGGCACGGTTTTTCCAGCGCGAATACTTAACTTGTTATCAAGAAATTCTTGACGCAGCCAAAGTTGGTATAGTTCCGATCTGTGTAGAGGGGGAGATCCAGGTAAGCTGTTATACCCTTGAACGGCGCCTGCATCTTTATTCGTGGGCTGTCCATTGTATTGAAGAAACTCCGATCCGAAGGAAGCGCCTTTCCATCCAAACGCTTTTTGGAAATCGATAAATAGATCGAGGATGAAAGAGCTATTTCCTGTAAGGCGCCGGCCGTCTGCTCCGCAGGCAAGAGCGTTATAATCGCCAAGCCACACTCCACCGAGTCTGACACCAGACTTTTCTGGGATTTGCATGAGCCTGCCAAGCTCCCCGGTTCCCGTCATAATATTAACAGCTGCTGGGTTACCGCTTATACCGTAGCTTGCTTCTTCTGCATGCAGAGCAGTGCTTACTAAAGCTAGGCTTATAAAGAGTGATTTTCTGAGTATATGCATCATAAATCTTTTTGTTTAAGCAGGTGAATCTAGCAAAGATGTTTTGATTTTACTAGTATTTTTAACACTCTGTTTGAAAAAAAATATCCTGAGTATGTCTTACATTACCCGTTTTCTGGGAATTCTTGAGGTTCTTCAACTTTTTTTTGTGTAGCATTTTGTTAAGAATGTGTAAATTAGTAAAAGTTTTTAACAATCTAAATTTTCTTCAGGAGGAAGCTATGGCAAGTGTTTGTTTGCATAATGCAATTGAAAAGTACAATGTGTTGAAAGGACCGACAGATACAATCAAAGAATATTTCTCGACTCGTCCAGAGCTTTATAAGGTTGCACTCGTTGTGAATCATATTTTTCGAGCAGTATCCATGATGGCATTTTCAATGCTTCTTCCCTTTTCCCTTCCGGCAAATATAGCTATTTGTTTGGCTGGATCTTTATTTTATCGCCTTACTGTCGAAACAAATTGCGCCTATAAATTTGCTTTGCCAGCGTTTGCTGGGTCTCTAGCAATTCCACTAGCAATGAGCGGAGGTGCGGCACTTGTCACTGGAGTGGCTTTTGCATCACTTGGAACACTCGCTCTTGCATCGCTCTCATTGCTTCCATGCACAGCTTATGTTGCCTATGTTATTTTAACTGTTAACTATGATGTAGATCATCGGTAATCTAGGTTTTGACTCTGCAAGGCGAAGGATTTTTCCTCAGGCCTTGCAGTCGTTGGGATTTAGAGTTTTTTAGAAACCATTAAAGGAGTAGGCTTTTATCCTTTCTTTTAAAGACTTTAATCCGTTTTTACCTTGTAAAGACTCGATCTGTATTTTAATCGAAGATATGTGGTTATCATAGTCAATTTTTGTTCTAGATAAGACTTTGGTTCCATCGGAGTGGGGGGACATCTGGAGGTTTTGAAGAGGGGAAAATCTAGGATGGGCCAGGATTTGGAACTGCTGCATATTGAGAGATTCTATCTGGTTACTTAGCAGATTATTGAAAATTCTAAGCTGCTCATCGCTATACATGGTTTTCTGGTCTTGGGACTTACTGCCCCATTTTCTTTCGAGTTGTAGTAGGGTGAAAAGGTCATTTGATTCATAGGCAGAGGTGAGCTGTTTCATAAGGGTTATTTTAGTTTCTCTTAGAGATGGGTCCGGCTCAAGATCGGGGTGCAAGAGTCTTGCGAGCTGTTTGTAAATAGTTCTGATCCCTTTCCTTTGCAGATCTTGCAACTCTTTTAGCTGCCGCTCCTGCTCTTTTTCTCTCTTATTTTTTTTACGAGGGGGAGGCTCCCTATCCCTTCTAAACTCATCCAGCTGCTCTTCATCAAGAGATTCAAATACTCGGGCCATAATATCTTCAAAAGTATCGGTGATGTCTATGTCATTAAGATCGATGTCGATCCCCTTATCCTCAAACATTTTTTTTGTGGAAGACTTAAAATCTTCAAATTCTTCTGCGTCTATCGGGGAAATGTCTGCTTTGCGGAACTCTTGGAAAATGGCTAGTATTTCCTCATCTCTTGGCATGAGAGAAGAATAGTTGAAAATCACCTGGATTTTTTCCAAAATTAGTTCTTTAAGGATAAGTTTTTGCTCTCTAGATAAGCTTTTAGGTTCTTTATAGTAGGAGTGTAAAATTTTCACTTGGCTTATTAAGGTGCTTGCGAATGCCTGTTGCATCGGTAGTACCTCTTTATAATAAAGCATAAGCCACTGTTCAAATTTTTTTTCCGTGTCGTTAAGAGAGGTATGTAATTTTTCTACTTTAGAAGAGAGGGTTTTGAATTTTTTCTGTTCTGGGCTTAAAGGGATTTTGGATTTGGGTTGTGGTATGGTGAGAAGAGACATAGCATGTTTCCAAGTTTTTGGGTTTTCCGGAGTAAAGGATACGCTCTATAGGCTTTTAGTTGCAACTTTTTTTGTAGATTGCAAGTATTACTTAATTTGTATTTAGATTATATTTTATGTGATATTTATTTTATTCGTCAATAAGTCGATTTAATAGTTAATTGACTTTATCTTTAAATGTAACTGGTAAAAATAAAATTTAAAATGAATGTTAATCTTGAGTCAATAAATCACAGTTTCAAGTGCATATAGCTCTCCGACCTTCAGTTCCTTCTAAAGAGGAGAATGCTTTCGGATCTGTTTGCGGTTAAATAGAAGGTGAAAATTTACTTGCGGCGAACTTTTTTAAAGAGTAGGAGCGCGCCGATGAGAATTGCTACAGCGCCGAATAAGAAAATGGAATCAAGAGACCGCTCTTCAAACGCTGTTACCCAGTAACGACCGGTAAAATATCCGAGTGAGAGAAATACAGAGACCCAGAGGATTCCTCCGCTATAGGCGTAAAGCATGAAGTGCTTTATCTCAAGTTTAGTTGATCCTGCAATAAATCCGGTGAAATGGCGAATGCCTGGAATAAAATAGCCGATAGGTAGAGCCCACTTTCCAAATCTTTCGAACCAGTCATGTACCTTTTTTCTTCGGATAGGGGTAAGTCCAATCCACTTCCCGTACTTACTTAGAAGGTAATCTCCGGCTAGGCGTCCAAGTAGATAACTTACCGTAATTCCACAAAGGCTACCTAGTATGGCGGCCGTAATTGTTGCTGGGATATTTAATTTATCATGCCTCATCAATGCTCCGGCAATGATCATCAGTGTCTCTTCAGGAACCGGTAGGGCTATGATTCCTACGCATAGGAGTACGAAAAGAGCGACGCTTCCATAGTTTACAAGCCAAAGAGAGAGTGTGTCTATGTCGGGAAAAAAATCCATTTTTTTAGACCTTGTGTTGCACTTGATCTTTGCTTGAGTCATGGATTCCTTTCAAAGCTTTTTCTGGTTTTGACGTTTTTTTTGAAGTAAATCACCAATTTAAAGTAGACTTCCCCCTTTTGAAAAAGGGGCTTTCAGATAGCTGGGCTCCTGTTTTTTTAACAAAGTAAGTGCTTAAGGGACTTTTTGATGCTACGACTTTATTGCAGGATTTTTTTCAATGAATCGCGCAAATTACTCCTGTCTTTTGCTTTTCTTATGTGCTCCTTCCCTATATCTCTTAGTGCAGAGGATATTCAATCTCTTCCTTTATACTACTGGGATGCAAAAAAATTTGTAAATTTTGGAGACTATCTTTCAGTAAAGATTGTAGAAAAAATGATACAGGGACCTGTAGAAATTTATAAAAAAAACCCTGAAATTATAAGACAAAAGCTACTTGCTCTAGGATCTATATTGTATTTTGCAGAAGAGGGAGATGTCCTTTGGGGTACTGGGGCTCGCTCGGGAAAAATGGAAGTTTATAAATTCTCAGGGTTGGATGTAAGATCCGTCAGAGGTCCTTTGACACGGCAATTTCTAATAGAAAACTTTGGTATTACCGTTCCTGAAATTTATGGAGATCCGGCTCTTTTACTCCCTTATCTTTTTCCTGAATTTCAAAAAAAACATAACCCCACTTATGAGTACCTCATCATTGCCCATTTTTCTGATGTTAAGATGTTTCCAAAATCGGAATACAGGAATGTAGTTTACGCAACGGACCCTTGGGATGAGGTGATTGAGAAAATCCTAGATAGTAAGTTTGTTATATCAAGTTCTTTGCATGGTATTATTGTAGCAGAGGCTTATGGGATTCCCGCTCGCTGGCTGAGGGTTTCTAAAGGAGAGCCTTTATTTAAATTTCACGATTACTATTTAGGGACAAATCGCGCTCCATCAACATATGCAACAAGCATTGAAGAGGCTCTTTCCTTAGGAGGGGAGGATCCATTTGAGTGTGATTTGCAGAAACTATATGACGCATTTCCCTTTGATTACTTTCCTAAATAAGGATAGCTTTGAAAAAATCGATCTTGCTAGCTAGTTTGCTTATTACTAGTTGTTTTACACTGACTCTTTTTGCGGAAGAGCTTGCCTTATTAGATTTGCAATCTATGAGGCAGGATTTTGTTCTAGAGACAAAACAGATCAAAATTCCTGAATTTCCCCTATCGTTCAATCCTTCGATTATTCGGTGGCAAGGGTCATTACTTTTGGTTTTTCGCACAAGAGACTCCCTAGGGCTGGTAACCAATAAAATTGGTCTTGTCCGACTGGATGAGAATTTTGATCCAATAGGGCCTCCGACTGTCCTACGAATGCAGCTTAAAGAGCCCTTTACCTTCTCTCAAGAGCAAGATCCACGTATCATTGGAGTGGGGGAGAAGCTCTACCTCGTCTTTAATAATGTCTGGGAGAAAAAAACAGAGGTTGGCAGAGGCCCCTTTGGTAGCGATATCCGCCGTATGCTTACCTCTGAAGTAAAAAAAGATGAGGAAGGGTTCTTCCTCGAGGATCCAGAGTGGATTTTAGATTTCGATGTAGAAAATAAAAATAGAACGGAAAAAAACTGGGTTCCCTTTGTCTATAATGATGAGTTACTGCTCTCTTATACTATTAAGCCTCACAGGGTATTTCGTCCTATTTTTGGAACCAATACTTGCCAGACGTATGCTCTTTCTATAAATGAAGCTCATTGGAATTGGGGGGTGCTCCGCGGGGGGACGCAAGGACTTTTGGTAGATGGTGAGTATCTTTCTTTTTTTCATACCTGTAAGGATCTACAAACTGTCCAGTCTGAGGGGAAAAGGATGGTCCATTATTTTATGGGGGCCTATACATTTTCTCCGTCTCCTCCCTTTACTATAACAAGCATGAGCCCTGAGCCTTTAGTTGGAGAAGACTTCTACACTGGACCTAGTTATAAAACCTGGAAGCCTATGCGCGTTGTTTTCCCTGGGGGCTTTGTTGCAGAGGGGGAATATATTTTTGTTGTTTATGGGAAACAGGACCATGAAATGTGGGTAGTAAAGCTCGATAAAGAGAAGTTGCTACGTAGTTTAATTAAACTTCCTCACTAATAATTTAAGCGATTTTTTCATGAAATTTATATATCGATTGTTCTTTTTTTCTGTTTTGTACTCCGCTTCTCTACAGTCTGAGGATCTTCTAGACTTAGACGAGTTTCCTCAAGAATTTGTCTTGGAGACCAAGCAGATCTGCATTTCTGGCTACCCAGATGCTTTTAACCCATCTATCATACGTTGGCAGGGGCAGCTTCTTTTAAGCTTTCGCTTTATTCCAGATCTTAAACATAAGTTTGCATCGAGCATTGGACTTATATGGCTCGATGAAGAATTGAATCCCTTAGGGGATCCTCAGATCCTGTCTTTTCGGGAGGAAGACTCTAAGATTCCTGCAAGAATAGATGATTTAAGGCTCATGGAAGTGTCAGGTAAGCTGTACGTGGTTTACGCTGACAATCACCATAGTGTTATGACTCGAGGTGGTTTTAGAGTATACGTTGCAGAGCTTATTTCTTCAGAAAAAGGGTTCTTAGTGAAGGGGATAGAATGTCTATCGGATTTTCCGGGGGAAAATCCCAATAGAAGAGAAAAAAATTGGGCCCCTTTTGATTATAAGGGCTCACTCTGTCTTGCCTATAGCATCATGCCCCATATAATATTTTATCTGGTTAATGGAGAAAGCAGGTGTGAGTGTGTAGCATCGACTGACTTTTCTGTGGAGTGGCCATGGGGAGATCTCCGTGGAGGGACCTCGGGTATCCTTGATGAGGGGGAGTATCTTGCTTTTTTTCATTCCTCGACTCTGATGCCAAGTATTCACTCAGAAGGGAGCGATGTTCTTCATTATTTTATGGGAGCATATACGTTTTCTGCAGAGCCTCCCTTTGCAATTACCCGGATAAGTCCCGAGCCTATTTTTGGAAAGGGATTCTATTCAGGGATGTCGTATACCCCTTATTGGAAACCTGTTAAGGTAGTGTTCCCTTGTGGCTTTGTTTTGGATAAGGATTATGTGTGGGTCGCCTATGGAAGAGATGATCACGAATGCTGGATTGTAAAGCTAAACAAAAAAGAACTCATAAATAGCTTGAATCCTGTAGAAAGTAGAACATCTCATCATTGCTGGGATGTTCCTAATTCGTAAAAGTTGTTAGTGCAAAATTGAGAGTCTCTATGATAAGACAGTCTTTTTAAAGGAGAGTTATGCTTAAGATCATTTTTTCTGTTATTCTAACTGCGGGCTTTCTTGCTTTAAGCGGTTGTTCTACATCCCAAAATAGCTCTAAAAAAATAGCTGAGGTGGATTCTCAAGTCCCTTGTAATTGTGGTAGCGGTTGCAGCTGCTCAGCAAATAGTCAGGCGAGCACTTGCAACTGCTTCAGTTGCAAGTGTATGTAATAGTTACATCGTATCTACAGAAATCATAATACTTAGCGCCGTGATAACAAATAGGGACAGCTTAAACATTTTGCGGGCCCAAATGTTATCATTTTTTGCGGTGAATCCTTTTATACAAAGTATAAGCCAGAGGAGCCCCATCGCGGTGGCTACTGTAAAGTATGCATAGCCTGTGTACCCAAAAACTGTTGGCAAAAGGGAAGTAAGTAGAAATGCCATTGTATAGATTAGCATCTGTACTTTTGTTATGTATATACCCTTTACAGCCGGAAGAACTGGGATTGAGGCGGCTTTATACTCGCTGAGTCTATACATGGCAATGGCAAAGAAGTGGGGCATTTGCCATAGAGAGACAATTAGGAGTAGAAGTAGTGATCCAAGATCTAATCTACCGCTTACAGCGACATATCCAACAACGGGTGGAATAGCTCCTGATATGCTTCCAATGAGAGTTCCATGAGTCGTACGAGTTTTAAGTGGGGTATATATGAATACATAGACAACAAACCCCGCTCCCGCAACAGCCAGAGTAAGAAAGTTCGTAAATACTCCAAGAACAAGTGATCCACAAGTAACTAAACTCATAGCAAATACTAGAGCATTGCGCACGGGGATTTCTCCCTTGACAAGAGCTCTATTTTTGGTTCGTGCCATCTTTTCATCAATGACTCTATCGCTGTAGTTATTAAATACACAGCCGGAAGCCATGATGAGGGATAAGCCAAGGAGCATAAATCCAAAAGAGGCAAGATCAATATGGCCTCTAGAAGCCAGGAAAAATCCACCAGAGGCTGTAATTGCATTACCCATGATGATACCGGGTTTGGTGAGCTTGTAATAAGTTTTTAGCATACGTAATTACTCCATACGGTGTTGTTTAGGCTTTCCTTACATGGGTTCATAAGGACGATCCGGGTTTTTTTGCCGATTTTATTTCAAAAGAATTTTTTTATACTATAGAGATCCTAATGTCTAGAACAAAAAACAGAAAAAAAATCTTCCCGTTATTTTTGTAAGGATTCAGGTTGTGAAAGAGCTGTTCATTAAAGATATAGAGGTAATTAGCAAAAAAAACATAAGACCTATTGTGCAAATTACTTAAATCTCCTACAGTCCGGTTATTAAGTAAAAAATAATAATGGGATGTGCATTGATGTCAGCTGAGCCTATAGACTTTTTAAGCCCTCATAATCACACTTCACAACACCAGATTAAGGAAATTGCAGATAAGCTAAGGCCCCATTTGGTAAGGCTCAATCAGAGCCCAACGGATAAGTGTGGTGATGCAGCCCTTTATCTCAGTGTCATAGAAGAGATCTTAGTCGTTAAAAAGCAGATTTCCAACCATGACTGTATCTCGTCTATACAATCGGCTGTAACTCACCTGCAAAAGGCAAGTGAGTTGTCTAAAAATGCAGCTCTTAATGAAGAGGTATTATGGCATCTGCAAGAGGTCATGGCCTTTTTATTCAAAGTACAAAATTTACCTAGCTAAAATTCTTTTTCTAGAGCTCCAAAGTATTGTGGAGCACGTTATAAGAACAAGAATCCCTACTCCTATAAAAAGAGATGTAAAGGAAATCTGCGTTCTTCGTTCTATGCAGGCCACTCCTGAGGCCGCTAGGCCATATCCAATGATATACATACCACTGAGCATTCCGCTTACAGCCATCTCTTGTCCTGCAAAGATTTTTTGGCCGGATTGGTGCATTAGAGGTAGTAGCCTTGAGCATCCAAGGCCTGCAAGGCAAAAAGAGATAAGGATAAAGGATGTAGAGGAGCTAAGTCCCGCTGCGATGCAGCCTATAGCAAGCATGAGGCTGGAAGCTATTAAGGTTGTTTTGGGCTTTAGTCTTGCAGCACCGAGAGGTATAAACCTTCCGAGCATTACAAAAAACCAAAAGAAAAATAGGGCGTAGCTGGAGATTGGATTACTTAAAGCCTTGTCTTGCATTAAAAAAACAATACCCCAAGTGCTAAAGAGGGTTTCACATATCCCATAGAAAACAGTCATACCCGCTAAGAGGATGAGCCCTTTTTTTTGGGTGAGACATTTAAGTGAAAAGGCGGCAATGGATCCGCTTTTATCTGGCTTTGGAAAAAGGAGAAATACCAAAATGCTAAGTAGGGCAAGGGAGCTTGCAAGAAGTAGGGGAGCTACCCACCAAAGCTCAAGGGTCTGGCATACTTTAAAAAGTAGAGGAGAAATACAGGCACCCATTCCAAGAGTGGTAAAGAGATGTTGAGCGGACCTTTTTCTAGTTAAAAAATCTGTGGCAAGAGATGTCATCATGGCTCCATACCCTGTCCCCAAAAAAAACAAAATGAGCATCAGGACTGGATAGCTAAGCCCCACTTCCTGAAGAAATAAAGATTCTAAGGAAAATAGTCCCATCGAAATAGAGGACATACATAGTCCAAAGATAAGGAGGTTCTTAGTACCTGTATTTTTTGCAATAACGCCTCCAAAGTAGGAGGTAAATAAAGCGCCAGAGATCAGTAAAATAAAAACGTTTCCGTAGTCGAGCTTAGAAAGCCCCATGCCAGGGGTACTTAATAAAAACCCGGAGGCTGACGGGATCATCGTAAATAAAGATCCCAGGATCAAGGTTAGTAGATATACAAGGAAGATCGGGGGAGTTTTTTTGCCCATAAAAGTAGCTCCTGTTAAAAGAGCTACTTTGCAGAGTTGAGATTTTTTTAACCACTAAAAGTGGTTTCTACGGCTGCCGCAGTTTTAATGCCATGAAGATATTTTATTAGGTGTCTCCACTCATAATGCCCTCCGGCCCTAAGTCTTTCTAGGCTATCTTCACGAATTCCCATTCCTATCGTGAAATCCTGAAAGTAAGAGCGTAGTTCTACCTTCGTTGCGCCCGCTTTAAGGGTGCTGGCAAAGTCCTCTAAAAAATATCCTTTTTTTAGGCTATTATTTAGTATGAGATTAATTTTTGCGATGTGAGCGGGCTGGCTAAAGACTTCCGATAATAGTCTTAAGGGGTGCACGTCTTGTAACGCATGCCAGTCACTTCTTAGAAAGGCGACTTGAAAACCAAGAATAAGAGGTGAATTCTGAGAGATATCTGTAAGCAGTCTGGTTAGCTTTTGTTTTTGCAAGGTTGTCATGGGAATTGAAGCTATTGTTTTTTGAGCGGGTGTACGGCCAGCGGAAGAGCGCTGAGGGGAAAATACCCCGCCCGTTGCTTGCCCATCTCCCAGTCTTGCGGTTCTAATAAGTCCTGTAGCTGCAGCTGAATTGTCCCCTAGTGCTAGCATAAAAGGAGATCCCCTGTCTACTCCAATAAGAGATCCAGTTGTTCCGACGGAGTCAGAGTAGCTATCTAAGCCACTAGCGCTTACACCACGAGCCGAAGGATCTAAGGTCTGCGACCTTAGATCCATAAGGTTATTTAGCAAATCCATCCAAGATTCGTTCATTAGGTCTCTAAGATCCTGTGGATCTCTACGAATGCTTCTTGCAAAGGCATTGACATGGGGGGCTAAAAGACCTGCATCATCCATGGCTTGTAGTTTTTCAATACATTCTCCGGTAAATTGTCCCCAAATCATTCCAAAATATCTAGTTCTAATAGTTTTCACATCCTCAACTAAGTTCTCTTGCATAAGGATGTATTGCCAGAAGATAAAGGGATGAACATGTCTGATTTCATCTCCACGCCTTTTCAGTTCTGCAGCGGGTAGGGCTATGACTCTGGCTAGGGTATTTACGATATATCGGATGTTTGCTTTATCAATCTCTGATAGAGGAAGGACTCTAAAAGCTAGATCTTCTGCTTCTTCAGTATGTATAGATAATCTTGAGGGAATTGACCCGGCTGCTATTTCTGGAAGAGGCTGAGGTGTTCTTGAGGTAGGGGGCGGGATGACACGCGGTGGTGCAGGTGGAGTGCTGTGGGTTGTTTTAGAAAGGCAAGGACAAAAAAAACTTTTGATTTTATGGAGCGCTGAGAGAATAAAATACTTTATACAGTCTAAAAAATCGCAGACGACTGTAAGTGGAGATCTAGGGTTATTTGCACTTGGAGTGGGTCTGACACTCTCACGGTGAGAGCTTAGGGTGTCTCTTGGTTTTGGTATGATATGCCGTAAGGGTGGTTCTGAATTAGTAGGTTGGGATGTTGCAGTCGTGGATACAGGTGGTATGCTCAGACTCATAAAAAGCTCCAAAAGTTAAAATATAATTAGAGAGGTCATATTGAAAACTAAAAACTTTTTTAATTCAATCTTTAAAAAATATTAACGTGAAAACGCGGGTGAATCCCTTTTTCTAAATGAGGTAATTGGTGTATAATCTATTGCATAAAACCACTGTTTTAACAGGAAACTATGAAAGATTTATTGGAAAAAGCGGAGCTTTTAGGCCTTGGTAAAGGGGGCATGCATATCTTTCTATGTTGTGACCAAACAAGACCTCTGTGCTGCTCGAAAGATGAGGGCTTGGTTTCCTGGGAATATTTAAAACGAAGGATCAAAGAATTAAACCTTCAAGAAACGGTTCACCTCCAAAGAACAAAAGCTGACTGCTTAAGAATATGTCAAAAAGGTCCTATAGCAGTTGTTTACCCGGATGGGGTTTGGTACCACTCTTGCACGCCTGAAGGACTCGAAAAGATCCTTCAGCAGCATGTCCTTCAAGGGCTACCTGTAAAAGAGCTTAAGATTACTATAAATTAATTTAACCTTTTAACGAGATATTTTTATGATGCCTTCAATGCCTAGAGCAAGACCAAGTGGTGTTCCGCGAGAAGAAGAGGTGCCTTTTGTTAACCTTCAACTGGGCATTCCCGGTGGGTATTCATTCAGCGATAGGATTTCTGAGAATGGATTTAGATCTGTAGACTCTCAGATTGCTAGGATAGTCAATAGAGTTATTGAAGACCCTCAATTAGAACGCAGAGTTTCTGATGTTCGCTCGCGGATCATATTTTCTAGAGGTTATACGGAGTTTAGTTTAAGAAGAATTAGAACTGGTTTTGCAGAGGCTTTAGCAAGGTTACCTATGGCCATGGAAGATGATGATCCCTTTAGACCGACAACTCCACTGAGCGCTTCTATGTCAGATCCGGGAACAAGATCAGAGTGTATTGTTAATGGATTGCTTGTAACTCCACCCAAGCCCTTTTCAACCAGGCCTAGAGCTGCAATGATTGATGAATGTCCTTATGAATTGTCAAGAGCGGCTCTCGATAGGCCTGCTTTAAGATCTCTTGCTCAACCTAGAGTTACTCATCAACCGTTATTCCCCCCGCGAGATTTTTCGTTGCATGCTGGAAGCGAGGTTACACCACCGGCTCAGTTGCCTAGAGCTGTAGCGATGCCTCCAGTAGTAGTACCCGCCTCACCTGATGTAAGGCTTCCTCTTTTTGACGATGATTATTAGGCTGATGCAGCAGAGGTTATAAGCCTTAAGGCTATAGTTTGCAAGTAGATAGAAAATTTACCTATTTTTGTAAAAAATAATTAAATACAACTCAATAGAAGGAAATAAATTTATGGCTACACCACCTCAGTTACAAAGAGTACATGGCTTTCAGCCGTTGCTAGATCTAGATTCACCCGTTAATGTAAGGCTTCCACTTTTCGATGCTCCAGCGGGAGCTGTAGCGGCTGTAGCGGCTGATGTCTTACCACGCTTAGCGGGCGCTCATCGCTCTCGCCAAGAGAGAGATGCCCCTGCTGTTTTTGATCTTCTTGCAGGTCCAAGAGAAGGTGGACTTGGGGTAGGAGCACCTTCTTTCGTACAAATTCTCGCAGCGGCTAGAGCAGCGCTCCCTTATACAGGTCCGATTGATGCTTCATCGCCGATAGCGGCTCCTAGAGGAACCGGTCCTAATGGCACCCCTATGACTGTAGGAAGGGAACCGGTAGATATGCAACACCCAATGCCTCCTGCGCCTGAAGCTATTCAGGTGTTGCAAGCTGCAACTGCAGCTATGCCAGTTACTCCTCCTCGGGGTGCAGCTGGAAGGATACACCTTGATGTTGCCTATGTACAAAATCGTACCGTGCCAAATCCCGACTTAAGATAACTATCTTTTCCGATAACTGCTGCTAATGCAGCAGTTCTGGTCTGTAATTTATTTAATTGAATTTCGCGCGATTTTGTTTCTTATTAAAGTAGTTGTTTTGATTTTATTGAATATATCCACCTAAATTATTCATTAAAAATTTAATTAGACTGTTTTTCTTGGTAAATATTTTACTTAATTGGCTTATAATAGAAAATCGGTTATACTATTGTAGAAATTGATATTACTGGAAACTATGATAAAAGATATATTTTGGCTTTATAAAAGACCTGGATTTTGGAGTAGGCTAGTTGCAAAAGTCATCGACTATTGCCTATTTTATATTGTAGCGACCTTTATCTCTCTTTTCATGCCATTTTATATCGAAGAGTATTTCTATTTAGCCTTTGCTATTCTTCTGCCTATTTTTTGGATCCCCTTCGAAGCTCTTTTGATTTCTAAATGGGCTACAACGCCGGGTAAAAGGCTTTTTGGTCTTCAGGTAAGAAATCATCTTGGTGGCAAGATTCCCTTTTGGATAGCGCTCAAACGCTCTCTTTGCATGGGAGTCCGTCCTGGCCTAATTAAGCAAAAACCAATTAGCTTTAGAAGGAAGGTTATCGGATGTGTAATCTGCCTTATCTCTGTTTTTGGAGCGGCATTTGAGCAAGAGCTTTCAGATTATGGTACTGGATATGGAAGGTATAACACGGTGGAAGGTTGGCATGCTTATACCTCAGAAAAAGGGGGATTTAGTGTGTTATTTCCAAGTGACCCTCAGGAAGAGGCTAAACAGCTCCCTCTGCCGAACCAAAATAAAACGCTCAACTATAATGAACTGACGAGTTACCAAAATAAAAAAGTGTACTACTCGGTAAGCTATATGGAGCTGCCCCGCAAGTGGAAGCTTGCAGGAACTAGCCGTATACTTTCAGGAGCCCTTGAAGGGATTGTAGAGCACACTCCAGATAGTGAGCTTATACTTAAACACTTTACCAAGCACAAAAACAACAGGGCCCTAGATTTTCATTACAGCCAAGAGGGTGAAGATGTGCAAGGGCGGCTTATTCTTGTAGGAACCACGTTATTTCGGCTTACTGTTTCTTATCCACCATCATTAGCTCATAAATTGCAACAAGAGGAATTTCTCAATTCCTTTGAAGTGCAGTCCTAGAGTTTTTTAATCCAGAAACTGCATTCTTTTTCTGAAGCAGTTTCTTCTTCAAAGCTTTTCCATGTTTGAATCAAGCTAAGCTCTTTATGATGGATAAATCCCCGTTTTCTCCAAAAATCATCAAGAGGGTAGTAGTCTATAGGTTTTAAGGGATCATCTTCGAGTCGATCTTTCATAAAGAAACAGGCAAATTCAAAGCCACCAAGCTTTTTAGCATATTGCTCTCTTAGTTCATAAAAGTGGTGCCCAGCACCTCTGCCCCTATAGGGCTTTAGTAGAAGGGCTTCTCCAAAGTGATAATACTTACTTGTATCGAGACCCAGCTCCTTAAAAGGCCTTTGAAGCTCCTCAGATTCCTCTTTAAGAGGGATGCCGGTAGCTGCTCCAACAACTGTTGATCCTTCAAAAAGGATCACAGCAATAGACTGCTCTGATAGGGGGTATCTTTTAACAAGGTCGATCTCAATTTCCGGATGGGTATCGCAGAGGTAGGGGTACTCCTTAAATACCTCAACGCTTAGTCTTGCAAGACTTGAGAGGTAGGGGCGTATCGCATGTCCGGTAAAGGTTTTTATGGTAAGTTCAGTTAGCAGCATGAAATAATTTCTCCCTTCGATTTAATCGGGTGTTATGAGTAATATCGGAAATTTACGTCGGCGTCTCGCATCATAGTTTTTAGGTTTAATGTGTTCTTAACATAGTGTAGGTTGTAAATTATGGCAAAGTTATATTTTAGGTATGGGACTGTAGGGAGTGCAAAAACATTAAATCTTCTAGCTGTAGCTCATAACTATCGGCAGCAAGGAAAAAAAATTCTTCTTTTTAAACCGGACCTAGATGTCCGCTTTGGAAAAGAGCATATCCGCTCAAGAGCCGGTCTTGAGATGGTAGCGGATCTTCTCATAGCCCCGGGCACCGATCTTTTGAGCATAGACTACCAAGATATCGACTGCATTCTTGTAGATGAGGTTCAGTTCATCTCTCCGCTGCATATCGATCAGCTAAGAGAGGTTACCTTCTTAAAACAGATCCCGGTCATTTGTTATGGACTCCGCACAGATTTTAAAGCCAAGCTCTTTGCAGGAGCTCTACGCCTTTTAGAAGTAGCTGACTCTATCGAAGAGGTAAAGGCAACCTGCCACTTTTGCAATCGGAAGTCTATTTTAAATCTGCGACATATCGATGGACAGGCCTGTTTTGATGGCCCTGTTGTGCAGCTGGGAGCTGAAGAAAGGTATTATCCTACTTGCTATAGCTGTTACAGAGAGCAAATCCTTAAAAGCAAAGAAATGGCTCTCTCTGCTAAAGCTTAAATCTCATCATTTAAGATTTTTGCTCTGTAGCGCTTCATCAGGCTTACCATATAGTGCAAGTTGTGGATTGATTCAAATTAAGTAAGGACTGCGCGATGCTCTCCTTCTGTTTTACTTAAGCCTAGGTTATTTGTAACTCTATCTAGTAGTTCTTTACCCAATTTCGTATTTAAGGTAGACAAATAGGCATTTCAATTTTTTTAAAGACTTCTCTGTCAGAGCCTTGCGCTTTTTTGTATCACTAAATCGCGTTTTTTTATTTTGGTGATAAATGTTGTTTTGGTAGATTTGTGACTAAAACAAGGAACTTAATATGCTTTACCGCTTCTAAATAACTAGACAAATCTACACATTTCATAGACAAGTATAGTACGTCGATCAAGCAGTGTTATCGACGGTTCGTGTGTTGGAGTCTCACCAACAAAGACCGAGAAGGAGGTATTCCCCTATCTCAATGAGCAGACTTGCGTCTACTCAAAGGATCGACTTTCGTCGCCCGGTCTACTCAAAGGATCGACTTTCGTCGCCCGGAAATGCGCTGCAAGCGCCACTGGAAGTTTTTTCCGAATCTGCCGCCACTGTGACCATACATGTTTGCACTGATTCCAAATTGAGCCACTATCGGTTAAAAGATAATTATTTGCGATTTTACCTTAAGTATATCAGCCCTAATAAAAAGAAAATTGAAAGAGAAGGAATGAAATTGCTCTCAAGCTGGTCTTCTGTGATGGGTTTTCAGTTTGAAAATCTAGTCTTAAGTAATCGGAAAATCATTCACGAGGTATTAGGAATAGATGTTTCAGAGATAGTCAATGATAATCCCTTTTTTCAGCGCAAAACCAAGAATAAGTCAGGGTGTCAGATTGATTATTTTATACAAACAAAGTTTGGGACATGCTATTTGTGTGAAGTTAAGTTTAGTAGCAAAGAGGTTACTGAGAGTGTTATCGATGAAGTAAAACAGAAAATTACAAGCTTATCGTTGCCGAAAAATTTATCAATTCGTCCTGTGTTGATTCATGTGTGTGGAGTAGATGAAAAAGTTATAGAAAGCGATTTCTTCTCTTCAATTATAGATTTTAACGTCTTATTAAATCGAAGATGAGTTCTTAATCTTTTTTCTCACCATCCCCTTTTAAACTCGAAGGTCAATACTGCTTTGATGGACCTGTTGTGCAGCTGGGAGCTGAAGAAAGGTATTATCCTACTTGCTATAGCTGTTACAGAGAGCAAATCCTTAAAAGCAAAGAAATGGCTCTCTCTGCTAAAGCTTAAATCTCATCATTTAAGATCTTTGCTCTGTAGCGCTTCATCAGGCTTACCATATAGTGCAAGTTGTGGATTGTGGCAAGGGTTAGTGCTGTCATCTCCTTTGCTTTGAAAAGATGATGGATGTAAGCGAGGGAAAATTTCTGACAGGTAAAGCAGCTACACCCTTCTTCTATAGGGCCGAAATTCGTTGCATTACTTGCCTGTGTAGCCTTTAGATTCCCCTTTTCTGTAAGCAGTACTGCATGCCTTGCAGCTCTTGTTGGATAGGAGCTATCAAAGGTGTCAATTCCGAGAGGAACACACATCTCAATTGATTCTAAATCGCCGATCCCGAGCAAATGGTTAGGCTTGTCACAGGGAAGTCTTGGCATCACCATCGATAGCATAGTATGCATCTCTTGCTTGGTCTTACCAAGGCTCCCACCAATGGAAAATCCATCGTAATCAAGCGTTGTGAGATATTCACAGCTGAGTCTTCGTAAGTCTGGATCTACCCCCCCATGGATGACAGCGTAGAGCGCTTGGTTTTGCGGGTTTTGCTTATGGGCCTCAAGGGATCTTTTTTCCCATCTATGAGTTCTGTCAAGGGACGTTTTGAGCTTGCTCGGATCGATATGATAGGGGGGGAGCTCATCGAAGCAGATCATGATATCAGCGCCTAAGTCTTTTTGTGCAGCAATGGAGGTTTCAGGTGTTAAAAGCATTTTGCTGCCGTCTCTATAGGATCTGAATAAGACCCCATCTTCGGTGATTTTAATTACCATCCCATCTTGCTTTTTAGTTCCTTTGCTTTTGAGCTCATCGGCCACTGATCCATAGGCAAGGCTAAACACCTGAAATCCGCCGGAATCGGTAATGATCGGCATATTTCTTTGGATGAATGTATGGAGTCCACCAGCGTTGCGTATTATTTCAGTGCCCGGCTGCAGCATGAGGTGATAGGTATTGCAGAACATCAATTGCAGTCCGATATTTTCCACTTGGGAATTGTCTAAAGTTTTTAGTGTTCCATGTGTGCCGACCCCAACAAAGTTGGGTGTATCTATAATGCCGTGGGGGGTGTGGATCCTTCCAACTCTAGCTCTTGATTTTTTTGAGGTGTGGATAAGTTCAAAGGAGAAATAACTCATATTGGTAGGCCTTCGGTTTTTCGGATGAATTTTTTAGCAAGGGTCATTAAAGGGACAGAAGAGAGGATGACTGCTACTTTGACAAGGAAGCTTACGACTATGATATGCAGAATGTTTTCTACAAGGCCATAGAGCCCTAAAAAGCTAAAGAGGATAGTATCGAGCAGCTGCGTTACAAAAAGAGACATCGCATTCCTATAGGCAAGCTCGAGGCCCGGAAATCTTCCTCTAATCCATGAAAAAAGCCTAATATCTACCTGTTGGACCAAAAAGAACGAAGAAAGTGATGCAATTAAGATCCTGGGAGCCGCAGTTAGAATCGTATCATAGGAGCTATGTGTCGTATCAAAGGAGCTTGGGGCATACAAAAGGTGGACCTTAGAAACAAGAGCAAAGAAGATCATGAAATAAAAGCAGCTTCTAGCAGCTTTTTTAGAGCTCTCTACTCCGAAATACTCCTGTAGTAAATTAAGCCCTAAAATCCCCCCTACCGCATACACATCGCTGCAGGTGACAGTTAGGGTAAATAGATCCATCTGTTTAAGGACAAAAAGATTGGCAAGCAGCGCCTGGATGCATGTCCAGGCAAGTAGAGCTTCTTTTCCGAGTCTTAAGGCCCCGAGGGTAAACAGGAGTACTATAGCGCAGTGGGTAAAAAATAAGGCTTCGTTCATAATTCTTGGTCTTTGATAAAAAAGGGCTTGATTTTACCAAGGTAGCGCTTAATGGTAAAGAACAGAGCTTATTTTCTGTAAACTATTGTTTTTATTGACTCTTTGGTCCCCTAAAAAAGTCTCATTTCTACTATAATGAACCTCTTTAAACCCTCAAAAACAGGTTCCTTATGAATAAATTTTTTGGATATATGATAGCGCTACTTGCCTCCTTCTTTGCCCCCCTCTCAGCCTGTGACTGTGAGACCCCTCCAGTCCAAAGGACCCTCTCTATTGTAAAGCCCGATGCAGTCGCTGGAAATCATATAGGGGAGATCTCCGCCCGCTTTGAAAAAGAGGGCTTAAAAGTCATAGCAGCGAAGATGGTAAAGCTCACCCCAGAAAGAGCTGCCGCCTTCTACCTGGCACACAAGGAGCGACCTTTTTATAAGTCACTCGTGGAGTTTATGAGTTCAGGACCTGTATTTGTGCAGGTATTAGAAGGTGTGGATGCAGTGGCTCGAAATCGAGAGATTATGGGAGCTACCAACCCCCAAAATGCAGCACCCGGAACTCTTAGGGCCCTATTTGCTGCAAACGTTGAAAAGAATGCCGTTCACGGCTCTGATAGCCGGGATGCTGCAAAAAAAGAGATCTCCTTCTTCTTTACGGAAAATGAGATCTATTCCCATTAAGCCAAAAAAAAGGCCACTCTTGCGAGTGGCCTAAAAAAACAAGAAGGATAATTAACTCCTCAAGTTGCCTTGAGGGGGATAGGGATGTTAAGCGCGAGCTTGGTTCATCTGAGCTAAAATCTGGAGTTCTTCC